>JAFAZN010000093.1 GCA_019239775.1 Chloroflexota bacterium
ACGTCGTCTGCGACGGCCAACTGGCCGCGGCTGAGGAGCCGCCTACCAGTTTCGAGGAGCGCTAGCCTCAGGACGGCAACACCGAGGCAGTCGATGTAGTAGTTATGGTCCTCCGTTACCGTGAGGTTGTGCCGCGCCGCTTCGTACAGCTGCTCGAACGTCGCCGCGGACGCGGTCGATGCGAGCTTCGTCCTCGCCTGGTCGAGCAGGTATTCGCGACGAGCTATCGATGCTGAAAGCTCCGCATCGGGACTCTGGGTGTCGTCGAGCGATACGTAGCCCTTGATGATATTCAGTGGTATAGACGGATCCTCGATCCACGGAGTAGCGGCAATGTCAAAGATGGCGTCGCTGCGCCAGCCGAACTGATTCAGGTACGCGTTGAACTGGCTGAGGAAAAACGCAGGGGCGACCGTCGAGGACAGCTCCTTCAGCAATTGGTGAGTTTCCGTTCGCTCGAACAGTGCCTGGAGACCGGCATCAGTTTTGACAATCCGACTCAGGCGCCAGAGGCCGCGCCCCTGATGCAATGACAATGTTTCGAAGCCCTGGAGGACTTCGTAGGCTTCGACCGGTGACTCCGGATGAAACTGCTCATTGTAAAAAGCCACGAACTCGCTCGCGGGAACCAGCACAAAGTTGAGTTTGCCGTGGATCCACCAGCGGTACGCCGAGTCGTCTAATTGCTTGCGAAATGCCTCAATGAGTCGAGCGTCGTCCAGACTGGCATAGTCCAGAGTGCGCGCTTCGTTGAGTCCTGGCACTATCGATGGCAGCCACTCGTTTTGCCACAGCTCGCCGATTGTCGGAACGAATTTCGCGAGATTCGCTAGATAGCTGCTGGAATCATCGCCACTCTGGTACGGTGGCAGCAAAATGCTGTGGTAGGGGTAGTGGTTGAATTGCCGCGAGCGCATGACTGCGCGACTGCCCAACTCTGCCATCGCCCGCGTGAATCCAGCGGCGAGGTGTTGGGTGATGGTGTCGCCTGATATTGGTGCGATAGGGCGTGGCGCGTGAACGTTATCCCAGAGCCAGAATCCCTCCACCTCGGCTGGCGCGGGTGTCTGAGTGGGCGCCGTCACGAGATCCGCGCCATGATGTACAAGAACGCTCGCCGTGATGTGAATTGAGCCCCGTTACCGAGCTTCATTGCATCCCTCAATTCATCCAACTTGGGCGAAAGTCGCGACAGCGCTCAGCGACGAATCCTGATTGTGCTGGGATCGATCCCCAGTATCGCAGCGCCGTACGGCTGGGCTCCGAAATCGAATACCAGGCCGTCGCGATGCATACATGCCTGCACATCGCGGTGGATGCGTTGCATTGGATCTGTCACGAACAATGCGTGACCGCCGGCCATATCGAACATACGGTTGACAGCACCCACGGCTAGCTTCATGCAGTACGCCTTGTCGCGTGCGTAGCGCGCGAGGTCCAGTTGCGTAATTGGCTCGCCGCGCTCGCCCTTGCCCTGAGCATCTTCGAAATCTGCATGCATGAGCGCTCGAGCTGCATCTATCTCGGCAGCTGACTCTGCGATCTTTGCCTGAACCATGGGTGAATCTGCTGCGCGGGCGCGACCGCTGGTGCCCGTGAGACGCGCCACCATCTCGTCGACAGCGCCCTGCGCCAGGCCAATAGCAGGAGCTACCAGGTCCCAGACGATGAGAGCACCCATCGGGACGGTGTACCGCCGCTGGTGGTGATAGTCGCGCGGCGACCAGGCGGTGGTGCTGAACATGTTGCCCCGCCCAGGTAGCGTGCGATGCGTGGGTACGAAGGCATTGTCAATCACGATGTCCTTGCTACCGGTGCCGCGAAGCCCCGAAACGTTCCACGAGTCCTCCAGAATCGCGAAATCGGAGCGCGGGACGATGGTGCCCATTGGACCATCCGGTGAGGACGTGATTGCAAATACGTACTCTGCGTGATCGCAGCCGCTCGAGAACTGCCAGTGTCCCGAGACGCGGAAACCGCCGGGTACCGGTTCTGCTTGCGAGTTGATCGCAAACCCGGCGGATGAGGTAAGCACATCGGGACCGTTGGCGTACACCTCCTCTTGCGCCTCAGGCGAGTAGTAACCAACCCACCAGTTGTGAACACCCCACAACGAAAAACACCAGGAGCTCGCACCGCACGCTCGACCGAACTCGATGGCAATGTCATGCATCAAGCTGAACTCGACGTCGAGGCCACCAAACCGGACTGGCACACTTATCCGGTTGAGGTGAGTGGCCAGAATGTCACTGACGGTTTCCGAGGACACGCGCCCGGCATGTTCGGTATCGAATGCGCGCTCCTTGAGCTTCGGTAACAGTCCCCGTGCGCGTTCGAGTAGCTCGTTGGAGTCCACCGAGATGGGGCATGCTGGTTGCCGCGTCAGCACGCCGCGCTCCCTCCCATGTTCAAGAGCAACCTTGCCAGCACGTGAGGCTATCGACGTCCAGCGCGGGCGTCACCGTGTCCATTGCGCGCCCTCCCTAACTCAGCCAAAGTTAGAATGTGATTCCGCTGTACGGAATCCTAGCTCTCTGCTGGGCGAGTGTCAACAGGCTTCAGGCGTGGGCATGCATAAATGCTGCCGCCGCAGCGACGTGCGCGAATGCGCGCCAACGAAGCGTGAACGTCAGCTTAGAATAAGGTTCCGCATTGCGGAAAAGTAGGCTGAGCGGTAGCATCCCGCTCGTCACCCAACCACGGGAGGGACAGCAGATGGCGGCTAAAGTTACAGGCCTGGGCCACGTCGGCCTCTTCGTCCACGACATGCCCACAATGCTTGACTTCTATACCAACGTCCTGGGCATGACCGTCACCGACCGCGGTGGCGAGCGCATCGTGTTCCTGAGCGCCCGCCCCGGTGAGGAGCACCACGAGCTTGCGCTGGCCCACTCGGCTGACCAGAAGACGGAGGCGGGCCAGGTCTCGTTCCACGTCGACAGCCTGACGGACTTGAAAGCGCTCTATCGCAGGGTCAAAGACTATGGCTGCACGTTCGATCGAATTGTCAACCACGGCATCGCTTTTGGGGCGTACTTTCGCGATCCGGAGGACAATCGCGTTGAGATCTACTGGGCAACCGGCATCGACTATCCGCAGCCGTTCGCTGATCCCATCGATCTCGAGGCCTCCGACTCAGACCTGCTGAAGGCGCTCGAGGACCTGCCGCCACGCCAGGGCACGGGCGCCCACCTCTACGGCAAGAACGTTGGCAAGCGCATCACGGCGCAA
>JAFAZN010000125.1 GCA_019239775.1 Chloroflexota bacterium
GAGCGCGCGTGGATGGGCTGACACTGGCTGTACAGGAACGGCTGTGCACCACCGGCTGTCTGAGACGGTTCGAGCCACTGCAGCGCAGACGCATTCGGCGACGTCACGTAGTCGATCTTGATCGCGTCCGTACCCACTGGCAGATCAATGCGCAGTCGCGAACCGATAATTGGTTCATGGGCCTCGAAACCGAGCGCCAGCGGCTTTCCACCAGAGTCCGTAACACGGTGGATCGTCAGACCACGGGTGTCGAGGTCCAACGGACCGGAGCTCGCAGCATTATCGAAGTGGAGTAACGCTTCGCACTCGAGCGTGCGCGTGGAAAAATCCACCTGCGCGCGCCAGGTGAGAAATTCCGCCTGCGGCTGATCGCTGTCCGTCCAGGAATGTGGATCCAGTCGAGGCATTGGCTTTACGCGGTTGTTGGCGCCACGAAGATGCAGAAGGGGTGGCCCGCGGGGTCGGCGTAGACGTACAGCGGTTCCTGCGGATCCTCGGAACGATCGAAGATCAACGTTGCGCCCATCTTCAGCACGCGCTCGTGCTGGGCATCCAGCTCCGGTTTATTCGATACGCTGAGGTCCAGATGCAGCTGCTGCGGAATGTCCGGCTTCGGCCAGGTGGATCGTGGCAGGCGTTCTGTCAACTGGAAGGCGATGCGCGGCGAACCTGACGGGTGACGCAGGCCTAGCCAGTCGAGGTTCTGCTCACCCTGGCGCGGCTCATCGCCAGGGCGGTACTCATAGCCAAGAAGCTCGCGATAAAACTCGGCCAGCCTGCGAACATCGGTGGTATCGAGAACCACTTGCACGAGCGTGGGGAACGTTGAGGTCGGTTGCATATGGGTCTGTTACCGATTGTCGCACCATTTCGACTTCCCATACGCAGAGGCGTAACCAGGAAGGATCCTGGACCTCTCATCGGAACTTCGGTGCGAAGGTACCCCAGGAGAATCCTGTGGACAAACCTCGCAGAACTCGTTGTGCCGAACTGGCTACAGCATGTCGCGGCGGTGCTGGAGGTAGGCGCGCTCGGCGGCGTTTTCGGTTTTTGCGATGGCGGCGTCATACGCGAGTCGTGCTTCGGCATCGCGGTGCAACCGGCGGAGCAGGTCCGCCCGAATCGCGTGAAACAGGTAATAGCTCTCTAACTCCAATCGATCCACCTGCTCCAGCGCAGCGGCCACTCCTTCAACCTCCGCCACCGCCACTGCGCGATTTAACGCAACCACCGGACCCGGTGCGATGGCCATCAACTGGTCATATAACTGGAGGATCTGGCCCCAATCCGTGGCATCGGCGGTGGGCGCGTCGCTGTGCACGGCGTTGATGGCCGCCTGGATCTGGTACGGCCCAGGTAAATCAGCGCGCAAGCACCGACGCACCAGTGACTGGCCTTCGGCAATCAACTGCCGATTCCAGATGGAGCGGTCCTGCTGCG
The DNA here is from genome assembly GCA_019239775.1 of Chloroflexota bacterium. GTDB lineage: Bacteria > Chloroflexota > UBA6077 > UBA6077 > CF-72 > CF-72. The sequence goes on from JAFAZN010000125.1 coordinate 1,441, forward strand.
CCAGCGGTACCAGCTCACCGGCCGGTGTCGTGCGCGCCGCGCGCCTGGCCTCGCTGAGCAGCATGAGCGCGAGCAGTCCCATGACCTCCGGCTCGTCGGGCATGAGCTCCACCAACTGTCGGGACAGCCGTATGGCTTCGCTGCACAGGTCCGGACGGGTCAACTGTTCGCCGGAGCTTGCCGTGTAGCCCTCGTTGAAGATCAGGTACACCACCGTGAGCACGGCGCGCAGGCGGTCCGGAAGCTCCGCCTCTCCAGGCACCCGATACGGGATGTGCGCGTCACGGATCTTACTTTTGGCGCGAACCAGTCGCTGGGCCATGGTCGCTTCCGGCATAAGGAACGCACGGGCAATCTCCGGTGTCGTAAGCCCACCGAGCAATCGCAAGGTCAGCGCAACCTGCGCGGTGACTGCAAGCGCTGGATGGCAGCAGGTGAAGATCAGCCGCAGGCGATCGTCGCGCAATGGAGTCTCCTCGTCGTCGGCTCGTGCATCTGGCTCGCGTGCGAGTTGCAGCCGCAACGCCTCGGCGTGGCGCTCGTCGCGGGTGGCTTCGCGTCGAACCCGATTGATTGCCCGATTTCGAGCGGTGGTGATGATCCAGCCGGCCGGACTCGGCGGCAGACCATCGGCAGGCCAACGCTGCACCGCCACTGTGAAGGCGTCCTGGACCGCCTCTTCTGCGAGATCGATATCACCGAAAACACGAACGAGGACAGCCACCGCGCGGCTGTATTCTTCGCGAAAGACACGTTCGATGTCGCTGGTGCCAACGGCTGGTAACAAGCTACGGCTTCCAGGTCTCGAGCGGCTCGACGCAGTTGCGAGACAACCAGGAGGGTTCCTGGACCTCTACCGAGGAATGCACTAGACCACGTCTTCGCGGAACGGCCGCACTTCGATCGGCAGCGTGAGTGCGCGGTTGGCTTTGCGAGCCCACTCCAGTGCGGCGTCCAGGTCAGGCGCATTGATGATGATGAAGCCACCGATGTGCTCTTTGCCTTCAGCGTACGGGCCATCGGTAATCACCGGTTCGTTGTTGCGGAGGCTCACTACAGTGGCGATCGACGCCAGATGCAGTGCGCCATTGAAGACCCAGACGCCCGCCGCTTTCATCTCGTCCTGTACCGCGGCGATGTTGCGCATGATGGGCTCGAGGACTTCAGGTGGTGGCGGATCACCATCGGGCTGATAAATGTTGAGCAGGTAACGCGGCATGGTTGATAGATAGCCCTCCGATAAGTCGATGTCAGTGGTTACACAAACAGGGCTGCTCGAAATCGACAGCCTCACCGCCCGATGAAGGTGCGCCGGGTGATGGTGCGCGGCCCGACTGCCTCCACGGGTGCCTGCTCGGCTTGTGTGAGCGCTGACTGGGTGGGATCGGCCATGCCAGCCGGCCATATGTGAAAGCCGCCCTTGGCCGTGGGTGGAATATTCCAGACACCCCAGATGCCTTTGCCCTCGTTGTAGCCCGAGTAGCTGACGTCGTGGCGGCCGGTATAGCGCTTCGTCCACCAGCAACGGCCATCATCGAGCTGGTAGCCGCCGTCGATGGTGAACGGACCAACCCAGTCGCTGCCATCGCCTTTGAGGGTGCCAGCGCGGAAGGTGAGGTGCAGCTGCATCCAGTGGCGTGAGGTCGATGGCGGCTGCAGAAAGAAGCCGGTCCACTCGCCTGAGGGAAAGCGACCGTCAATCTCCAGGTCGGCCTCGAGGTCCGTCATGGCCGGTGGGCGCTCTCAGGCGAGGGTGAAGGGCGGGATGCGCGACGGGAGTTGCTTGTGCTGCAGGCGGTTGCGGATGCGCTCGCCGTTTTCGGGCGTCAGCGCGTTGGCGATGGCATTCCATGGACCGCCGCGCTGGCGCAGGCGCGCCTCGGCGTCAGCCAGCACGGAACTGTCGCACCAGGTCCACAGGTGCTCGACCAGCGGATCGAACGATCGCGTCCACTCCGGACCGGGTGAACGCGCCGGAGAGAACGTCTCGAGCAACGCGATCACCTCCTCCGCCGAGACGGTTTGCAGCGCATCCCGCATGACGAGCTCCACGCGCACCAGCGTTTCAGCAGCCGCGTTGCGCAAGTCCCACAACCCACGGAGACTCACCGACGAATCGCCGAGTCGTCGAAGTACTGCGCGTACAGATTGAAGGCGTCGTGATTGCTCGCGCGCTTCACGTAGCGGGCTTGGTGCTTCACAAACCCGCGCAGGATATCGTCACGCCGAGGCGTCTGGTTGTAGGTGAATTCCTCCACGGACGAACAGCAGTTGCGCATGACATGGGGATCATTCTGGAAATGGCACGCGGCATACGTGATTGTCTCCAGCAATTCCTGCCGCTCGGAGGTCCGCTCCAGGTAGGAATCCACCAATGCACAAGCCCGTGGCGCGTCCTGCGCCAGAATCTGCTCGAGCAATTCACCACACAGGCGGTCCAGTGACACGGAGTCGGCCCATGCGCGGAATTCGAAACGTGATGGCAGACCTTGCACCACATCGCGCGGTGACATTGCATTCGACCGAATTGCGTCATTCACAAAACGCGCCACCATGAACGGACCCTTCACCTGGTGCGGGCTGTCGTAGTTGCGAATCCAGGTGTTGACCACATTCAAGTAGTCGAACGAATGCATCGGATGATTGAACAGGTTTGGATGCTCCAGCACATCCATGAGATAGCGCTGGTAGCCAACCGCGACTCCATCTGAAATGTCGAGAATCCCGTGGCCACTCCGGTACAGCGCGATGACGATGTCGTTGACTTCGTATGGGCCACCCCACAGCAGGGCATCGGCAAGAGAATCCAATTCGCGCTCGGTCAGTGGACGATCGGAGCGTTTCGGAATCCGTGAAGCGTTCGGGACCTCCATTTTGACCAGGTTGGAGATCTCCGTCCACAACCCGTACAGACGTGGGGAACAACCCAGGTCCGGAACAACGGTGTACATGACTTCGCGCGCGTTTTCCCAGCCGAAAAAGTCAGCGATATCGATCAGCGCCCGCGCGCGCAAGGCTTTGTGGCCGATGTTCTGATAGCCGCCACGATTGATCAGCGTGTCCTGAAGGTCCGTGATGCCCGCGAACAGCAGGCGCTCCTTCAATGCACTGCGACTTTCAACATCTTCGGCCAGGCCGAGGAACAGGCCATAACTCTCTTCACGATTGCCTTCGGCGATGGCAAGATTGAAACGGTCCAATCGCTCCGCGACGGATCCGCCACGAATCGCATCGTGGTCTTCGAAGTGGATTCTTGGCGGCTGCCAGGCTGGCCCATCGAAGCGATTCACCTCCGGGTCTGGCCCCGGCGACTTTGTGTTGCACTTTTCGGCATCACGCGCGTAATGCCCTGGGAACTCGCAGATGATCTGTTCCCAAATGTTCAGACCTTGCGGGACGTACCACATCGCCTGGACTGTTGGCAGCACTGCCCGACGCGTGTCGTTCATCCGCGGGATCAGCGCGAGCGCACCACGCCAACCGAGAATCGTGTGGTCGTAGTTGACGCCCCGCAGGTCGCCACCAGGTTGCTGCATCAGGTGTGAGGGCACCTGCACAAATGGCGCGGCGGCGGCGATAGCCGTGTGCACCACCTCGTTCAGTGGACGATCCCCCGCGGCAACCAGCCGGCAGAAACTGTCCGCCGCCTCCCGATATTGCGCGTGGGTGATCTCTTCGGTGAGCTGGTCTAGCGAGAGGGTTGCGCTAACCACTGCGATTACGTCCTCCGGGCAAGGTTGAGTCTACTCCGCGGGATTGCGTGAGGTTGGCCACGCCTCTGGAGGTCGCACGCGTAGAGTGAGCAGTGTGAGCTCTGTCGGGCCCCGCGACGCCACTGCCTTCGAGGTTCGCGAGGCGCTCGCCTTACCTGGCTGTGCGGTGTGTCGATTGAGCTTGCGTTCGGTCTCGCGTTTGATCGGCTCGATCGCCTACGAGCAGGTCAACGATCTCGGCTTACGTCAACAGTTGCGCCGCGGGGGCGGATTCTGCAACGCGCATGCGCATCAGTGGCTCGAAGAAGCGCGGAGTGTGCTCGGCACCGCGCTGATCTATCGGGACGTGCTGAACACCGCGCTCAACGAGATCGACGTCAACGCGGTTGGGCCGCAGCGCCGACGTCTGCGTGGGCTGCTCGGTGGAGGCCAGACCGATGTGCGCTGCCCCGCGTGCGATGCGCAGGCTGACGCCGAGGAACGCTACCTCCTCGCACTGGTGGCTGTGGTTTCGGTCGAACCACAGCGTCTGGAAAACTCGGATGGGTTGTGCCGACGCCACACGCTCGCAGTGGCGCGTCTCGGCGGCCCGAACGCCGAGCCTATCGTGAACAGGACACGAACAGTGCTGGCGCAGATGCTCGCGGACCTCGACGAAGTGATCCGCAAGGAGGACTACCGCTTCCGCGAGGAACCGCGCACCGACTCGGAGCGGAGCGTTCCCACGCGGGCGGTCACCTGGGCCGCTGGCGCCCGCGGTTTGGTGGACATTTAGCCGCTCAAGCCGAAACCGACGAAGCGCTGACTCGGGCTGAGCGGCTCGTCAGGACCGCCACGATGCTGGCCACGGCGGTCGCGATCGCCAGCACCTGCATGGCCGGCCCGATGTCGATCGCCGCGGCGGTGGCGCCTGCCAGCAGTGGGGCCACCACGTTGCCCGAGTCACCGCCGGCCGTCATCAGCGCCGAGGCGGTACCGCGCTTGAGCACGCCCTTGGACGCAAGGTCGAGCGTGCCGGTCGCATTGGCCACCACTCCGACGGCTCGGCCCGCGCCTACCACGACGAACAGTCCGAGCAGAATCAGTGGCGCGGTGCTGAAGGGAATGCACACGATCGCCGCCGCGGTCAGCACCACGCCAGCGGTGCCCAGCTGCAACGCGCCGAAACGCTGCACCGTCGAGCCTGAGATCGGGCGGACCAGCGTGTTGGTCAGCGACTGGAGCGCTCGGGCGGTGCCGACAACTGATAGGGTCAGACCGATGGCCAGCACGTACAGCGGAAACAGCGTGGTCAGCAGCGCGTTGAGAAAGTTCACGCTGAACGCGAGCAGCGGGACGGCGCGCACCTCGGCGTTGAACATCACGCGCCAGGTGGCTTTGGCATCCCGCTTCGCCGACGTGGTTGTTGGCAGAGATTCCTTCAGTTTCGGGGTGGCGAGGATCGCGATCAGCGGAAAGATCGCCGCGAGCATGAATGCCGCTCCGAAGCCGTAGGTGTCGGCGATCACGCCGGCCACGAAGTTGCCGATCGAATACCCGCCGGACCAACTCGCCGTGAAGCCCGCTGTGGCGGCGCGGCGATTGGCGGGAGTGCAGACCGCCAGAAAGGTCGCCATGTTCAGGGTTGTCGCCGCACCAAACGTGACTCCATGCAGGATGCGTACGGCAATAAGCGCCCAGGTCTGCGTTGCAAACGGATAGAGTGCCAGGCTGGCGGCGAAGATCGCACAACTTGCGATCAGCCACGTGTGCGCGTTTTTGCCGTCGGCGAGCCTTGCCGACGGGAGCCGCGAGGCCAGGCTGGCGACCGAATACAGCGCCACGATCAGGCCGATATCCGCGATCGGATAGCCGAGGCTGCCGGCGTACGCCGAGGCCAGCGTGCTGACCATGCCGTCGGCCAGGTTCAGCAGCAGCAAGACATAGCAGACACGCGCAATGTCTGAGGTCGCGCGCCGCGCACCACCGGGCGGCTCGAAACTCATGTGGGTTCAAGGGTAGAGGGCTACAGTGAACCCTGGAGAGGACTGAGAGAGTCTCCTATGAACCAATCGCTGTCGATCGGCCGCATCTTTGGCATCGACGTGCGCGTCCACGCCACCTGGCTGCTGGCGTTTGCGTTCGTCACTTGGGGACTGGGGAGCGGCTACTTTCGGTTTGTCATCCCACGCCAGCAGGGGCTCGTCGTACCCTTGATCTTCGGCGCGGTCGCGGCGTTGTCGCTGTTCGCCTCCGTGCTGATCCACGAGCTCAGCCACTCGCTGGTCGCCCAGGCTCGCGGCATGCGCGTGCGCGACATCACGCTGTTCATCTTCGGCGGCGTCTCGAACATCCTCGACGACGTCAAGTCCGCCCAGGACGAGTTTGTTGTCTCGGCCGTAGGCCCGCTGACCAGCTTCGCGCTGGCCGGACTGTTCTGGGCCATCGGCCACAGCCTTAATCTGCCATCGCCGATTGACGTGTTCTTCGGCACAAGTGTGCGGGCGCTGCGCGCCATGTCACCGAGCGCGGCGTTGCTGACGTATCTCACCGCGATCAACCTGATCCTGGGCACCTTCAACCTGGTGCCCGCGTTTCCACTGGACGGCGGCCGAGTGTTCCGCTCCATCGTGTGGGGCATCACCCACCGTTACGGGCGAGCCACCCTCATCGCCTCGATCATCGGCCAGCTATTCGGCCTGGTGATGGTCGGTCTTGGCGTGGTCCGCATCTTCTATGGCGACGTGTTCGGCGGAATCTGGACGATCTTGATCGGCTCGTTCCTGATCCAGAGCGCGGGCGCCGCGCGGGGCTGGCGTCAGCGGGAAAATCAATCAACCAATCAAGCAAGCGCGCTGGCGGGAATGGTTCCGAGGCGGCCCTGACGGTAGTCGTCGAAGGCGCGGGCAAGCTCCTCGTGGGTGTTCATCACAAATGGGCCGTACCAGGCGACGACCTCGCCGATTGGCTGGCCACCCATGATGTACAGGTCGAGGGCGGGCATGTGGCTGTCCTGAGCACGGTCCGCCGCGACGCGGATGGCATCGCCACCGCCAAGGACAGCCAGCTGGCCAGTCTGGAACGGCCGATGCTGCGGCCCTACCCTGCCCTTTCCGCTCAGCACGTAGACGAGCGCGTTGAAGTCCGGCTGCCAGGGGATATCCACCTCCGCGCCAGGTCGGAGTGTGGCGTGGACCACCGAGATTGGTGTGTAGGTCACGCCAGGTCCGGCATGGCCATCCACTGATCCTGCGATCACCCGAATGAGCGCCCCACCGTCAGGTGAGGTCAGCAGCGAGACCCTGTCGGCGCGGATGTCCTGGTAGCGCGGCGCAACCATCTTCTCGCGCGCGGGGAGATTCACCCAGAGTTGAAGGCCATGGAACAGACCGCCGCTCACCACGAGCTGCTCGGGCGGTCGCTCGATGTGCAGGATGCCCGCGCCGGCGGTCATCCATTGCGTATCGCCGTTGGTGATCACGCCACCACCGCCGTTGGAATCCTGGTGCTCGAACACGCCATCGATCATGTAGGTGACGGTCTCGAAGCCGCGGT
>JAFAZN010000161.1 GCA_019239775.1 Chloroflexota bacterium
GGGTCCATCTGCAGTTTCGGCGCATCGGCAAGCTGCAGAAAGAAGATCCGGTCGCCCGGAATGCGCACGATGCCATGCGGATCGTCCCCGAGTGCCAGGGTGTGAAAGCTGTCGATGCACAGGCCAAGCGCCGGATGATCTGCTGATTGGATCATGCTCCAGGCCTGGCCGTACGTCTGGATATGGCGTCCCCAGGCAAGCGCTTCGTAGGCGATGCGGAGATTGCGCTGCGCAGCACGCTCTGCCGCGGCGTGTAACTGGGCCGCGGCCCGATTGGGGTCCGCGATGGCCTGCGATCCGACGTTGGAACACACCAGCAGCAGTGGTGCGCCGAGCTCCGCCATGACGTCGAATTTACGCTCGGCCCGGTCGAGATTGCGACGAAACACGTCGTCCGGGACGCCCTCCAGGTCCCGAAAGGGCTGGAACAGGTCGATGCTGAGCCCGAGGTCCGCGGCAAGCTGGCGTATCTGGCGTGGCGCCGCACCGGAATTCACGAGATCGTTTTCGAAGATCTCAACGCCATCGAACCCGGCGCTGGCGATGGCGCGGAGCTTGTCCTCGAGCGTGCCGCTCAGCGACACGGTCGCGATGCAACGTTTCATCGGTGCGAATCGAGATTGACCATCACCTTGCCGCCGGCATCGCTGGTGGCGAGCGCCTGCAGCGCAGCGGGCACCGACTCCAGACCAGTGACCGTCTGTGAGACGAGTGTAGAAGGTCGGATTTTCCCCTCACTCACCACGTGAATTGCATGCTGAAAGTCCAGTGGATGCTCATAAATCAGACTGCCGATGAGCGTGAGCCCCCGGCGCACGAAACTGAGTGGCACCAGCTTTGCGGCATCTGCTCCAAGCCCAAGGGCGACCACACGCCCGCCAGGTTCTGCACTCGCCAGCGCCAGCTCCAGCGCCTTTGCTGCGCCCGCGGATTCGAACACGATGGGTGCGCAAAAGTCAGCCTCCTCGCCAGGGCGTTCATTCGGGCCAACCAGCAGCGTGCGCTCCGCGCCGAGGGCGCGCGCCGCAGCAAGGCGCTCCTCGCGCAGGTCCGCCACGAGCACACGCGCACCACTTGCCACCAGAGCCTGTACCAGGAGCAGACCCTCCGCACCACAACCGATCACTGCCACGTGGTCACCCTCCGTAACTTCACTCACCCTCAGGGCATGGAGAGCCACCGCCAGCGGTTCGATGCCGACCGCTTCTTCGTAATCCAGATCGGCGGGCAGCGCGTGCACATATTCCGCCGGCACTGACACTTGCTCGGCGAATGCACCCGGCCAGTTCATGCCGAGCGAGCGCTTCGAGGGACACACATTGGCGTGCCCACGCCGACAGACGCGGCACGCGCCGCACGGAAGATTCGGTTCGATGACGACGCGAGTCTCCGAAGCGTAGCTCGAATCCCCCGGATTCACCACGTAGCCAACGGCCTCGTGGCCCATCACCAGCGGGTACTCCACCTGGCGTTCGCCTGTGAAAACTGCCACATCGCTACCGCAGATTCCCGCGCGCGCGATGTGCACCACCACCTCGCCACGCGCGGGCTCCGGATCCGGCAGCTCGCGAACGATTGCCTGGCAGAGACCCTCGAGAACAATGGCTTGCACTGAGTATTCAGGATGCGATGGCGACCGAGGCAGATTGTGTGGCGGGTTCGTTTCCGAGCTCGTGCAGCTCCAGCTGGTAGGTTTCGCGCGCCGTCGCGGCCGAGCCCGCCGCAATAAGGCAGGCGACAAGCGTCACCACTGCAACGGGGGTCCATGCGCCGGCATCGCCACCCTGGAGGGCCGCCGCAATGGTTGGTGCGAAACCGCCGAGCGCGAATCCGATCTGGGTGGGAATTGCCATGCCGGACAGACGTACGCGTGTATCGAACATCTCGCCGTAGAACGCCGGCCAGATCGCGTTGGAGGCGCTGTACGTAATGCCACTCATCAGTATGCCAACGGCGAAGATGAGTGCAATGTTGGCCTGACTGATCGACCACAAGTAGGCGAACATCAACACGCCCGGCGCGAGTGCGCCGAAGATGAACACCGGCTTGCGGCCGATTCGGTCGGCGAGCAACGCCCAGGATGGCAGCGCCACCAGCGCCACGACATTCGCGACGATGCCAACCGTCAGCATGGTCGTCTGATTGATCTTGACGATGTTGACGGCGTAGGACAGGCCGTAGACGCCGAAAATCGTGCTTACGGTGGACACGAGGCTGCACAACAGCACCCGCACCATCTGCGGCGTGTAGTTGCGGAACACGAGCGACAGCGGCGCCCGCGCGAGGGTGCGCCGTTGCTGGTTCTCGATAAATGCGGGGGTTTCCGACAGACCGCGACGGATCAGCAGCCCCACCACGACAACAACCAGGCTGAGCCAGAACGGCACACGCCAGCCCCATGCCAGCAGTTGGTCCTGCGGCAGGGTCGAAACCGGAATGAAAACGCCAGTTGCCAGCAGCGAACCGGCTTGTGTGCCGTTCAGAGTGAAACTGGTCACGAACGAACGACGGCCGCGCGGTGCGTGTTCCAGACTCATCGAATTGGCGCCGGCCTGCTCGCCGGAGGCGGAAAAGCCCTGACACAGACGCAAGATCACCAGCAGCGTCGGGGCGAACACGCCAATCTGGTCATAGCCCGGCAAGCAGCCAACCAGAAAGGTTGACGCGCCCATCAGCACGACGGTGCTGATCAGGACGCGCTTGCGGCCGAACTTGTCGCCGATGTGGCCGAGGAAGAAGGCGCCGATTGGCCGAGCGACGTAGCCGACGCCGAAAGTGGCCAGCGAGAGCAACAAGCCGGCGGCGGGGTCGGTGTTCGGAAAGAAGACTTTTCCGAAGACGAGCGCCGACGCGGTGCCATAGATAAAGAAGTCGTAGTACTCCAGCGCGCTTCCGATCCAACTCGCGAACGCGGCGCGCGTCGGTGTGTGGCGTGGCTGGTCGACGGCGATGGCCATACAGTCGGTGCTCCTCCCTCTCTCGACTCCTAATGTACGGGCTAGTTCGTTAACAGTCAACGGGGCAGCGGTGGCATGTTTGCTGTCGATTGAAAAGCCGTAGGCGTTTGACGCCGGGGTCCTTGTGTACAACGATCTAGAAGAGTCGCCACGAGCAGGGCGATTGGCAGAGCGCCGTGTCCAATGGGCGCGTTCCGGCATCGCCGCTCAGCAGCGCATTTGTTGATCTCAGTAGGTGTCAGCTCAGCCTCTTGGGCCGTGGCCAGCCGTTGGGGCAATGGTCAGGACGGCGTTGTTTTGTTTTTTGACAATCGCGTGTAATGCGGCACGGAACGCCGCGTCGCTGGCATTGTCAATCGCCGATGTAGCTTCATCGAGCAGGATAACCGGCGGACCCCACATCAGCGCGGGTAAGCGCGAGCAGTTGCTGCTGGCCGGCAGAGAGTTGCACACCTCCACCCCGTCCGGCGCCACTCAACTCTGTCGCATATCTATCCGGCAGCGATTCGACCACCTGATCCAGACCGGTCATGCGCGCGGCGGACACCACATTGTCGAACGGAACCGTTCGGTCGTTCAGCGTGAGGTTCTCGAGGATCGAACCGCTGAACAGATGCAGTGACTGCGGAACGACTCCGATGAGTCGCCGGCGATCCTCCTCGGAGATGGAGCGTGGATCGCGCCCCAGCACATGGACCGCTCCCTGCCAGGGTGCGTACAAAGCACCGATCAGGTGGAGCAGACTTGTCTTGCCTACGCCGGTGCGACCCACCAGCGCGACCTGCTCTCCAGCACGCACCTCCATCCTGACGCCGTGCAGAATCGGCCGGCCGTCGCGATAACCGAAGACCACGTCGCGCACGACAATCGGCGGTTGGTTTGCGACGGCTGCGTTCTGCGGTGGCGGTGCATCGTCGACAGGCATCGCGAGCACCTGAAAAATGCGCTCGGCGCCCGACAGCGCTGCCTGCACCGTCTGCCACTGGTCCCCAAGATCCGTGATCGGCTTGAAGAATCGCTGGCACAACAGGATGAACGCCGTCAACGTCCCAACCGAGATGCCCCAGATGGCCAGCTCACCGCGCGTACCAGCCCACAACAGCAGCGCGGTGACCACACCGGCCAGGATTGCCATGGTCGGCGTATAGAGCGCGGAGTACACCGTCGACCGGTTGTATGCGACCAACGCGGTGTGGAGCGTGGCATGCCTATTCATATAACGACTGTTATCCGTACACTAGTACACACCGGCGTTGGTTTGGCCGGAGATCAATTGGTCAGGCATGAAGGGGCTTTCCCTGGTAGGTCCACTTGAACGGCTTTGCCATGGTTCGGTTGAAGTAGTCGATGAAGTTCAGCACTTGGTCTCGCAGGTCGTCGATC
>JAFAZN010000360.1 GCA_019239775.1 Chloroflexota bacterium
GGACAACGGACCTTCGACCCGGACCCTCGACAAGGGAGCCGTGCCAGATGGCGGCGACTCGAAGCGTTGCCAAAGGATGGGTGGCCACGGCGGGAAGAGTTGCCACGCGTAGTGGGCGCGCACACTTCAGGTCCGTCGGACTCGGCAGAAGGTCGCCCGCGAACGCAAGCGACTCATCTGCTTCCAATCCCTCAACGATAAGATCACCGGTGACGCGATCGACGAGCCACACCTGCTCTCGCATGGTCAGCCAGCGGTCCGCCGGGTGCGGACCTCGGGGCGGGAGCGCACGCTGGACCTCATGCGGTACTCAGCCGTGGCCTCCTCCGTCCCCGGTGTGCCGGCCAACTCTTTGACCAATCGCGCAATGTCGTCACACGCGGGACCAGCGACCCCATGCACGTGCAACTGGAACTCGCCCGAAACCGTGTCGATGGTGAATTCAACCTCAGCCATATGGCCTCAGTACCGGACGCGCAGCTTGATCACGTTGCCCTCGGTGATGCGATGCAGCGTGCCACGCACGCGCTTGCGAAGAGTTTCGACGACACGTTCGGCATACGCGACACGCAGCCTTGGGAGGAATTGTCCCGCGCTCAGCGTCAGCTGGTCGTACTCGCTGATGACCGGTATGTATCCGTCGCTTGTCAGTCGAAAACCAAGATCGTTGCTCGCGCTGCCGATATACCTGCGCCGCACGACGAGCGCGGCGCTCTCCGGGCGGCGATCGCCTTCGTAGCCATACAGGGCCAGCTCTTCACCTTCCTCTACCTCGAGAAAACCGAGATCCGCGAGTGAGGCGAGCAGAAGCTCCCGGGATTTGAAGACGATCTCCGGATACGCCAGGTACTTGCTCACGGCCGGCTCAGAGCTCCAGAAGCCGCTCGTGGCTGCCGACGTTCTGGCCATCGCCCGCATCGATCGCCAGGTGGTCGTGCGCCCAGCGCCGCAACTCGGCAATCTCCTCGCGCTTCACGTCGGACGTCGGCCGAATCGACCGGGCGCGCTTGCGAACGTCCGACGTCGTCACCGGCCTGGAGCCATCCATATATGCATCCAGAATGCCGCCCTTCACCGCAGCTTCGATTTCGGCGCCCGAAAAGCCGTCCGAGTCAGATGCCAGCGCTTCCAGATCGAACTCCTGCGGATCCCGGCCACGCCTGGCCAGATGCACACGGAAGATAGCGGCGCGATCCGCTGGCGTTGGCAGGTCGACAAAGACGACCTGTCCAAAGCGACCCTGGCGGATCTGTTCGGGTGCAAGCTGCCTCACGTCATTGGCGGTCGCGAACACAAAGACGTCACTCTGCTCCTGCATCCAGTTCAGCAGGAAGCCGATCGTGCGTGCGGTCTCGCCTGCGTCGGAGTGTGCTGATGATTGCAGCCCGCCGACGCCTTTTTCGAACTCCGAGACGCCGAGAATCCCCTTGAGGGTCGTCGCGATGCTCAGGGCGCGTCTGATGCTCATCGACGCGGCGCCGATGACTCCGCCACCTTCGCCCATGACCGAGCCGAAGTCGAGATCCAGGAGTGCCCTGCCGAGCACGGACGCGGCGACCTTCTTGCAGAGGTCCTTGCCGCAACCGGGCAAGCCGACGAGCAGCACGCCTTTATGGGGCTCCACTCCGAAAGCACGAGCGGCCGGCGTAAAGGTTGCGGCGGCTTCGCGCAGCAACCGCCGCAGATGTTCGTAACCACCCAGGTGGTCAACCGGCTCGGGGTGCGTGTACGCGAGCGAGCCGCTCTGCCGAATCACACTGCGCTTTTCGTCCAGCACGAGCGGAAGCGCTTCGGCGTTGATGCCGCCCAGCGTGATCGCCGCCTTCGCGAGCGCGTTGTCGATTTCAGTCTCAGTGAGCCCGAGCAGCGCCTGTGAAAGTTGCTCGAGTGTCTGTACGTCGACGTCCACGCGCGCCTCCGGGCTCTCCCTGAGCTGCTGCAAGCGCAGATCGAGGATGCGCTCAACCTCTCGTGTATCCGGAAGTGGGAGATCGACGGCCTTGATTTCCTTTTCGAGGGCTGGAATATCCGGAAACGTCGGCCCGACGAACAGGACAGTGACGGCTTTGGTCTTCGCTGACCAGGCGAGTTCCCTGAGCTGCCGCACAAGAAGCGGGTCCGCGAGACCATCGGGCGCGAGGTGCGGACCGTAGTCGCACAGAACGTAAAGCCCACGCTCCTGCTGGGCAATGTGATCCAGCACCGAAACAGGGTCTTCCGTGCCAGGAATCATCCGCTCCCCCAGGCCCTGGTGTGGTGCCGGAACCTGCCGCAGGCCCTGCGTCCGCGTCCACACGAATAAACCCTTGGCGCGGTGTCTTTCGAGCTGGCTCACCGCCTCCATCAAACGTCGGAAGCGGCTTTCTTCAAAGGTCGTGATGCTGATCAACGAGTACCGCGCGCGGATGAGGACGTCGAGCTCGCGAAGCATGGCTTCGGTCGACGCCGGCGCGAAATCAAGCATGGGCGTTAGAGCTCCAGGGCGGCCATGCGGTTGGGCTCCGCAATGGAGCGGGCATTGTCGTAGGTGACCGCGATGATGTCGCCGAGCACACGATCGATTGGTGCGGGATTTCGCCTACGCTTTTTGGTGGTTGGTGCTGTCGCAAGTTGCTCCAGCTCGGCCACGAGAGCCTCGAGTTGATCGTCGCCAGCCCAGTTCATGGCGCGGAACCAGCGCGACAATTCGCGCGCCTTGCGTGCGGACGATCCGCGTAGCGCGTTGTGCTTCTGCAGCGAGTCTCTTATGGCTGTCGCCGCTTCGAACACCGCGGCGTGCAATTGCTGGGCGCCCTCCTGTATCGGTGTCAGGACGTCCTGGAGTCGTTCCTTTGCGGCTTCCAGCTTCAGCTGGCGGAGACGTTCCTTGACCTCGGCTTCCCGGCGAAGCTCTTCTTGGGCCGCGTTCTGCTCCAGGCGCAGTCGCTCCTGCTCCGCCCAGAGGCGTTCCTGAATGGTGCGTTCGTGCACCTCCGCGTCTCGCTCGGATAGTCGCTGTTCCGACTCGATCGCCTCCAGTTCGCGCCGCTCCTGCGCGGCGCGGCGCTGCTCGGCGAGCATCTCGGAACCAAGCAACATGACGCCAACTCGGTAGCGGAGGATCAGCTTCTGCGACAGCAACTCCGGCGTGGGCAGCACGTCGAGCACCTCGCGCACGACCGCATCCTCGAACCCTGGCGGAACGGGCTGGCCGGTCGCCCCCAGCCGGCGTGTGGAGTCGGCCGCAAGTTGTCGAAACGTCTCAATGACGGTCTCGCGGATCTCATCGAAATTCCTGTCGTAGACATCGAGCGCGCCGCGCAGCCGTGCTTGTGCGGTGTTGAACTCCTCCTCGAAGCGCGGCCACGCACGCCACGGAATCCACCGATAGCTCGGACTTTCGAACACGGTTTCTACCAGTCTGAAATGGTAGGAATAGCGTTGCAGAGCGGCGTGGGCCCGAGCCGCGGGACGCAAGAGTGGGAGGCGATAGCGGTCGGGCACCAGTCCACAGCGCGGCGGCCGGAACGCGAAATCTCCGGACCTGGGGAGCGTTACGCCGAGAGCCCGCCAGTCCAGCCTGCGGTCAAGCAGTCCAAAGTTACTCGCATCGACATTCACGAACGCTCCCTCCTCTTCGAGGGAGGACAGATCGAACGGAAGGCGTTCAATTTCTGAGACCTGGACTCCGAATTGCTGCGCGGCCTTTTCCGCCCGATGCTGTACCGGTTGGAGTGGCTCAGGGGCCTCGGCGTTGTGGATGAGAATCAGTTTTGGATGGGCAACATCCTTCGGGTATTCGTCAGCTTGTTCGCTGTGGGCTACTGCAAAGCTCATGGGAACATCCCCCTTCAGTCTTTCTCTGTTCGCGGGCAAGCGGGCATCGATTCACCCTTCGCACTCGCGCGATTGCTGCTAACGCACTCTCTATTTATGCGGAGAGGCGTCGAACGATGCGAAAGACACTGCTTGAAGGGGCAGTGTCATCCAGCAGGACAAGCTCGAGTTCCGTTGCGCTGCGCATGTACGCCAGCGCGCCATCGGGTCCATCGAACGGACCCGCGTAAGAACCGCGGCGCTTTCCGATCGCGTGCCGGTTGACGTACCAGGCACTCGAACCTGAGCTGGTTTCAGCTTCGGGGGCCGCTTGCGCATCGAGCACATGAACCTGCCGAGCGTTTCTGAGTGGGAGCAATGCTCACCTCCCAAATACGCTGTGGAAGCAAGGCCGTCGTCCGAAATCTGGATAGGTCCGCACCATCAGGCTGCTCGCGTGGTGAAATCCGGCGGGTTGACGGCGCGCAAGATCGCTCGGCGGAATTTGTCGTCACCGCCGGCATCGTTCGCGAGATCCGCAACATCCTTTACTCCGCCTGGCAGTTCGATACGCACCGCTCGCGTGCCAAGTTGTTGGCAGAGGCGATCGGACGCCTCGCGTCCGCCCTTATCCTGGTCCAGAGCAAGGTAGACACGGTCGAAGGAGCGCAGGCTCTGCAGTTTGTCGTGCGATGAAGCGCTTCCCGCGAGAGCGATCCCCGGTACGCCCCACATCCGCAGCGTGAGCAGGTCAAGCGGCCCCTCAACGAGACACACACCTCGCAAGTCACGTGCGGCGTGATCCCACCCGAGAAGTGGTTTCGGACCGGGCAGTCCCAGATATTTCGGCTGCGAGGTGGAATTCCCGCCCACAGACGGCTCGAAGAGCCTGCCGATCAGCCAGACGGGTCGCCCGGAGCGGAACTCAGGCATCGTGATCCGTCCGGCCATAAACTCGCGACCGTCCTTCCGCACCAGGCCAACGCGCATTGCCGCGGGAACCGGAAGCCGACGCCACTGCAGATACCTGACGAGTTCGTCCCCGCTGGAGTAGCCAAGCCGGTAGCGCTCGAGTACGGCGCGCGGGAAGCCGCGACCCGCCAGATACGCGAGCGCATGTTCCTCGTGCATCAGCCGGCTTGCGTACAGGTCCGTGGCGGCGGAAAGAACCTCCACTTCCTCATCAGTAAGGCTCGACGTCGTCCTGCGCGTGCTTGGCAGAGTGCGTCGGTTGCGGGACCGGCGAAGAGGTCGCACAGTAGGGACAGCTCCCTGCATCAGACGCCCGGCCGCCTCGCGGAATGAGAGGTTCTCGATCCGCTGCAGGAATCCGATCACGTCGCCCGATTCGCCACAGCGGTAGCAGATCCACCGACCCGAGCGATAAACGTACAGGTTTGGTCGCCCGCCGTCGTTGTGAAACGGGCACCTGCCGATAAGCGCCGCTCCACTGCGTCGGAGCTCAATGCCATAACTCGCCACGAGCTCGGCGGTCGGATGGTCGCGCCTGAGCGCGTCAGTATCGATATGCGCCGCGGAATCGCTGAGGGGAGCCATTCACGATCACGCCACGCGACGCTCAACGCGTTCGATCAGGTCGGCCGGCAACCCGAGCAGGAAGCGCGACGGCTGTCGCGGTTCGAGTCGCGCCGAACCGTCGTCATGACTGAATCGACGCGCACGACAGTAGACGAGATACAGGAGGACTTGCGTGCGCGACAGCGCCACATAGGCCAGCCGCCTTTCTTCATCTTCACTGCGTCTGGGCGTACGGCTTCCCGAGCGCACGCCGTGCGGAAGGAGACCGTCTTCGCAGCCGACCAGGAATACCACCGGCCACTCAGATCCTTTGGCTCCATGAATCGTGGTTAGCGTTACGGACCTGGCTCCCGCGTCGGCCGGCCCATCCACCTCGCCCAACTGCATGTCGATCAGCCACGTCGCGAGATCCGGGGCGGCCGAGCCGTGCATAACTGCGCGCAACTCATCAACATGTTTGAGCCGAGCAGGTCCATCCTTCTGAGTCTGCAGCCACTCGCGGTACGGAATTCGCTCGAGCAGCTTGTCCAGTACTCCGCCGGGCGGCTGGCCATCTGCATCGTCATGCAGGTCCTGGAGCAACTGGAGGAACTCTTCGACCACCCGCCGGGTGCCCGGGCCGCCGCGCTTTTGAGCCCGCACCGGTAGCTCGGCCACAGGTACTGGACGTTTGCGCAGGGCCTGCTCGATAGTGCGGAGTCGTCGTGGTGGAACGTTGATCACCCGCGCCAGGGCAGGCCCGTCCGTCGGACAGTGGACCAACCGCAGGTAGGCGACAATGTCGCGGACCTCCGGTTGCGCGAAAAGGTCCGCGTCGGCCCGCACCCGAAACGCCAGCCGGGCCTTGCGCAAGCTGATCGTCAGGACGCGCGCTTGCGCATTAGTCCGATACAGGATGGCTACCTGACCGAGATGCTCGATGTGGCCCGACTGGACAAGTCGACGGATCTCGTCAGCAACGAAGCGCGCTTCGTCCAGTTCGTCCACGGCTGCATACACGCGCGCACTTGGGCCGGGCGCATTTGCAGTCCAGGACTCCAGCCCCGTCGCAAGCGGCGCCGCGAGCGCGTTGCTCAACGCAACAACCACGCCCGTGGAGCGGTAGTTCTGCCCCAGCGGAAACACCCTTGCCTCCGGGTATTGCCGAGGGAATTCGACAAGGATGGATGGATCGGCACCCAACCACATGAAAACTGCTTGCTTGGGATCCCCCACCACAGCGATGTTCCGATGGTGATCGACGATCTGCTCCAGCAGCTTGAACTGCATGCGGCTGGTGTCCTGGAACTCATCGGCCATGACGAACCGGTAGGCGTCCTGCATCAAGCGCAGCGCACGAGGTTCGACCTGGAACAGCTGATGAGGAAGCCTCAACATGGCCGGGTAATCGACTGCGGCGTTGCGCTGCAGCAGCTCCTCATAAGCGACGGCAAGGGACGCCAGCAAGTCGTCGTCGATCTCCTCCTCATGCTGGATTCGAACGGCGCCGCTACCTGTGGTTAGCCGAAAGCGGTCGAGTGCAGCGGCGAGCCTCGCCATCGACGTGGCCCAGGGATTCGTATCGCGCGCGGCATTATCCGGTGCGATCTCGAGTCCAAAACCGCTGGCGGCCTGCCGGAGCAGTGCACGCGCGTCATCCCGGCCATAGACGGCCGGTACGCGCTTGAAGCCCAGTTCGTGAGCCCAGAGCTTGATCAGGCGAAGTCCGAGCGCGTGGAAGGTCGTGATCGTCAGCTCTTGCGCTGCCGAGCCGAGGACGCCTGCCAGTCGCTGCCGTAAGGTAGCCGCCGCGGCAGTCGTAAAGGTAATCGCCATAATCGTCGACGGCGAGATTCCGCGCTGGTCGACGAGATAGGCGATGCGGCCCGCGAGCACAGTCGTCTTCCCGCTACCCGGACCCGCAAGGACGCTGAGCGGCCCGTCGCCGGCGGTAACGACCTCGCGCTGGCTAGGGGAGAAGTCGCTGAGGTCCACTCCGGGGTCTCAGGGGTGGCAGTTCCTCCGGCCCGTGTCCGTCGCTCGTCAGTTCCTGCCAGCGCAGCAGATAGCCGCTGTCGATCAGGTTCAGCAGTTCGTCGGACGAGCGGTCGCCTACGATGCTGACGACGAAGTCGTATTCATGCTCGCCGTTGTGGTGGCGCGCGAAAAGTCCGATCGGGTCGGTCGTGTCGCGTAGCACCGCGAGGACGCTCTGGACGGCGGCGTGGGCAAGTACGTCCTCAGCTGGCACCCGGCGCGCGACCGTCGCTGCCGCGTGGCGCCACACATTGAGGTCAAGTTGTTGCACGCGGGTCAGACGCGCGCGGCGCGGCTGGTCGTCCTTGGGGCGCGGATCAGGTTCTGAGGCGGACACGGGTGCTCCTCGATGCAGCCTGCTGTTGGTCTGATGACAGGGTGCGCTTGCTTGAGACGGTGATGGTGATGGTGTTCCTTCCTTAACTGCTTGTCGTAAGTGCTTTGCCCGGTCGCACGTCGGCGCGACCGGGCTGGTAACCACACATCGCACCCGTGTTTGCGTCGGGCCGTCTCAGTCCGCGTTGGACTAGAGAAGCGAAGTCCGCACAAACGGCGGTGGCATTCCCATGACACCGCAGGGTGCTCACGGACCCGTGAAGGACGCCGATGCAGTCTGCGGTTCTCGTCGGCGTTCCTGCCGAGCCCCTGAACCCGGAGATGCGCGCGATGAAACCAACCGGCTTTGTACCTTGGCGTACAGCGTCACTCGCCTCTCTGGTGTCGAGCCTGGGTGCCGTCGCGCAGAACGCGGCGGCACCGTATGCGATCGACGTCAGTGCCGAACTGGTGCGGCCGGCGAGCCACTCGCGACCACGTAGCTGCTGCCGTGCCAACCTGCGCTCAGTTCGGTGCGAAGTGCGGCGGCGCGGAAAGGCCGCGCCCGCGAAGTGATGAGGTCTCCTTCGCGATCTGCCGCGCTCAGTACGCGGCCCTCAAAGTGAGAGGTGCCCATTCCAATTGCTGAGAATTCGAGCGCACCGTACGGCACGCTTGCCTCCTCGTAGATCATGACGCCCCGTCCCTGAGCAGGCGACCAGCGGAGCAGCTCGATGCCGCGCATCTGGGCCAGCAGACTGCAGGCCGCTGACCAGCGTCCGAACACATCCTCACTCGCCTCACGTGAGAGGCCCTGAACATCCACCGACTCGAGGAGTCTGACGGCCGCGTTGAAGTCGCCACGCCCCTGGAGTTCGGAAGCCTCGACCAGCAGACGCCGAGCCGCGGCGTCATTGGTGGCGCGAACCCGATGCTCGAGGCGATCGTGGAGCGGCTTCACCCGTTCGGCTTCGTTGGGATATTCCGTGCCGAGCATCTTGAGGCAATCGCGCGCGTCATCCAGCAGACCTTGACGCAACGCGACGTCGACAGCATTGACCAGTTGCTGAAAGCGCTCGGCCTTTGCGCGCGCAATCTCGCGGCGCCGCGTTTCTTCGCCACGCTGCCGCTGCTCGGCCAGGAGGCTCTCCACGTCCGGGTGCTCGGACAGGAAGGATGCGGCGCTCTGGCGCCAGGCATCCGCGAACTCGGCAAATGCCTGCTCGACGTCGTGCGCCTCGACGACAGCGGGTTCAGCCATCGCCTTCGCTTCTTGGCCGAATGCACGCTTGTAGACGTCCTCGGCTTCCTGGCCAATCCGGCGCGCATCCGCGAGGCCGTCCTCGAACTGGCGCTGAGAGGCGGCAATGCCGTTGTACAGCCCGAGATCACTGGCGGCGGCTTCCCTGGCGCGCCGGCTCAGCTCCTCGACCTGACCTACCGTGACGACCAGTTTCCGAAGTCGAGCGGAGATGTCAGCGGGATCGGCCAGTGCTGGCGGTTC
>JAFAZN010000392.1 GCA_019239775.1 Chloroflexota bacterium
GAACGCTACGAAGCGAACATCGCCACAATCGCAGCTGACGAGTTTCCGTCGAACCCGGTAATCACGGACGCCGTTCGTATCGAGATCGACGGATCTGTGCTCAAAGCCGCCATCCAGCACATCCTGTTTGCCGCTGCGTCCGACGACACCCGGCCCGTCTTGGCAGGCATTCTGGTCCGCCTCGATGCCGGCGTTCTTACGCTTGCCGCCGCCGATGGCTACCGCCTGTCGGTGCGAACGGTGCTCCTTCCGGACACGACAACACGCGTGTCGTGGATCGTTCCCGCGCACGCGCTCGCGGAGATCGCACGTTCACTGCCCTCTGCTCCGGGACTGCCAGTGACGATGAACGCGAGCGCTAGCAATGATTGCCTCCACGTCGCGCTCGGCGATGTTGAAGTGAGCGCCCGCCTCATCGAAGGCCAGTTCCCAGACTTCGAGCGAGTCGTGCCGCGTTCGCCTTCGACCACGATCATTCTCGGCAGATTGGACCTGTTGCAGGCCACACGGGCAGCTGGAGTCTTCGCCCGAACTGACTCCAACATCGTCCGCCTCGACTGCACAGCGCCGCCCGATGACGGCACCCCCGCGCTCGGCGAGGTTCTTGTGAAGTCCGCCAGCGCCGAGATGGGCGACAACATTGGTCAACTGGAAGCGAGCGTGCGGGGCGCAAGCGTCCAGATTGCGTTCAACGGTCGCTACCTTCGAGATGCACTGGAAGGCGTCGACACGACACAGGTGAGTCTGCAGCTAACTGGCGGAGCCAGCCCTGGGATCATCCGCCCGGTCGGTGACCTCGAATCGGCGCATCTTCAGTTGCTCATGCCGATGATGGCGGCGCGCTGAGGCTCCTCACCAACCATTCGAATCGCACTCTCGAGCCGGGCGAAACGCATATCCCGTCATCCAGCTGAGCTGGACGCGGAGCCTCGCGCCGGCGACCAACGGTGCACAACACGTCCTCCCTTCGCCGTACTGGGCGAGTGAGCGCTGCTCTTTACAAGGGGCGTCACGACAGGCCACATGGCCGTGGCGCCCCTGCTGCTCGGTTCCTCGCCACAGTGAAACCGCCTCGCGTCTGCCGGACACGGCGCTGAAAGGCAGGTGACTGATTCCCCACACATCCCGGCGTGCCTCCGTCGCTCAGCTGTCGTTGTTCGATATTGCCGAAAATACGGTCCAGGCCAATCCGGAGTCACCTGGGAACCCGCAGCCGGACCAGGCGGAAAGCCGTTTCGGCTTTTCCGACCGGACTGATGAAAGCTCGACGGCCGCCGCAGATCCGCCTCGAGTTGCAGATTTCTCGTCGCTCGCCCCCGCACCTGAGCAGACGGCCGATGCGCAAGAAGACGACGAGGAGCCGCGGGCGCTTGTTCTGGCTCCGCCCGCCGTGTTGCCTGCGGCGCGGACTGGCGAACCCGATCACGTCGCCACCGCAGCGGACTTCGTTGTAGGCGCGGCGGCTCGGTTTGAGGCCAACCTGGTGGCGATCACCACCCTCAAAACGCTCGAAGCCGGCGACAGAGGCCCGACGGAGGGTGAGCGGAGCCTGCTGGCTCGGTTCAGCGGCTTCGGCGACAGCACCTTCGAGCCGGCATTCCGGCTCATCGCCAGGCGAAAGGACGAACAGGTCTGGGTCGACCGGGGCCACCGACTGCGGGAGATCGTCGCGGAGCACGAGTGGGAGTCGCTCCAGCGTTCACGCCTGAATGCGTTTTTCACCACAGCCGAGGTAATCGCGGCCATGTGGCAGGGCCTCGGGGCACTGGGCCTCCACACCTTTGCAGCCCCGCGGATCCTTGAGCCGGCAGCAGGAATCGGGCGGTTCCTGGGCCTTCAGCCGCCCGAAATTGCGACTCGTTCTGAACGCGCTGCAGTCGAACTGGACGACCTGACCGCACGGCTACTGAAGAAGCTTTACCCGCGAACTGTCGTGCACGAGCTCGCATTTCAGGATGCACCGCTTCGCGACGACTACTTCGATGTGGCCATTTCAAATGTGCCATTCGGCGATTTCGCGGTTGCCGACAGGGCGTTTCTCAAGCCTGGTATGCGCTTCCTCACGCGGAGCATCCACAACTACTTCTTCGTCAAGGCCCTGACGAAGGTTCGTCCCGGAGGCGTCGTGGCGTTTCTCACGTCGAGGTACACGTTGGATGCGCCATCGGCTGAGCCGGTCCGCCGACATCTCCATGGACACGCCGATTTGCTCGTGGCGGTCCGACTTCCAGCGGGCACGTTCCCCGACACGGAGGTGGTAACGGACATCGTGATCCTTCGCAAACGCCTGGGACACGAGCTTCCCGGCGAGGACACATGGGTCCGCACCGTCCAGAGGACCTTTGAGTCCAACAATCCTGGCACGACCAAAAACAACCCGTCGACGCCCGAGGTAACCCGTTCGGATTTGAATGCGTACTTCGACGTCCATCCTGAGATGGTGCTCGGCGAGCACAGCGTGACCAGCGTCATGTACGGCGGCAATGGCTACACCGTCGTGCCACCCATCGGTGGATGCGAGACGGTCATTGCGGAGCTGCTCGAGCGCATGCGCGCTCTGCCGCCTGACGCGCTTGCGCCCGCGGTGGCGAAGGTTGCACGGACGTCGTGTGCCGCCCTCACCGCGCCGCCGCAAGAGACGTCCGTGAGGGAAGGCGCGTACACGGCCATGGATGAGAAGGTGTTCGTCTGCAGGAGCGGCGAGCTCCTGCCTGTGAACATCCCAGGGCCCATGCAGGCGCGCCTGCGCGGACTGCTGGCGGTACGCGATGCGGCACGCGCGGCGCTCCGCGCACAACTCGACGGCGCGGCACACCCGGTTATCGAGCTTACCCAAAAGCGACTGAATGCCGCCTACGACCAGTTCGTGTTCCGATTCGGTCCACTGAACGCCATCGCCAATGTTTCGGCGATAGCTGGCGACCCTGACGCATTCTTCCTGCGAGCGCTCGAACGCTGGGACACGGACATCCAGGCGCGCCACCGCACTGGACGGCCGGTGTCTGAGGCGTCGGCCCGCGAACGGCTGAAGATGCCGCTTTTCGACGACATTGTGATTCGCCAGTCGCGACCCGCGACTTATGCACGCTCGGCGCGCGACGCGTATCTCATCACGCTCAACGAGCGTGGTGATCTGGATTTCGATCCAATGGCGCAGTTGCTCGGCGCTGGTGCAACCGCCGATTCGGTTCGTGAACAGCTGTCCCGCGAAGGGTTGATTTTCGAAGACCCTGAGCTGGGTTGGCAGACAGCCGACGCGTATCTGTCGGGCAACGTCAAACACAAGCTCAAGGTCGCCGAGAATGCTGCACTCGCGGAACCACGCTTTGCAGTAAACGTCGACGCGCTGCGCATCGTGATCCCACGTGACATCCCGCCCGGGCAAATCGACGTGCGCCTCGGGACCCACTGGATCCCTTCGAGTGACGTCAATCACTTCCTGGTGGACGTGCTCGACGCGGAGGAACCGCGCTGGTCCCATACAGCCAACCAGTTCTGTCGGTACGTGGCGGCCACGGCGGATTGGGTCATCGAGGTCCAGCCGGTGATCCCCAGCGCTCGGAATTTCGGTGACTGGGGAACTCCCCGCGCGTCGGCCCTCAGCATCGTCCTGGACCTGCTCAACGGCCGATTGCCAAAGGTGTACGACGAGCTCGAGGATGGTCGGCGCGTGGTCAATCAGCAGGAGACTCTGGCCGCTCAGGAAAAGGCTGAGGCGCTGCAGCGCCGGTTTGCCGACTGGCTGTGGAGTGACGCCGGGCGCGCGGACCGGCTGGCTCGCCTGTACAACGACACCTTCAACGCCGTCCGCCCCCGCGAGTACGACGGCTCGCACCTGACGCTCCCGGGCTCCAACCCCTCATTCACTCTACGGCCGCACCAGAAGGCAGCCGTCTGGCGTATTCTCCAGGAGCCCGCGGTCGGCCTTTTTCATGAGGTTGGAGCCGGCAAGACGACAGTTATGGCCGCCGCGGCCATGGAGCTGCGGCGCCTCGGTCTGGCAAAGAAGGTCATGATTGTCGTGCCGAATGACATCCTGCAGCAGTTCGCGGAGGAGTTCCAGCGCCTGTATCCGCTCGCGTCGCTGCTCGTACCAGGCAAGGATGATTTCACGCCCGCTCGTCGCAACGAATTCATGGCGCGGATCGCGACCGGCGACTGGGATGCCGTCATAGTCGCCCAATCGCAGTTCACGCTGCTACCTGTGCATCCTGGAACTGAAGCGGAGTTCATCGAGCGAGAGTTGGCTGAGTACCGCGATGCAATCAGTGAGCTTGCGGAAGCTGCGCGCGAACGTGGTGACCGGTCCTGGCGCTCATCTGAGAAATCGATCCAGAAGGCGATCCAGCGGCTCTCAGCGCGCTTACTTGTCTGCCAGAAACGGCTCGAGGAGCGAAAACGTCTCAGCCAGACGATGAGCTTCGAAGACCTCGGGGTCGACCGTCTGTACGTCGACGAAGCGCACGCCTTCAAGAACCTGCCTTTAGCCACCAGGCTCGAACGAGTCAAGGGACTGCCGAATCCGTCTGAATGCCAGCGTGCGACGGACATGTTTCTCAAGACGCAATGGCTGCTGGAGAGAGGTGGCGGTGTGGTGTTCTCGACAGGCACGCCGATCGCCAACACGATCGCAGAGAGCTGGACCATGGCGCGCTACCTGATGCGCGACAAACTCGAGGAGCTCGGGCTCCATCACTTCGACGCCTGGGCCAAGTTGTTTGCGGAGACTGTCGTCACACTCGAACAGACGGTGACTGGGGCCTATCGGCCGACGGCCCGATTCGCGCGGTTCAAGAATGTGCCCGAGTGGCTGCAGTTGTTCCAGCTCGTCGCCGACATCCGCATGGGTTCCGAAGTGCCCGAGCTCGAGCGCCTCAAACCAAGGATCGTTGGCGGTGAAGCACCGGGTAGGCGCATCTATCGCACGGCCGCGGCGACGACAGAGTTGATGGCATTCATGACTCAGCTGGCAGAGCGGGTGGAGAAGCTCGGTCCGCCGGTAAAGGGCGGCGACAACATGCTCAAGATCGCCAGCGACGCGCGGAAGGCAGCCCTCGACATGCGTATTGTCCAACCGGGGGCTTCCGAGCATTCCAGCAGCAAGCTCAACCTGGCTGCGGACGATATAGCTGCGGTGTATCACGAGACCGCCAACCTCCGCGGCGTTCAGCTTGTTTTTCTGGACCTCGGCACACCGAAGGCTACGGATGCGGTCCCCAGCGACGATGAACACATCGTTCTCATCGACACCGACACGCCAGATGAGTCTGCGCTGCTGACGGATGTGTACGCTGACCTCAAGCGCAAGCTGATGGCGCGCGGCGTCCCGGGCCACGAAATCAGGTTCGTCCACGAGGCGAAGACCCGCGAAGCGCGGTTTCGGCTCTTCCAGGCGGCGAACGACGGCCTCGCACGCGTGATCGTCGGTTCGACTCAGAAGCTCGGAACGGGTGCGAACGTGCAGAAGCGCCTGGCCGCCCTGCATCACCTGGACGCGCCCTGGCGACCGATGGACATCGAGCAACGAGAAGGCCGGGGACTGCGGCAGGGCAACGAAATCTACGGTCCCGTCTTTGACGGCGCCGGCGCGGTTATCGATCCGGGTGCGGGAATTCGCATCTTCATCTATCTCACCGAGCGGAGCTTCGACGGCTACGTCTTCCAGGCGATCGAGGCCAAAGCTCGCGGTTTCAAGGCAATGCTACGGCGGTCCGTCACGGTCCGGGTCGTCGAAGACGTCGACGACGTGGTGCTTTCGGCCGCCGAGGCAAAAGCGCTGGTGGCCGGCGATCCGGACGTACTCAGGCGCGTGCAACTCCAGAGTCAAATCGTCAGGCTCGAGGCGCTGCGCTCTGCGCATCTCGACCGGCAGGTACAGGCCCGCTGGGAGATCAAGCGTTTACCACAGAGAATTGCCGAGCTCGAGTCGCGTCTGGGCTCCATCAGGCTGGATGTGATGCATCGGGACGCGCATACGGTGACGACTATCTCCGACAAGGCATTTGCGGTCACAATCGACGGAAACACCTTTACCGAACGGCACATCGCCGCCCGCGCCTTGGCATCGGCGATCGAGCGAGCAGCCGATGCACTGCTGCGGAATGAGAGCGGACCCGGAGGCGGGAGCACAGTGCCGATCGCGCTATATCGTGGGTTTCGCGTGGCAGTCCGTCCCGGTGTTGTGGGAACGGTTCGCCTCG
The DNA here is from genome assembly GCA_019239775.1 of Chloroflexota bacterium. Taxonomy (GTDB): domain Bacteria; phylum Chloroflexota; class UBA6077; order UBA6077; family CF-72; genus CF-72. Next base: position 6,201 of record JAFAZN010000392.1, read on the forward strand.
GGCTCCGGTGTGCTGAACGCCAGGATGGACTCGAATACAGCACTGCCCGCACGCTGGATCCGCTTCAGGCAGCCGCATATGGAGCGGGGCTATTTCAACGTCTGGACAATGTCCTGGATGCAATTAGCGGGGAATTGAAGGCAACGGAAGATGCGCTCGCGCGCGAGAAGACGAACCTGGCAAGCTACGCACAACAACTATCCGACGCATTCGAGCACCACGACACGTTGCTGGCAGCTCAACGCGAGCTGGGCGCAATCGAACGAAAACTGACGAACGGCACCGCTGACGCAGGGCATTGTGTTGCAACGCAGGAGGTGCCGGTCGCGGCGTAATTCGGTGGTCTGGGCAGGCGTTGTGCCTGCCCAAACCGTGCTCTGAGAACCGCCCCTTTTTTTGTTTAAGACAGAATGCAAGGCAACTCGGCTAGAGGCTGGCGGCTAAGAGCACGGATAGCTGTTTTTCGAGCAGCTCCACCTCGCGCTCACGGACGAGCCCGATAAGTCAGTAAAATCTCGCGGTATGGGCGCGAGCCATGCGGTGATTTCGCTGGGTGAGTTGAGCCGCTCCACTTTCGACGGCGAATGCTTTCGTAGCGCCGGAATCACCTGGCCGGAGGGGGTAGAGGGCGCACGCAATCCGACGCCCCGAGAGCTTCGGCGCGTGCTGCGTGGTCTTGGTGGCTACCACATTGAGTACGACGCCACCGGCCATTCGCTGGATGTCACGATCTCCAACTCAATGGATGCTCAGGACTGGGCTGTGATCTGGGTCGAAAACTACGCCGGCGAAGCGAGCGAAGATACGCCGCTTTCATTTTCCTTTCACCGCGGAAACGAACCCCTCGTCCTTCGCGTCATGTCCGACCTTGCGAAGGTCTGCGGTCCATTCGTTGTCGTTTTCAATTTCGACGACCCACGGCTCGTCACGGCTGACGGTGCTCCGCGGTGAACGAACGGAGCCGCGCGACGGATACATCTGTAATGGTGTTTAGCGAGGCAGCGTGTTGCCAAAATTGTGCGCGCATCCAGTGGATAACAACCTTACTGACGCTGCCCGCAGGCCTGCCGCTCGCGTTGCGCTGCCAGCAGCCACCAACTCACGAGGAATAGTGACGCGACGGTGAGCGGCAGCACGGCTAGCAACAGGAACACCGAGGGCAAGAACCCGCTACTGCCGAACAGCGCCAGCCACCAGCTGGCGAATGCGGCCAGGCCGACGGCGCCTACCCATGGCCAGCGCCAGGCGATCACGGTGACCGCCAGCAGCCCCAGCGCGGGCAGGTTATGCATGAACAGCCCAAGCGCGATCTGCTGGTGGTTGCGTTCTGGTTCGAACACGTCCACCGAGGACAGCGACGATGGACAGTAGCAGCACGCGCAGCGTCCAGGGCACCCAGCAGCGCAGCGCCTCAGTCACCGCTTGGCGGCGGTTCCTGCTCCAGCACCATCAGCAACACCGTGCCGGCAACCTCCAATGGCGCCGCGAAGACGATCTGGGTGAGCAGCATGAGTTGGTCTATGAAGACTCCCTCGCGCCAGAGCTCGACCAGGTACAGAGCGCTGAAGGCGAGCGGCGCCAGCTATGGCATCAGCCACCGCCGACGCGCTGTGTGTCGATTCATCCAGTCCTCCTATGGGGGAGTTGATCCGTCATGTTTCCAGAAACTCTGGCTGGTGCTGATCGCGGCTGAGCGCGGGGGCAGCAGAAGCTTCAGCACCACGCCAGTCAGAGCGGCGACGACCGCGCCCCATCGCGAGCGGACGGGAGATAGTTCGGCTGGTTGGCAACCGCCTCCTGTGATCTTAGGCAGCGCTGGCAGCAACAGACCTGACGTGGCCAGACGCGTGCAGCCGTTCAGCACGGTTCTTGAGATTGAGCAGCATTTTGCTGGTCATGACAAACGACGCGGGCTCCATGACGCGCATGAACAACCAGTGCATCGCCGCGCAAAGCTCCGCTCACCAATGGCGGCGACTTCGTGTATTCCAACCTGGGGACAGGCCTGCTCGGGGATGAACAAAGAACGAGGAAGGACGTGCGTCCTTCCTCGTTGTGTCGATTAGGCGCGTTCGGGGTCAGGCAGGCTGCGGAGCGGTCTGCAATCGAACTGCTCGTCGCAGCCGACGGTGACTGACAGCGAACATCGTGGCGGCTCCCAGACCACCGAGGAAAATGACAACCAGAACTTCGTTCGGAATCATGTTTGCATCCGAGAAGTCCTCTTCGGCCGCCGAATAGAACAACGTATTATCGATCAGATGTGCCGGGATGCTGCTGCGTGTCCGCGCAATGTCGCGCAGGCTGGCATCGTACGCGGTCTGACCGGAGCCAACGTTCTGGAAGATATCCTCGACACTCGGTCCAGTCTTGCTGGCCGACCAGTCAGTCAACACCTGCTGCCTGGCGGCCCCGTTGTCGCTTGCTGCCACGACCACGCGATCGAGCGCAGGCACCGTCGCGATGTCATACCTCGGGACGAACAGAAAGCCATCGCGTGAGCGAACCACGCCTCGGTGGGCGCTTATGAAATATGTCCTGGCGAATGTTCCCTCGAACGGATCGACAATCCCGGACACACCCAGTTCGGTGACTCCGTCGTTCAGCAAGACGCCAATGCGCTGGTCTGGACCCAGGAATGCAGCGTCGGTAATGAGCTGCGTCAGATTATCCGACGGTGGGTCGAAGCGCGGGTCGTCGAGCGCGCCGGTCTGGGTGTAGCCGATCTGGCGCGCGATATCCAGTGCCGTGGCCCGTCCAGCGAAGCGGTCCACCACGTGGAGCGTGGCGTCGATCCCGGACGTGAGATTGCTCGAGGTCACGAGGTTGCCGTCGTCCACGTAGCGGAGATCATGCAGCCACCGTGTCGTGGGCGAGGAAGCCTGAACGTAGTCGAACGTGCCAGTGTTCGTCGTAGCAGTGCGGCCCGCTGCCAGCCCTGAGTCGGCAAGGACCATGTTCCCCGAGCAGATTCCCAGGATCATGGTGTTCGGTCCGAAGTGGCCGCGCAGCCAATCGAAGACGACCGCGTCACGGGCGGATTTCGGATCGGCTTGAAAGTACGGGATTGCGATCACATCGGGCGCTCGACCAATGAATGAGTCGTACTCCGCGAACGAGAACTGCGGCGCAAAATCGATGCTGTTGCCCCACGGCGCAGGTCCCGTCCTGAGCGGCAGCACCGTGCGCTCAGGTGCCACGGAGTACACGTTGAAGACACCGGAGCGAGCTAGGATCTCGTAGGCCTCGAGTGTGTCACCGATCTCGGACCCGTAATACCCGGACATGACCACTGCGGTCTTTTTGTTCGGATCAGGCACGGGCGGCACCGGCAGTGCGCCCGAATACGCGGGCGGATCGACCGGCTCGTGGGTCTCGGATGCCGCTTTGACACCCAGATTGACGGTGCCCGCCACAAGCGGCGTCAGCACGATCGCGCCGACGTATGCCGCCACGAGCATCACCCTTCGCCAGGGAAATCGATGCGCGACGGGAGCGGCATGATGGTGGGCTCCGGTGTGCGCATAGTGGTCGCGGCGAACGAGCATGTAAGCCAGCATGCCAAGGTACATTGCCCAATCCGCGATATTCGCCAGCACGGGCATAACGTTCGCCGCAACCTTCAGGGCTGCCCAGGGCACGAGCATGGCAGCCGACATCTCGAATCCATGCCGCCAACCATGGCCTCGGATGCGCATCCAGACGACCATGGGCCAGGCCATGAACAGTGCCATCCCGATCTGTTGAAACCCTGGCGGGATAGCCTTCTCGAGCGGCATGTAGATCAGCATGCCTGCATACATGGCGAGCACCATCTCGCCGTAGTGGAGTGCAAAACGCGCGACGTTCTCTAGCGTGCGCGTGGCCGGGGACGCGGTCCGCGGCTGAATGGAGAGAGTGTGCGTCATGCCTTTGAGTCTCCGCCTGTTGGCGCTGGTTGGCATCTCACGCGAAGCGGATCGGCGGTCCGCGCGCAGTGGATTCCGGCGGCCTCAGCCTCAGCACATCGTGGACACCGAATCCGACAAAAGGCGGAGCCTGGTTTCCTAAGAACGGTCTGGTGTCGCGACGAGGGCGGCGACCAGATCGTGAACGGGCGCTCCCTTGGGAACGAACGCGTCGGCACCGGCCGCGAGTGCGGCCTCGCTGGAGTCCAGATACAAACTGTGCGCGACCACGCGGATCAGGGGCCAGCGGTTCTTGATCTGGACCGTCGCAGCGATGCCGTCTAGGTGTGGCATCAAGAGATCCATAACGACGGCGTCCGGTTGAAGGCGATTTACCTCGGCGACCGCTTCTGCGCCATCAGCCGCCTCACCAACAACCTGGATCGACGGGTGCACAGCGAGTACAGCGGCCAGCGCTCGACGTGCGCGTGCGCGGTCGTCTGCGATGAGTACACGACTGATGCTGGGCTGGGCGCTGCGCGCGTCCGTCATAGCTGCAAGTGTGCGCAAATACTGCCCGTCACCACATCGGATAAATGGTGATTTCGGGGCATTGACCGGTTCGATGTTTGTCGGAGGACGGTCAGCGAAATGCGCACTGCGATTCAGCCCGTTTGCTGATGCGGCGTCCGACTCACAAGACGACAGTTGTCACAGATCCGATGCACCTGGGAGCAGCTATCGCACGACTTCGTCGCATGCGCCGTTCGAGATTACGCAGCTTCGCTGACGGTCTCGACTACGCCGGGCCTTGTACGCAGCGCCTGGCGCGTCTGGCGACCATCGAGGTTGGAAAGGTCACTGGCAGTGTCGGCCGTGCTCGCGAACTGGCCGCCGATTTCCGTCTTGCACGCAATGCGCGACGAACATGCGACTGGAGAGAATCCGGGGCAAGATGGAACGGGGGGATTGCTTACCAGCGATAGACCTCTACAAGCTGGGCACCAGCTACTACGTGCTCGATGGGCACCACCGCGTCGCCGCGGCCCGGCTGATTGGGCAGGTCGAGCTGGATGCGAGGGTAGTGGAGTTCGTGCCGCTTGGCCGAGTCCGGCGCCGGTCGGCGCAAAGCTGCCTCGCGGGTGCCGCGGTCTGAATTGATCGAATCATGCAGACGTGCGCGAGCGGAGGGCTGGTTGAATAGTGGCCGCGATAGCTAGCAGCACTTGTGGCAAGAACAGCACAATGACAGTTGTAAAAGCACCCGTCCACTCGAGCAGAGCCCCGGTAAGCAGAAGACTCAGCGGCTGCAGCCCATAACTGAATACACGAAAAACACTTGCGATGCGGCCCTGGAGCGCGTCGGGTGTGCGACTCAGGCGAAAGCTAAGTTGCGTTGCCATATAGAGCGGTATGGCCGCGCACGCGACTGCGTTCGCCAGGGCGAGCCAGGCGGGATTGGGCGCCAGAGCGTACGCCAACCAGGTTAGAGCAAGCACCCACGTCGATACCACCAGGATGCGGCCCCGACCCATCAGGCGGTCGAGTGGGGCGAACAACACGCTGCCAACTGCCGCGGCACCGCCGCCAGCACCGAGGATCAGCCCGGTTTCAAATGGTGTGGCACCCTGCTGTTTGGCTATGACAATCAGAATCAACGTATAGCCAAAGCCGCACAGGTTAACACCGCCATGCAACAGCGCGAGGAAGCGAACCAGCGGCTCGCGCCATATCCATGTGATACCGTCGAGCACCTCGCGTTGGACTGATGTGGTCCTCGCACCTGGTAAGACCGATCGCGACTCCTGAAACGGCGTTCGCATCGCCAATAGCGACGTGAACGACACGAGGTATGAAACCGCATCCGCAAGGAACGGTACTCCAGGTCCGATTGCGAACAGTGCGCCACCAATCGCCGGTCCGACTAGTTCGGCCGAAGCGCCAGAGGCCTGGTCGGCGGCAGCCGCTGAAGCCAGCTGGTGATTTGGTACCACACGAGGAAGGCAGGCGGACTCAGCCAGCGCAAAGAACGTCGAGAATACACCTTCGAGGAAGGCGGCGATCGCCAGGTACTCGAGTGTCAACCATCCGCCCAGTACCGCGACAGCAATGCCGCCGAGAACCACCGCGCGCCCAATGTCACACAGGAGCATGGTGCGTTTGCGGTCCCAACGATCGATCAGGGCACCCGCTGGGAGTGCCAGCACAGTCGAGGGCACGCCGCGCGCGGCTGTGATGATTCCCGCCTGAGCAGGCGAGCCCGTGACCGCAAGCGTAAGAAGCGGTAAGGCAAGTAAGGAGATCCGTGTGCCGGCCGAAGACACAAGTTGTCCGCTCCACAGGAGCAGCCAATCGCGATTGCGCCACAAGCCGGGCGGGTTGGCAGCCTCGGTCATGGCATCCGCACTGATCGAGTACTCACGTGTTCGGGCGTTCACGCTTGTTGCTCGCCCATGCAGCTAGTGGATCGTCATGGTAGGACCGCCGAGTAGAGTCGCTCGAGTGTGATGCGAGCATCTTCCGTGGTGGACTCGTCCAGACAGCGTGAGGGAGGGGGCGCAGCGCTGTTTCAATCCCTCCTCCACACATCGCATACGCACACGCTCTAGCGTCGAGCGATTCACCCTCGACAGCTTCGGCTATCTGGTCATCGGTGAGGCGCGCGCCCTTCGAGGTTTCATTGGCCTTCAACAGAATGCGGGCGTGCATCCGAATCACCCGGTTGCGACTCGAAAAGATGGTCAAATGGGGAATCCCCGATAAGGACGCATTCAGCGTGAAGCGAAACCTCGTATTGCCGGTGACGTCGCTGCTCTCGATCCTTCTCGCGTCATTTCA
>JAFAZN010000307.1 GCA_019239775.1 Chloroflexota bacterium
GCAGTGAACGTGTTGTTGATCGGGGCGCCGAGCGCGGTCGGGCTGACCGAACGGGTGTAGGTCTTGCCCAGCGAGAACGGCAGTTGGCGGACGGCCAGGGTGCTGTCTTGCTCGCTGCCCATCACATAGGCGTAGCCCGTCTGCGGATCGTAGGTGCTCGGGCTCCACTCGGACCCGCCGTGGCCCAAGGGATGGAACACCACGGGGATGTCCCAGAAGGTGCCATAAATGCACTTGGCGATCGGGAAGCCGGGCACGGGCTCGCCGCACTGGTTTACGAACGGGTCACCAACGGGGATCGGCTGCGTCGGGGATGTGGCCTGACGTGGCTCCTGTTCGACCGGCGTCTCATTGATGCCGACCAGCGGCTGTCCATTGGTGCGATCGAGGAAGTAGACCCAACCGGTCTTGCCAGGTTGATAGATGCCCTTGCGTACCTGGCCGTTGTAGGTCTGATCGAACAGAACGGTCGGACTGGGCGCATCGAAGTCCCAGATGTCGTGGTGGACTTCCTGGAAGTGCCACTTGTACTGGCCGGTCTTGTAGTCGAGCGCGACGATTGAAGCGGAGAACAGGTTGTCACCTGGCCGCATCGAGCCGTCGTAGTCGGGACCGGCGTTGCCGGTGCTGAAATACAGCAGACCCAGGTCAGGATCGATCGCTGGCGCTTGCCAGACGCTTGCGCCGCCGTGCTGATAGGCCGAGGCCTTGTCCGGGTCCGGATCGGTAGCTGCGGGCCACGAGTCGCCGCCTACGTCGCCGGGTCCCGCAATGGTGTAGAACCGCCACACTTCGTGCCCATCTTTGGCATCGAGGGCGGTGACACGACCGCGAATGCCGTTTTCGGCGCCGGAGATGCCCATAAAGACCAGGCCGTCGTAATAGCGATAGGCGCCGGTGAGGCTGTAGCCGTCCTTGTAGTCCTCGAGTTGGGTGCGCCACAGCAGCTTGCCCGTCTGCTGGTCGAGCGCGACGAAGCTGCCGTCGAGCAGACCGCTGTAGACGCGGCCATCGCCAACAGCCACCCCACGATTGTCCCAGCCACAGCAGATCAGGTCGTTGACCTGGGGGATGTCAGAATCCCACTCCCAGATTTTGCGGCCCGTCTTGGCGTCGAGGGCGAAGATGTCGTCGTTGCCGGTCGGGATGTACATCGTGCCGTTGACGACAACCGGATCGGCCTCGAACCGGTACTTGGCACCACGCCCGGAGCCGAGGCGCGTCATCCAGACGCCCTTCAACTGAGCCACGTTGGACGCATTGATCTGGTTCAGCGACGAAAAACGCTCGTTATTGAGGGCGCCGCCGTGGGTGATCCAGTCGTTGGTTCCACTCTTGGCCTGGGCGAGGTCCTGCGTCGTAATGGTTTTCGGTGCAGACTGCGCCGATGACAGCCCAGGAAACAGAAACGCGGCCGCTACTACTGCCAGTATCAGCGGCCGAAGAGGTGCGCGCATGAAGGAGCTTCTTCCCCCTTTCGAAGAAACGTACAAGCGCTGAGCGTATTGGTTTTCCTATTTGTTGCCGGCCCTGCCAGCGGCTCGGGTTGCCTCCTGCCAACCCACCAACCCCAGGGCCAGCGTAGATCGCAAACCGTTTAGCTCGCAACTGAGGCTATTTGGATGCAGCCTGCGTATGCGCAGGCTGCCCAAGCCGATCATGATCGGCTGCGTCGCTGCGCTTGGCACGCCGCTGCGCGGCGAGGGGCTCCGCCCCTTCACCCCACGTGCGTAGTTCAAGCGCCAGGAATGGCTTGTGCGCGCTGGCTCTCAGGCTGGGGAACTCCGTCCCCCAGTCCCCCTGGCCTATTCGGCGGCTGCAAACCCTGCAGAGTGGTGGTTGGCGGCGCCGAAGGCCCGGGGGATAAAAGGGGGCGGGAGCCCCCTTCCGCGCAGCGCGGCGCCAAGCGCAGCGACGCAGCCGAACATGTTCGGCTGCGCCAGGCGAGCATGCTCGCCTGGGGAACCCGCGCATGCGCGGGTTCCTCCCAAAGTACATAAACTACCTCATTACGGTGGCGGACTATCGCAACGGCAGCAGCGTTCAACCTGGCTCCTCTTCCGCCAAGCTGCGCGCGACCGACGTCTCCATCCACTACTGGATCGAGCGTTCCTCCCGCCCGTTCCTCGCCGTCGACCGGGCGTGCCTCGAAATCGGCTCAGGCGAGTTCGTTTCGATCGTTGGTCCGTCGGGCTGCGGCAAGACCACGTTTCTGAACGCCGTCGACGGCTTGCTGCCCATCTCGGGCGGCAGCCTGGAGCTCAACGGCCAGGCCATCGCCAAGCCTGGTCCTGATCGGGCCATGGTCTTTCAGCAGCCGAGCTTGCTCCCCTGGCGCACCGTGCTCGGCAATGTCGTGTACGGGCTGGAAATGCAGGGCCGCACCTCAAAACAGGAGCGCCAGCAGAGAGCGCGCAGCCTGATCGACCTGGTCGGCTTGAGCGGGTTCGAAAACGCCTTTCCTACTGAGTTGTCGGGCGGCATGCAGCAACGCGTCAATCTCGCCCGGGCGCTGGCCACCGACCCCGACATGCTGTTGCTCGACGAACCCTTCGCGGCCCTGGACGCGCAGACGCGTGAGTTCATGCAGCGCGAGTTGCTGCGCATCTGGGGCGAAACACGCAAGACCGCCCTCTTCATTACCCACGACATCAAAGAAGCCGTGTACCTGGCCGATCGGGTGATGGTGTTCTCTAAGCGACCCGGCCGCGTGAAGAGCTGTGTGGAGATCCACCTGCCGCGGCCGCGCGAGCTGAGCATCAAGCGCGACGCGCGGTTCCTCGAATATGAGGACCAGATCTGGAGCAGTATCGAAGAAGAAGTGCGTGAAAACGCTGAGGTGCCGCAGTAGTGGCCTTCTCGATCACCGCCAGCACCGCGGCGCGCGAGCCGCAAACCGGCGCGCCAGCGCCCGTGCGGATTCCAGGCCAGCCAAGCGCCTTGCGTCGATACGAAGGCCTGATCGTTGGTGCGCTGGCGGTGCTGGTCTTCGTCGCCATCTGGCAGTTCGTCGCCTGGCCGAGCCACCGGCTCATGCCCGAGCTGTTCCTGCCCGGACCTATCGACATCGCGTCTGCCTTCGGGGCGTACATCGCCAAAGGTCAGATCTGGAATGACCTGTGGGTCAGCGGCCAGGAGTTGATCATTGGCTTCTTACTGGCGATCGTGGTTGGTCTGCCCTTGGGCATGGCGATTGGCTGGTATCGGCGACTGAGCTATGCGCTCGATCCGTTCGTGACGTTCTTCAACGCGATCCCCCGTGTGTCGCTGACGCCGCTATTCATCATCTGGTTCGGCATTGGCATCAACTCGAAGCTCGCCGTGGTGTTCCTGGGTGCGGTCTTCGCCATCCTTATCAATGCGGGCGTAGGCGTTCGCAACCTCGATCCAGCGCTGATCAAGGCGGCGCGCTCGTTCGGCGCCAACGACCTGCAGCTGTTCCGCACGGTGGTGCTGCCGGGCTGCGTGCCGTACATCCTGGCTGGCTTCCGCCTGGGTCTGGCGCACGCGCTGACGGGCGTGGTGGTGGCGGAGCTGGTCGCCGCACAGGCAGGCATTGGTCTGATGATGGCGACGGCGGGCGCCACGTTCCAGACCTCACGCGTGTTCGTGGGCCTGGTGATCATCGCCGTGACAGGTGTGCTCATTACCTGGGGCTTTTCACAGATCGAAAAACGCTTTCAGAGCTGGAAACCGACGCCGACGTAGTGCCACGCGATACGCGGCCCACGCTCGAGGGTCAGTCCACGGACGGCAGTGCTCCGAGGTACCTCATTGATACGTACCTGGATTTCATCCATGCGGAGGGTGTGCCTAGCGTCGAAGGCTTCGGCATGAACCTGCTGGAGATGGGCGTCGCCCCGTGGCCGCGGCTCGGCTCCGTCAAAGGCGCGTATGCGTTGACCAGTGGCCGCGGCGACTTCATC
>JAFAZN010000421.1 GCA_019239775.1 Chloroflexota bacterium
AGCGTGGCGCAATGGCTTTGCAGAATGCACGCCTGTTCGAAGCGCAGCGCACGACGAATGAGCGATTGGATGTGGCACTGCAGGCTGGCTTGATGGGTACGTGGGAGTGGGACATCCAATCGAACACCATTGCCTGGTCGACGCAACTCGAACGCATTCACGGGCTGCAACCGGGCTCATTTGGCGGGACATTCGAAGCATATCTGTCAGATATCCATCCGGATGACCTCGATCGGGTGCGCGCCACCATTGCAGAATCGCTTCACGCGGGGACGCACCACCTGGAGTACCGCATCGTGTGGCCTGATGGCAGCCTGCATTGGTTGGAAGCGAGCGGTCGTGTCGTGAGCGATTCCAGAGGAAACGTCATCGGTATGCGTGGTGTCTGCCAGGACATTACCGCGCGCAAGATGGAGGAGGCCGAGCGGATCCAACTCCAGGAACGCGAACGCGTTGCATCAGAAGCACGCGCCGCGTTGGAAGAGCGACAGCGGTTGGCGCGGGAGCTGCACGACTCCGTTTCGCAGGCGCTATATGGGATCGCGCTGGGATCGCAAACCGCGCTTGCAGCACTTCAGGACGACGGTGATGCAGGTTCGGCCGAAAATGCCATCAGTTATGTGCACCGACTGGCGGAGGCAGCGATTACCGAAATGCGAGCGCTGATCTTCGAATTACGTCCGGAGTCACTGGAGAAAGATGGACTAGTCGCAGCGCTCGAACGGCAAGTCGCTTCGCTGCGGGCACGTCACGGTCTCGACGTAGATGCGGTCCTCCCGGTAGAGCCAACCGTTTCCGTCGACAAGAAGGAAGCGCTGTACCGCATCGCGCAGGAAGCGCTGAACAACGCCGTGAAACACTCGCATGCTCACGCAGTGCGACTCGGGTTACGCGCCAGTAATGGGCATGTGGTGCTGGAGGTCGTGGACGATGGGGTGGGATTCGATCCATCTACGCCCTACGTCGGTCACCTGGGACTGGTGTCCATGCAGGAGCGCGCCGCCGCGGCGGGTGGAACCCTCTCCATTACGAGTGAGGCCGGTCGGGGCGCACGCGTGGTGGCCGACGTACCGGCGTGAGCTCAAGCCGCTGCTTTGAGCGACAACGATTTGCGCAGCACGGGCTCGAGGTCTTCGGCCGTCATGGGCCGCGCATAAAGATACCCCTGGCCGCGATTACAGCCGAGCTCTCGCAACCGCACCCACTGCGCGTGCGATTCGATGCCTTCCGCGGTCACCTGGAGTCCGAGTGCGCCGGCGAGCGCCGTCACACCTTGCACGATGGCTGCATCCCTTGGATCGCGTTCGATGCTGCAAACGAACGAGCGATCGATCTTCAGTGAATCAACCGGAAAGTGTTTGAGATAGCTCAAGCTGGAGTAGCCCGTACCGAAATCGTCGATGGCCAGTCGAATTCCGCAATCACGCAGTGTTCGTAGCGTACGACTTGCGATTTCGCAGTCCTCAATCGAGACCGTCTCGGTGATCTCGAGGTTCAGATACTCGGGGCTGAGTCCAGTTCGAACGAGCACACGCCGTATTTCGTCCACCAGTCCAGCATGTTGAAACTGCCGCCCCGACAGATTCACGCTTGCCACCAGATGCTCCGCCCCCGCGATTTCGCGCTGCCATCGCGCTACCTGGCGGCACGCCTGCTCCAGTACCCACGTGCCAAGCTTCAGGATCAGACCTGTTCGCTCGGCGACCGGGATGAAGTCAGCCGCTGAGACCTGGGCGCCATCTTTGCGCCAGCGCAAGAGTGCCTCCACTTCCAGGGTACGCCCGTGCGCGAGGCTGAAAATCGGCTGATAGTGCACCTGCAATTCCTGGCGGTCCACGGCTTGACGGAGGGCTTGCTCCAGGCTTGCTCCAGGTCGCCGGGCAGGGAGGGCTGGCATGACTGCTCTCATCGGGAATCGGCTGGCCGAGCGTCGCCCAAAAGCTCCCAGGTGGGAACTCTTGCAGCTCACCTGTGATTGAGGACTTCGGCGACGGCGACTCGGAGTTGGGTTGGCGTAAAGGGCTTGGTCAGCACGGCGTCGACGCCGAACTGGGCGCAATCTTCGACGGACAGTCCTTCGATAGAGCCCGTCGCGAGGATGAAGCGCGTGTTGGGCGCGAGCTGTCGGACGGCATAGGCCAGGTCCAGACCTGACAGTCCGCTGCCAAGCGAGAGGTCCGAGACCATGACGTCGAAATTGCCGTCCTGCAGGAGGGAGAGGGCCTCGGAGCCCAGCGCGACCGCATGCACGACGTAGCCAACGCGCCGCAGGATGATGGTGAACATGTGCCGAAGGGTTGATGAGTCTTCCACGACCAGCACGCGCAGTGGCCTGACCGCGCGGCGGCGTGGGCGCGATGGAGAGTTCAACTGAAAGCAGCTCCCACGAGACGGGGTCGGCTTGACGGGTACTTCGACGAGGCTGGGATCGAGGGCAGGGCTCTCGGCGGGGCTGAGCGCAGGGCTCTCAGCGGTTGTCTGCGCTTGTTGCGCCGCGTGCGCCGCGAGGGTGAGCCGCGCTTTGGTGCTGGCGGCGTCACCGTCGTACAGCGCCTCTTCGGCGAGCTCGACGAATCCAGCGATGAGCTCGAGGCAGTGATTGAGATCATGCAGCACGTCAACCGCGAACGGGTCGGGGCTCAGGTCAGTCATTTCGGGCGATCTGCGTCCTTACCCGGCCACTATCACACTCGATTGCCACGAGTGAATCGGGCGGCCAGCGGATATTCGGATCTGTCTTAAGACAGAGCTGCCCCGGTACTAGACTAAGGCGTATGCCGGGGACGATTACCGATTGGCCGTCCCCGACATCACCTTCTACCGCCAATCTCGCTTGCCGCTAGACGAAGCCGGCGAATGGATAGCGCATCCCCGCACGCCTCCCGACGTCGTTGCCGAGATCTATTCACCTGGCCAGGAAGCTCGCCCCGAACTCACCGCGAAGGCGGCGTGGTACGTCGAGCAAGGCGTGGGTCTGGTGCTGCTGGTGGATCCCGAACACCTGCGCGTGACTGCATTTACCCGAGACGGTGAAGCGGTGTTCGTCGGAGACCAGCCACTGCCACTGGAGGACTCTTTGCCAGGTCTGCGGCTGACGCCTGACGAGCTGTTCGCTGCGCTCCAACCGTAACCCCCGCGGCGCCAGCATTTTAAATGTGGCGATGCTGGCGCTGAGTTGTCACGAAACTGTGGCAGTGCAACCGTAGCGGCCCCGCACCCGTCACAATGCAACAAGCAACAACGGAGGGCAACGCCTCGCGTGAGCGGGATCATCGGTCTGATCGTCGTCATCGTGCTGGCCATCGTGCTGGGCTGGCTCACCGCGCGAAGCTGGCGCTCGCGCAATATGCTGATGCGCTATCTCGGCTCCCTGGTCGCAGCTCTGGTAACCCTCGTCCTGGCTGCCATCTCCATCGTCAGCCTCGTCGGCGTCTATCGCCTGTATGCCCCCCACGGTGCGCCTGCGCCGAACGTGACCGTCCAGGCCAGCCCTGACCAGATTGCCACGGCCGCCAAACGTGCGAACGGCTGCACCGGCTGCCACAGCAGCGGCGGCGACCTTCCGTTGGACGGCGGCAACGACAACTTCTTTGCCGGCGGCGGTCCACCGCTGGGTGTGCTGGTACCACCGAATCTTACGCCGGGCGGTCCGCTCAAGGATTGGAGTGACGGCGAGATCATCCGCGCAATTCGCGAAGGCGTCGACCGCGACGGTCATCCGCTCATCATCATGCCATCGGACAATTTCCATAACCTCGGCGACGCCGACGTCCAGGCGCTGGTCGCGTTCCTCCGTTCGCAGCCTGCAAGCTCGCATACCACGCCGTCCCGCGACGTGAGCCTGATCGGCCTGATGCTGGTCGGCGCCGGCTTGTTCCCCACCGCCGAGCAGCCACATATCACCCAGCCACAGTCCGCGCCACCGGCCGGCGTGACCCCGCAGTACGGTCAGTACCTGGTGGACATCACCGGCTGTCGCACCTGCCACGGCCCGACTCTGGAGGGTCGAGCACCAGGTGGATTCGGGCCGCCGGCTGGCCCGAACCTGAAGGCGCTGGTGCCCACGTGGCAGGAAGCGGGCTTCGTCAGCTTCTTCCGCACCGGTGTGGACCCATACGGGCGCAGCATCGATCCATCGCTGATGCCATGGAGTGATATCGGCAAGGCCTATTCGGACGACGAGCTCCGCGCCATCTACGC
>JAFAZN010000024.1 GCA_019239775.1 Chloroflexota bacterium
ACACCGCTCTGACTGCTTGTAAGCGCACGGTTTCAGGATCTTTTCATCCCCCTTCAGGGGTGCTTTTCACCTTTCCCTCACGGTACTAGTTCACTATCGGTCACCAAGAGTACTTAGCCTTAGAGTGTGGTCACCCCAGGTTCCCGCGGAATTTCACGTGCTCCGCGGTACTCAGGTGCCCATCGGGAGTCAGCTCGCTTTCGATTACTGGGCTGTCACCATCTCTGGCCGACCGTTCCAGGTCGTTCACCTAGCGAGCTGATTGGTCACTCCCTGAGGATCCGGCAGGTCCTCAGACGGGTCCTACAACCCCTACCTGACAGAGGGCTGCCGCCCATTAGGTTAGGTAGGTTTAGGCTCATCCGCTTTCGCTCACCACTACTGACGGAGTCTCTTCGATTTCCTTTCCTCCGGGTACTGAGATGTTTCAGTTCCCCGGCTTACCTCCTCACTGCCTATGGATTCAGCAGTGGGTCTCCAGGCATCACCCTGGAGGGGTTGCCCCATTCGGACATCCCCGGATCACAGCCTGCTGGCGGCTCCCCGAGGCTTATCGCAGCCATCCACGTCCTTCATCGGCTCTTGGTGCCAAGGCATCCACCGTGCGCCCTTGCTAGCTCGGCGTCTCGATCTCTCGACCTCACCAAGCCGGCAGGATCAACGTTCTCATCTAATCAAAAAGACCTAATTCAAGAATGTTGCACTCGAGGTTCACCTAGGCAGCGACCTCGAGCTGCTATGTCTGCTCAACTACTCTTCAGTTCTTCAGGTGCGGACAACAAAAAGGCTCGACGTCCGTCGAGCCACGCTTGGCTTCAGGAGGTCGTCAACAACGACTATGCGATTGATGACTCCAGTTTACGGATGATCCGTATCTCCCTCAGTCGCGCGGACACGCCGTATTGGCGCCCCGCGAAAAATCACTATATCGTCCCGCTCACACCTTGTGCAAGCGCTTGACCCAGGGTGGAGCCGAGGGGATTCGAACCCCTGACCTCCGCCGTGCAAAGGCGGCGCTCTCCCAACTAAGCTACGGCCCCTTCGACTCGGACGGCGCTCTCAAAGGGTGGGCCAGCCTGGAATCGAACCAGGGACCTCAGTCTTATCAGGACTGCGCTCTAGCCGACTGAGCTACTGGCCCGCGCGAGATTGGTCGTCGACCGATTCGCCACTGTCCGAAGGCGCACACACTGCGCCCTTCGAGGCCTACTATACCGAATCCTCGCCGACGCACGCGACTCGCCCTGCCCATCCTCTTGACGTAACCGCTGCCTTGTTACGCCGGCATAGGCTGCGTCCCAGGCTCGGCGCAGGTCGGGCCAAGGTATGTAGAGTTCGCCAATGCGCGTGCTCGTTACCGGCTGCGCTGGGTTCATCGGTTCGCACATCGCCGAACGAATGATCGACCTTGGCCACGAGGTCGTCGGCGTTGACTGCTTTGTTGACTACTATCCGCGCGCGCTCAAGGAAAACAACCTGGCACGGCTCCGCGAGGAACCCCAGTTTTCGTTCCGTGAGCTCGATATCTCAGTGGAGCCGATCGAATCGGTCTGCGAAGGCGTCGATGTCATTTATCACCAGGCCGCGCAACCCGGCGTGCGGGCGAGCTGGGGAGAGGAGTTCGAGACGTACACGCGGCACAACGTACTTGCGACTCAGCGCTTACTCGAAGCCGTTAAGGCCCGTGGGCTCCGCAAGTTGATCTATGCCTCCTCATCGTCAATCTATGGGGACGCGGAGGCCTTTCCAACCAGTGAGACGGCATTGCCGACGCCGATTAGCCCGTACGGCACAACCAAGCTCGCCGGGGAACATCTCACGTACTTGTACTGGCGCAATTACGGCGTGCCGACGGTAGCCCTGCGCTACTTCACGGTCTATGGACCTCGACAACGGCCCGATATGGCATTCCACAGGTTCATTCGCGCGGCAATCAACCATCGGCCTATTCAGATCTATGGCGACGGTGAGCAAACGCGCGACTTCACCTTCGTAAGCGACGCAGTCGACGCGAACGTGGCCGCGGCAAACCTCAATATCGCTGGAGTGGCACTGAATATCGGCGGTGGCAGCCGTGTAACGGTGAATTACATCCTGCAGTTGCTGGGCGAGATTAGCGGAAGTGAGCTCCACATCAACTACGTTGAGGCGCAGAAAGGCGACGTCCGCCACACCTCGGCGGATACTTCCGCCGCCGCGCGACTGCTGGGATACACACCAGTTGTCGACCTGCCTGCGGGTCTGCGGGCGGAGTTCGATTGGTTTCGAAAACTTGACGTTCGGCTACAAAGGGCAGCCGACGGACACTAGCCGCGAACGCGCTCCTTCATTGTGACCACGCATAGATGCGGATGACCGGTGGACCCGCAACGGGCCAAAGGTTGCATGCGCAACGGTCGTCCAGGACTGAGCCCAGCATTGGTACTGCCAACTGTTGTGCATGACTCTCCCAAACCAATCGGAGCTGCGACTGAACGGTGTGGTAAAAGTTGACCTCGACCGGGTACCTGCTCGCTTCCGCGAGATATCTATCATCCACGGCGCTGCTGGTGATCAAATAGTTATAGCCTTGGTGGCTATAGTCATCTAACGAGGGATCTGCAGCAAGCGAAAATCGCTCATCCACCGCGTATGTCGTGCCCGATAGTGGCGCAGCATACGATTCTTCGAGAATCCGGCTACCTGCTGGTACATTGGCCAGAATCCAAGCGCGCGCCGCGTAGCGTACTCCGCCATCCCGCTCCGATAGCTCAAAATTGACCAACTGGTACAGCGGGAGCGCCGTCACGAGCAGGAGACCTGCGAGGCCGAGCATATTCCGGCGCGCTATTCCGAGGTGTGCCCAGCGACCGAATCGGCGGACGGTCTCCAGGAGTCCAGCCGCGGCTAACAGGCTCACGATTGGCAAGATCGGGATTGTCCAGCGCTGCCAATGCAGCGGCGAGATACTAATGATCACGAGGAAGCCCGCTGCAAATGCGAGTGGACCCGACCACACAGCCAGCGTCCGCCGTGACAGGGTTGCCAACCCGATGGCGGCCATCACAAGCGCTGGCCACGCCAGTGTGTCTGGGAGTGCTCGGACAAAATACCACGTCAGGTTGCCTGCGAAGGTCAATCCGTCGCCGCCCAGATGGGATACTTCGGCCTCCGCCTCAAGGCTCGTATAGGCGTTTTGCCAATCGAGAAAGAGGTAAGGCGTGGTGAGCGCGAACGCGACGATAGCAGCGAGCACCAGCCACACCACGTGCCGGAACCGGTGTGCGTGAGCTGTGCTTGGCGCATATGGGCTGGCAGGAGCGAGCCACAGCGACAACGCGAGCGCCGGTATCAGTGCGACCATGAAATACCTGGACGAGATCGCGAGGCCGGGGCCAATACCCGCGATCACGACGTTCCCGAAAGAAGCAGACGTTCGAGCGCGATGGATCGCCCAGAGGCTCAGCACTCCAAAGAACGTGGCTGCGCTGTCACTCCGGACAACTTGCCCGTACGACACACTGAGCGGAATACTCGCCGCTACGCACATCGCGACGATGCCGAGCCTCCAGCCACCCATTCGGTTTCCCAACAAGAATGTCAGTAGCAGGCCACCAACCGCATACAGCACCGACAACTCCCGGCCAATGAGAAAGTACCTCCCTCCGATTGGCTGGAGATTTCGAGCCATGGCGACTAGTTGAGCCGGTCCGCCTCCCCATGGGAGATGACTCCACGCGTAATAAGCGGCTGCCAGCGGATAGATGGTCGTCGACCCTGGATGCCCGAACCACCGGGGATCCATGTCCCCAGTCGCTGCGATGCTCACGGCTGGTTGGACGAAGAAGGGTTCGTCAACTTCGGGTGAATATGGCAAGATTCGCAAAATGCTGCTCTGGGGGACGAGCAGCGCTACCGCGGCAACAAATGCGACGACAAGCACTCGGGCGGGGGTCAACCAGGCCTGGCGATCCCTCTGCAATCCGCTCGCGTCGAGCTGCGGCTGGGTGCGGAACCCAGAAACTTCCACCACCGCGCGTTCAGACATAGCCCCCGCCTTCCTCCGCGGATACTTCCATAAATGGTGTCTCGCGTATCCCCGGTCCCTGGCCGTACCATGTGAATGGCCGTTCGGCGATCTTTTCGAGCACGAAGGTCCCGTCGTGGTGCACTCTCCCCTCCGGTCGCAGCACCATGAGATTTCTGCGGAACCACGAGAGGCTTGCGAGTGTGCGGAGTGCGAGGCTGTCAATCGCCTCCGGGCGCCATCCATGCTGGCGCCACAGATCGAGCCAATGCGGCAGCGGTTGGCAATTGATATGCCCATTGCCGGGCTGGCCAGGTTCGGCAGCCGAAAAGACGATTAATTCACGTGCGTGCTTGGCAACAGTTCCTATCAGCTTCCTCGCCGAAGCCGGATCGAGGTGTTCCGCAACCTCGGTGCACACTACGAGATCAAATGTGCGGCCAAGGTCAAGCGGATTTGTCAAATCGTGAAACGCGTATTGACCGGGCCCCAACGCAGTCATTTCCGGTGCAAGAGCGTCCACACCGAACACGTCTTCAGCACCCAGCTTATTGAGGAGGCGCAAGTAGGCTCCGATGCCACAGCCGACGTCCAGAACACTTGCCGGCTGGTAGCGTTCGGCGATTGCCCGAAACGGTGGCACGTCTACACGCACATGATCCCAATGCCAACCTGCGTCGAAACCTCCAGCTGCGAGCGGTGCGGCGGACTCACTTGCACCAGGTCGGGTGAGATCGAGCGCCCCCGGGACGGGTGTCAGAGCCTGGGCCCATGATCGTACGATCAACGGAAGCGCCTCCGCCGCAGCTCCGGAGGAATAGCGTCGAATGTAGTGGGTTGGCGGTGTGTCCGTGACAAGCGTTGCCTTCCAGTCTTGTTCTACGTCAAAATTTGCGTATCGCTGAGAAAGCTCAGCCAGATGGTTGGGCTCAATACGCTCGCCACGCGCAACACGGTCGGCGATGTCCCGCTTTTGAGATCCGCCGCCTGTTCGAAGTGCAGCATCCTTCGCCAGATAAGCCATCCACCCCACTACACCCTTGCCAATTACCTGATCCTTGCTGCGGATCGGAAAGTGCTGGAGAGGAAGCGTATCCAGGAGTACGAACGGTAGGCTGTCACCGTTCGTGCGCATCACCTTGTGGTTGCCTTGGCTGATTCTCAGGTCCAGGCCAGGCGCTCCGTCCAGACGCAGGATTGCCTTGCGCCACTGTGGTCGCTCTTCCGTCCGGCGATTGCGCATAGTTCGCGGTGGGTCCGTGCTCTGTGCCGAGACATCATCCGCGACGAGCACAAAGGTCCGCCACGGCGCTAATCCCAGCCCGCCAGGTGGAATAGCGCTCAATGCCATCAGAAACTGTCTGCGATCCGCGGCGCCGATGAACTCGTCGGCGTCGATCAACACAACGTAATCGGCGAAGAACGCCGTTTGAGCGGCGTGCAGCAGTCGCGTCATGTACTCCGCTTGTGTGTAGCCGAAGGCTGGGATGTCTCCTACTACTAGCCCATCAAATTCACGCGCCAGCTGGGTGAGGATCGCGCGAGTGGAATCTACCGAGCCGTTATCCGCCACAACGAGTGCGTCGAGGAAGCGCAGGTTGTGTCGGACGAATGGCTCGATAATGTCCTGCTCGTTCTTCACCATTCCCAGGCCGATCACCCGAGGCGTCGGCAAAGATTGTGGACGGCGACTGGCCCAACCTGGACGCATCCCGCGGAGGATTTCTCTCAGCATAAATACCTCGCGTCGGCAGAAACCGCTGATGGCATGGAGCGGAACGTCGGCTGTAGGCCCATCAGAAGGAGGGTGGCGAGAGTCCGCCCACGCCGACTTCTCGGGATGGCACAGATTGCGTTACCCATTGGGTGCGCATTCGTACGGCCATCGGTACTCTCCGGTAGCCCTTTTGGCTGAATCCCGTCCCTAGACTTTTCCAGACCCCGTTTCGGGGTACACATGCAAGTCAAGCTCAGTCTGCTGAGGGCGGCCGCCATCGGCTTCGCTCTCATTTTCGCTGGCGCTGTTGCCGAGGCAAGCGCCGCGACCAATCCCTACGAGGAATTCGTAGGGCCCTTCCCCTCCTGGCACCAGGTTCAGTGCTCAGGCACCGACGACACTGCCATGCTGCAGTCCGCGCTGAACACGCTCGGCCGAACCGGCGGACCAGCCGTCCTGTACATCAAGGCAGGCACCTGCCGCATCACCAGCACGCTGCACCTTGGCCAGAACGCCGGCGGCGCCCAGGGCGTCCAGAACGTCACTCTCCTCGGTCACGACCCGGCCGATACGAAGATTCTCTGGGCAGGTGCTGCCGGTATGTGGCAGCGCATGTTCGAGGTCGATGGCGTCGGCCACTCGCGCTTCGGGCGCCTCACCTGGGATGGCGGCGGCGCAGCCGACATCGTCTACTTCGACGCCACCAGCAGCCAGGCGCCCTATTTCCCCACGGGCAACCGCCACGAGGACGAGGTCTTCCAGAATCTCTGGTCGGGCGGCGGTATCGCCTACTACCTCGGCGCCCAGAACACCGGCGTCTCCGAGTCGGAGTACATGCGCAACAAATTCATCGGGCCTATGCAGGCGGGCCTGTTCCTGGCCAACGCCAATGTGCTCGACCATTGGGTCTGGGACAGCTTGTTCCAGAACGTCCGATATGGCGTCACCAACACGTTGCCAGGTCGGCCCAGCGGCTCAGGTGGCGACTGGGGCGTGAACCGCTCGGTCTTCTTGAACAACACCACTGACCTGTCGATTGGCAATACGCAGGCCTTCTTCGGCTCGCGCTGGAACTACAGTCGCGGCTCGCAGACGCACGTCTTCGGCGGACCAATCGGCATGGTCGCCGCCGGCTGGACCAGCCAGGGCGAAACGGTGCTGAACTACGGCCAGAACCCGCTATCCGCACAGAATGTCGGGCCGCTCGGGGTCATCGATGGCGTCTTCAATGGCGGCAAGCCGACGGGCCAGATTGGCGTCGCGCAGGCCTACTGCAACAGCGGTTGCAGCGGCGACCTGTGGGCTATGGGCAATACCTTTTCTAATAGCAGCCCCTACCAGTACGCGATTCCCTACCCGTCAGCCGGTCGCATCCACGCCTTCGCCGAGGATCGCCTCGGACAGACCATTAGCGATCCGGGCCCGCCCGCGCTGCCGCCGACGCCCGCGCGCAGTAGCGCCGCGATTATCGAAGTCACGAACGGCGACATCGCAGGTGCGCTCACGCGGGCGGGTAACAACCACGTCGTCGTCCACATCCCCCAGGGCACCTACAACATCGCCCAGACGCTGCAGGTCGGACCAAACGTCATTCTGACCGGCGACGGCCTCGGCGCCACCCAGCTCCATTCGGTTGGAGCCGACCCCATCCTGCAATTGAAGGGACCATCGCACGCGGTCGTGCGCGATCTGAGCCTTCAGGCCTGGGACGGCAATGCCCAGCAACGCATCGCCTCTGGCATCGTGGTGGACAACGCCGATCAACCCGGCGGCCTCGTGCACGCCGAGGACTCGGTGCTGGACCACAACAACACGGGCTGGGATGTTTCAAGCCTTGCGCAGACCGTCGTCGACCTGTTCGACGACCAGAACAGCGCCAACACACACGTCGGCCAGGGCGGGGCTAATCCCAGCGTTGACTATCGCAGCACGAACGCGCGGATACACATCTTCAATGGCGCCGGCGCGGGCAGTGATGCGGTCTACGAGGTTCATGCGGGCGAGCTGGTATCGCAGACGCACTACCTCGAGGGCAGCCCGAATGGAGCACCTGCCACGCTGGTTGCGCCGAACACTTCGGGCACACTCACACTCGATGCGGGCAACTTCGCGCCCAACTCGGGCGGCATCGACACCACGACGTTCAGCGGCCTGTTCACGCTCACCAACTTCAGCAATACGCTATCCGGGAACGGCTCCGCATCGGCGCGCCAGTTCGGCCCCAATTCGTTGGTGCTGGGCCTCTCGTATGGCTCGGCCAGTGATGCAATCGCACCGAGCTTCAGCGGTGGACCCTACGCGCTCTGGATGCCGAGGCGGGCAAACACTGATGGTAGTGACCTGGTAAACGAGCAACAGGCCGGCGTCGCCGATTCTACGCAGTTCCTGCACGATCACCTGGCGGCGCTGCGCGCAGCCAAGCCGCTGCCCGTGGCACCGGGCGCTGCCAATGCCACCGACGTGCGGCTCTACCGCGTTGGTGGTGAGTTCTTGAAGTCCGCCGTGCGGGTAACCGGCTCGGCTTCCTAGGGTGCCGCGGCGGCGGCGGTGACTTCGCGTGGCGTGGTGCCATCGAAAATCGCAACCACGTCACCTTCGCCGACGCCGCCAAGCACCTCCACGCTTGTGCCGTACGTCCGGCCGACCTGGACGGGCGTGTCCTGCACCTGACCGTCACTGCCAATCTTGCTCATCAAGGTCTGCCCATTGACGGTACGGATCGCCCGTGACGGGGCCACAAGCACGTTTTTGGCTTCGTCAGTGGTGACGCTGGCCTGCGCGGTCATGCCAAATTTGACGCCAGTCGGCGTTGCGGGGACGTCGATGTGTACTGGGTAGGTGACCTGATTATTCGCCACACTTGCGGTGGCACCGATGTCAGAGATCGTGCCGCTCGTCGTCTGGCCAGGCAGGCCGGGAAAGCTCACGCTTACGCTCGCGCCCTTGTTCAGTTGGGCGACCTCAGACTCGGTGGCGTTGGCCAGAATTGAGTCGGCGCCACTCGCGATCAGCTGGATCGCTCCCACGGGCTGACCATTTGAGTCGGTCTGGGTCGATCCTGTGAGAGTCTGGCCGACCGTCAAGCTCACGCTGCCAATCGAACCATCGAAGGGTGCGGTCAACGTGACCGTTGGTTGAGCCGCGAGCGCGGCAGCGTTGGCCTGGTCGCGCAGGATCGATACGCGTGTTTGCTCGCGAGTCAACTCCGCCGCGGGCGCTCCCGCTTGCAGCGTGGCGAGTTTGGCCTGATCCGCCTTGAGCTGAAGCTGCGCGGCGGTAAGCGAGTGGTCATCGAACTGACTTGGGGTGTTCGTGGCGTTCGCCGCCGCGGTTTGCGCCGATTGGGCATCTTCGAGGTTGAGCTGCGCCGTGCGCACGCCGGCTTCGGCGATCTTCACCGCGGCCTGCGCGCTGGCGATGCTCTGCTGGCCGGTGCGCGTCGGCACCGTCTTTTGCTGCGCCATAGCATCAGCCTTCTGCTTGGCCGCTTGCTCGGCGGTCTGGGCGACCGTGAGGTTGGCCTTCGCGTCGTCTAGCGCCTGCGCTGCGACAGTGACCGCGTCGGCATCGGTAGCTTTGGCGCTCGTCACATCAGTCTGGACATGCTTGAGGTCGAGGGAGTCCGTTTGCAGCGCCCGCTCGGCTGTCTTCTCGGCTCCATTGGCGGCAGCGACCTCCTGCGCGATCTGTTGTGCGGTGTGCTCCAGAGTCGGCGACTGAGTCGCAGTTGACTGCTGCGCCGACTGTGCATCGGTCAGCACTTCCTTGTCCTGCTCCACCTTGAGCTGCGCCGATTCGAGTCGAGCCGTGGCGGCGGCCGTCGCCGGGTTCTGCTTGGCGAGAGCCAGAGCGCGAGTTGCGCGATCGACCTCCCGCTGCGCCATCTTTACGGCGTTGGTGGCGGTCGCCGCTGCGGCTTGGGCGTCTGCCTGGGATTGATCGAGCGCAGCCTGGGCATCGTCTTGCGCCTGCTTGACATTAGCCTGAGCGGCCGTGAGTGCGTCATTAGCGGATTGCACCGCTTCTTGGGCAACTGCAACTTTATGGTCAGCTTCGTCTTTGGCGGCGGCGAGGTCGCGGTCCGCTTTAGAGTTGGCGGCATCGACGCCGCTGCTCGCCTGCTGCAGCTTCTGAATGTCGGCCTGGTCGCGCTCGATCGTGACCTGCATCTGCTGAATCGAGTCCTGGTTGGAGCCAGCGCGCATGTCGTCGAGCTTGGCCTGTTCGGACTCGTATGCGACTTCGGCAAGGGTGGCCTGTTCACGTGCACTCTGCAGCGAGGTGTCGTCGAGTGCGAGCTCGGCCAGGTCGTCGCCTGCCTTGACTGATTGGCCAACATTGGCATTAACCACGCTTACCGTGCCGCTGCCATGGAAAAGCAGCTCGGTCGCGCGCGCCGGCATCACCTTCCCGCCCAGGGTGATCGACTGCTGGAGGGTGTCGCGTTTGATGGTGTACGTGGTCCCGAGAGGGACCGGCGTTGGTGCCGTTGTCACACCTGCCACGCTGACGGCATTGCCACTGCTATTTGGCAGGAGATACGGAGCCGGCGGCGCCGGCTGCGGCACGATCTGGCAAGCCGCCATCACGACCGCTGGCGTGGCTAAGGCGACAGTCCGCCAAAGAGTCAGGCGTAAGGTGTGCATTCGCTGGTCCTCCATTCAGGTTCGAGGCTCACGGATTGGCTTGCAGGTTAACGGCGGTTTCTGCCGTGTCGACGAAGACACGATACATCCGCACATCTGTGGCATTGGGTGGTGCGGGCACGAGCGCCCGCGGTTTCGTCGCCCGCAGCGGTGCGAAATGGTCGCGCAGATATTGGGCCTGATCGCTGACTCCGGCAGCCTGCTCATCGACCGGTGCGGAGCCGGAGCCATCAATGCGACGTGGTTCCCACCACGCAAACGGTTGCGCAAAATCCATCAGCAGGCCGACATCCGAGACGACACCGAGCCCAAGGAAGTCGGCTCCGCCTCGGAACACGATACGTGTGGCATGCGTGTTATCGATAGTCACCGGTCCCGTAAAGGACGATGCGTCAAACATGCCGGGTAGATAGCTCTGCAATTTGCTGGAGTCCAGCACGAGCGTGCCCGAACCGTTAGGCGCGAGCACGTTGACTGGACGCATCGAAACGCCTTCTTCGTACATCGTCTCGGCCACGAGCTGCGACTGGTCGCGAACATCGTAGAGCGTGTCCGCGCCGAGCGCGCCGTTGAAAATAGATGCGTGCGCACCATTCAAGAGTTGGATGGCGGTGCTGCCGGGCGTTGCGCTTTCCCCGCCCGCCTGCAAATCCAGGAAATCGACGGTTGTTTGTGAAATGCCGTCGACCTGCAGGCCGACGACTTTTCCAGTCGCGATAACATCCTCGGCATGGATCAAACCGCCTGACTGATCCGCGCTGCGCACCGCGAGGCCTTCCGGCGCACCCTGGCCGGAGATGTAGACGTCCCTGACCGTTGCGCGAGATGGACCATCGAGTTCCAGAATCGGACCGGTGGTCGTCCCAGAACCCTGCAGAATGGTTGCACCTGGACCGTCACCGACGATCTGCATATCGCTCCCCGCGGGTACCACAAGCGTTTGACTCACCTGATAGGTTCCGGCTGGCAAGTGCACCACGCAGCGCGGCTGACCGCAAGCCGCCGCCGCGTCGATCGCGCGCTGGACGGCGGAGCCGTCTGTGGATTGAGGCTCGAGTACGGGTCTGCTCACCGCGGGTGGTGTCGCCGCCACGGTGTAGCCTGGATCAGAGATGGTCGCATTGAGCACGTCGTCGATCTGCGCATGAATTCGACCGCGCGGTAGCGGAATTGCGTATTGCAGCGGAGAAGCATTCGAGAAGGTATTGCCGATTCCCCACAGTTCGCCTGTTGGGGATGAAGCGTAGCCTTCCTGTACGCCCAACATTCCCTGCGGCTTGCCGCCGCGGAAGGTGTTGTCGACCAGCCCAAGTGGACCGGCGCTGCCCAGACTAATTGGATTCACGGGTGTATCGAGGATGACGTCGCCTTGAGCGGTCCACCCGGGTGCCGGACTTCCTATCGCTTGCCCGAGGACGTGAACTGCGCTGCCTCGCGAGTAGTTCCATCGATCCGCGTATGGCCCCGCGACGTTGCCTGTTTCGAGGTCCGCCTCTGAGCTGTTGAGAAAAACGGATCGATTGGCGGCGAATGCTCCGGCGCCATTGGCGCGACTGCCCAGGTAGTTGGTGATGCCGCGCGTGTTGGAGTCGAACACGGAGTCCCACACCCACTGGTCCAGCACGTTGTAATTGGCCAGGAACATCGCAGCATCCGAGGGCCCGGTGAAGCGATCGCGTATCCACGTTGTTTCTGCGGTGCCGCCTCCAGCTGCGCCGAGGTATGCGATGACCCCATCCGGCCGCAGGTTTTGAAACACCTCGTCTTCGTGTCGCAGCGCCGTCGGAAAGTAAGGGTCAGGTCCGACCCATGCGTCAAAGTAGACCGAGCTGGCCAGGCCGCCGCCGTCCCACGTCAAACGACCGAACCGGCTGTGCCCAACCCCGTTCAGCGTGAACATCGGCGTCCCGGCAGGACCGGCGTACACGATGCGTGTATCCGAAGGATCGTGTCCAAGCAGCGTGACGTATTGAACTCTTGACAGGGTCAGCGTTGCCGTAATGCGGCAGACGCCCGGCTGGATGTAGACGACGTAAGAGCCTGCATGGCCCAAGCCATTCAGCGCGTTTTGCAGCTGAGCGGTGTCGTCCTGGCCAGTGCACTGCACCTGAGTCCAGGAAGAGAATGGTCCGTTGAACTCCTCCGAAGCAGGCGCGGCCGGCGTGGCGGATTGCCCCACCAACAGCACCAGCAGCGCTAGCACGAAGCTCGCGTAAATCACGCCATCAGCCCAAACTCCGCCGCCAGGTGCGGTAGCCCACGGCTGTAGAACCACGTCGACGGATAGCCGCCACCGCAAAAGTGGCCGCTCACCGGACTTTCGCCATCCAGAGATGGGGTTATTGCATAGGACGCTGGAAGTGGGCGCGCCCCAGCGCTCGTGAGCAGCATCGCCCACAACGTGAGTTCGGCATAGTAATGCGGACGCGAACCGCTGCCCCAGAACTCCGCGCGCTGGAGATACTGCTCAACCTTCTGGAAGTCCAGCACGCTGCGTTTCACGCGTATCACACCAGGATTGAACGCTGGAATGCACTCACGCCCCAGGATTTCGCGCAGGTCCTGCGGGTTGAGGCAGTAGCGATACCCGTTGTCGGGAGAATACAGGTTCGCTTCGGTTGGCGCAGTCAACTCGCACGGTGCCCGGAAAAACAAGACGTCGGAGTCGAGCAAAACAAACTCTGGGCGATCGCCGAACGCGAACGGGTCAAACAGCTTTAGCGCGAATATCAACTCTCGTCGGAACCGCAGACTCGCATGAAGACCGCGCGCGTGCAGCTCCGTCTCGACCTGGTTGTCGGCATCTGAGCGCGAGATCACCGTCGCTGCTGGAAGGACTCGGTGGAGTTGCGCGGCGTCGGAAGCGGTGAGGCTTCCGTCGCTGTGCACGAACATCTGGCATGCTGTTGGCGCGAAATGCGCAAAAGAGTAGAGCGCCCAGATGCCCTCCAGGATGCGCTCGTGGTGCAGCAGCATGTGCACCTCGAGGGGTCCTTCGCCAGCGGGAATTGGGGTCGCCTCGAGAATGCGCCCGAGATAACGAGGTCGGTCATGAACGAGGGTGATCGCACCTGGCAACGTAAGCGCGCGCAGCGCGTGCACGCGCACGAGCATGCGCCCCACGCCCAGCCGTCGGGCAGTTCGACGCACCGTCAGCGGTAGCATGGGCCCGGCCAGGCGAGATGAGTGACCATCACTACGTATACGACTCGGGCGAACAGGTGTGGATGGACGCGTACATCGCGCCCCGCATCGTTGCTGAGCTGCGCGCCCTCGGTAAGCATCTTTGCGTGCTGGACGCCGGTTGTGGCAACGGGCATTTCACCGCCCGCCTGGCAGAAGAAGGTTTTCGCACGATTGGATTCGACTCATCAGAAAGCGGTATTGCGCACGCGCAGGCGACACATCCAGAGATCCGCTTCGAGGTTGCCACTGCGTACGAAGACCTGCGCGCGCGTTTCGATACGGAGTTCGACGCGTGCGTTTGCATTGAGGTCATTGAACACCTGTTTGATCCACGGCTCTTTGTAAAACGCATTCTGGACGTGTTACGACCGGGCGGAGTCTTCGTGGTGAGCACGCCGTATCACGGGTACGTGAAAAACCTGGCCCTGGCCGCCACCGGTCGACTCGACGGGCACTACGGTGCCTTGTGGGATGGTGGACACATCAAATTCTGGTCACGGAAGACCTTGACGCAACTGCTCGGCGAGGCCGGATTTGAGGTCCTCCGCTTTCAGGGCGCCGGTCGATTGCCGCTACTGTGGAAATCGATGGTGATCACCGCCCGCAAACCTGGCTAACGTTCCTTTCTCAACGGTTGACGCCGTTCGGAAGCGCTTGCGGATCGCTCGCGGTCTGCACCAGTGCCGGATCGCTCCAGTACCCATGGTGGAAGTAATCGACGCGACTGAATCGCGCGAGCGGGCTCGGCCGTTCGTCATTCAGCACGACTCCGAAGATCGGGCGACCGCTACTGGAAAGCGCATCCAATGCGCCGCGCAGCGCGGACCGGCGTGTGCGCCCCGATCGAGCAACCATCACTGAGCCGCTCGCGTAACGAGCCATGAGCAGGGTGTCGGCGACAGGTCCGACCGGCGCGCTGTCGAGGACGACGGTGTCCCAAAGTCTTGACAGGTGATTGAGCACACCAGGTAACGCCTCAGATCCGAGCAGCTCTCCGGCATTACTCGGCGGCGTACCGGCTGGCAGAACCCAGAGGTTGTGGACCTCCGTAGCGATGACCCCCGGAGTCTCCGCGGACGAAAGATCCGCGCCGCTGTTTGCCATTTGCAGTGCATCGACGAGACCCGGTTGCGAAGCAACACGCAGCCAATGGTGCACGGTCGGTCGCCGCAAGTCGGCATCGACCAGGAGGACACGTTTGCCAGATTGGGCCAGCGCAATCGCGAGATTGCACGCGACGAACGTCTTTCCCTCGCGCGCTCCGGCGCTGGTGACAGCCAGCGATTTGATCGAGTGCGCCGAGGTCGCCAGACTGAGACTCGCGCGAAGCGAACGGAATGCTTCGGCCGCATGTGAATCCGAGCCGAGCATGACCAGCCCCGGATGACGCGGCGACCGACGCCAAAGTCGATGGCCAGCGTGTCGCACGCGACCAAGCGGAGGAACGCCAGTGGCTTCGATGATGTCGCGACGCGTACGTACGGCATCCTCCAGGTAGTCGAGGAGCAGGATCAGTCCGAGCGCGACGCCGAGCCCGCCGATCAGGCCAAAAATCAGAGCCTGGCTGAGCGGTGTTGCCGACACCGGATACGCAGCCGTCGCCGGATCGACGATAACGGCCGTGTCAAAGCTGCTCCGAATACGACTGATCTCAACCAGAAGATTGGCGTGGCTACTTTCGAGTGCGCCGAGCCGATCCTCCAGACTGCTCAGATCCGCGAGATGGCTGAGGTCACCGTTGGCGACGTCCTGGTTCAGCTTCTGGCGCTGCTGTTGCAGCGGAGTAATGCGGTCTTCGATATTCGAAGCCGACTGTTCCATGTCAGCCAACTGCGCCTGCGTAACCGGCTGGGATTGCTGGCGTCGCTGATTTTCGACGATGAACGTTTCGGCGATGCGCTGGGCGAGCTGCTGCGCATCACTCGGGTTGTCCCAGGTCACGTTCAAATGAAGAATATTCGTGTTTGGGACCAGCTGCGTATCGATCGAGCCGGCGACAGCCTCAGGCGACGTTGGCAGCTGTAATTGCTGCACCAGGAGCTCGCCAAATGCTCGACTTCGCAGCACCTCGCGATAGGAGGCAGCGGTTGCCATCACCGGGCTGATCGACGGATCGAGACCGGTCGACGAGTACGGCAGGAACGGGCTTCGACCAGCCGGATTGAGCTGGAGGCTCACCGTGGATTGGTACCGCGGTGGCGTGCCGATGGCCAGCCAGTACGACACGGCCAGACCACCAGCGGCGCACAGCAGAACTATCCACCAGCGTCGCAGCAGCGTTTGCGCAAAAGTTATTGGATCCATAACTAACCTAGTCTGCTTCTCTTCAGAGAAGATTTTCGCTTCGCAGCGTGTAAGCGCTCGACGCTGCACGTGCCGATGGCTCTCCGCTCGCGAAGGTAGACCAGGACGGATCCTGGACCTCTGTAGAACGTTGACGCGATTCGCGCACCTGCTTCGATTCAGCCATCAGGTCGTCGAGCCGAATGTCGACCAGCAAGCGGTACCAGAAACTCTGCAGAAAGTGAAAGATAAATCCTTGTTTGCCATCGAGAATTCCTCCAAGAATGAAGTAGCGATACAGGAAATACAAGAATGGCCGCGCGTAGAGCGGCATGCGGTACCAGAGCCTCTTACACCAGACGACCCGCTGGTCGGGTGAACCAAACAGCGCAGGCCGGATGACCCAGGCGCGGTCACCCTTACACCGCCGCGTGATCTCCTCGCGCGCGTGCAGCTCCGCGTAGCGGATGTGCTTCGAAAGCCAGAAGCCGATGGCGGCCTCGTTGCGGTTATCCTCGATGAGATCGTTCTGCAGCTGGCCGCACTTACCCGAGACGTAGAAGTGGTGGTCCATCAGGTCGCGATCGTCCAGCTGCACTTTGTCCAGTCGAAAGAGCTTGAGCAGGTACTTCGGATAGTAGCCGCCGTGGCGAATCCAGCGACCGCGAAAGATCTGGCGGCGCCTGACGTAGAACCCGTCGTGCCCGTTGATCCGCCGTTCACCCACCCGGAACAGTTGCTGCAGCTCTTGAAAGAGCTCGGGCGTCAGGCGCTGGTCGGCATCCAGGCCAAGGACCCATTCTGTTTCGCTGGGTAGCTGACGAAGCGCCCAGCCCCATTGGCGTGTATGGCTCTCAAACGGATGCGTCAGAACGTGGGCACCATACCGCTCGGCGATTTCCAGAGTGCGGTCAGTGCTGCCGGAGTCCACCACGATCAACGAGGAGCCAAGTCCTTGCACGCTCTCCAGACAGGCGGGCAGGTTCAGCTCTTCGTTCCGAGTGAGGACGACTGTTGCCAATGTGTGCATTACGAGTCCAGGACTGACTGCAACGCCGAGATCAGCCGCGTCTGGTACTGCTTCGCCGTGTAGCGCTGCTCGTAGCGTGAACGCGCGCAGTCGGACCACCGACGCCACTCCGCCCCATCGGTCAGCAAACGGCAGGTGGCCTGCGCAAGCTGTTCGCGGTTCTCCAGATCCGCTGCCAATCCGCTTCGCGGCGGCTCCACGACTTCGAATCCGGCGTCGGCGGTGCTGACCAGACACGGTCGTCCCAGCCGCATGGCCTCCAGATAAACCAATCCGAAGCCTTCACCGCGGCTGGGAATGGCCATACATCGTGCGCGTTCGAGCAGCTGCTGCTTCTGTTGATCCGAAACGAATCCGAAAAACTCCACTGAACCGTTGAGTCCGCGGCTGGAGGCGGCTTGCTCGAGGTCCGGCCGGAGATCACCGTCACCGACAATCCACAAGCGAGCATCTGGCAGCTTCCGCTGCACCAGCGGCCAGGCTTCGATCATCTCACGATGGCCCTTGTAGTCTTCGCCACGCGCCAGGCGGCCCAGCATCAGCGCCGCTGGCGTCGAGTCGGGTTGCGAAACGGGCTGGTCGAAGGAGCTTTCAATTCCAAGATGTACTGTCGTGTGGCGGGCACCCGTGAAGTTGGGATAGACGTGCACAAAGCGGCGCCAGGTATAGTCGCTGATGCTCAAAAACGTATGTACTCGGCGCAACAACCATCGCTCGGCGACAGGTCGCCTGCGCCAGGCCTCGACGCCTTGCAGGACGAGCACGACCTTTGCCGCCGCGGTGCGCAGAAACGGCAGCAGCCGCAGCAGGTCCATATGCCACACCACGATCAGCCGGAGTGGCCGTGGCGCACGCAATGCGGCCAGCACCGCTTGCAGTCGCGTTTTGGTGTGAACTTCCCAGTCGGATCCGCTACGCCGATACAGTCCCGCGTCGCCGTAACACAATCGGGCGGCTGGTCCGAACGGCGTCGGTGGAGCGCAGATGGCATCCCATGCGATGCGTCCGCTCGCTTGAATACCGCCCGTCGCGACGCAGCCTGGAAACAGGCCCAGTACGCCGGCTTCCCGTGGAGCCATTCAGGGGCGCTTTCGTTCGATGATGAGTTGGTCCAGGTGGACGTTGAACGTGAAATCACCGTCGGCGCAAAACGCCTCGGCGGCGCTCACAAGACACGACCGACTGGGAAATCCGGGCGCGGCTCCGAAGTTGCGAAAGTCATCCACGATGACACCGCAAATCCGATCTTTGTAGTCGGCGAGTCTGTTCAGCTCATCCAATGCAGGCTCTGGTGGACCGCCATTCGCCGTCCCCCAGAGTGGGGCGTGTGCATCCAGAAACACCAGGATGCGATCGAGTCGCTGGCTTTCGATGACACGTGGAATGACCGAGAGCGCGTCCCCGCAGACGACCAGCACATTGCTTCGATTGCGCAAAAATCGAGTTGACGTTCGGGCTAGATCGGCGTCGAGCTCCACCGTGACAACGCGTTCGAAAACCCGCGCGCAACGGGCCGCCGTAGTGCCTTTATTGGTTCCAGCCTCGATGAACGTGCGTGCGCCGGTGCGCTGACGGAGGCTGTTGATGATGAAGAACTTGGTAAGCGCGTGCGGGTTGCAGAAGCGCATGCGACCAATATCGAGAAGGTCCAGCACGTACCCGGCGATACCCTTGAGATCGCGATAGAGCAGCGGCTCGTTCAGACTGATCAGACGATCGCTTCCTCTCTCAAGACCGATTGCATGGGCACCGATACATCCCATTCACCGATGAATTGACTCCGCGTTGGCTCAATCCGGAACCAGCTCAAGGATTGGCCCGTGTATGCCAGGGCTGGCATTTGCCCCAAAAAGGCAGCCCACGCGCTGAAGGAGCTGCCACCGGAGCCGATGAGAAATTGCGCCTTGCTCAGCACGAGCAGGTCACTTATGGCAGACCCGGTCTCAACTCGCCTGACGCTCTCCATCTGTAGCAGATCCTGAAGCTCGGCGTCCGCCGCGTCGGAGACAACAACCGCGGGAGTCAACTTGCCGGTCACCTCCCGAATGGCCGACACAGCCTGGACGTACCAGTCGAGTGGCGTGCGGATCGCGCCGCGAGTAATGAAATCCTCTGGCTGACTCGCCTGGACGAAGTCACCCCGCCGTACGTGGACTCCAATTGCAACAGCGCCAACATCATCTGCGCGTCGCACCCACTCCGGTTGCGTCATGCGCGTGAGCTCCTCCAGCACCAGCGCGTGCTTCCCTGTAAGGGGCGCAAAGTGTTCGTCGGGTCCGCTAAAGACGACCTGGTCGCGCTCCATGATCCGCTGCCACAGCGCGCGTGCGCCACTGACATAACCAACGGGGCGCAACCGAAATAAGTTGTGGTACAGGCGCGTGTCGCGGTCGCCACGCGCGATTGGCCCGAGTTTAAGCTGGACCCACACCGGCGCCAGCATTGGAACGTTGTGCTCCAGCGAAAACACGCGGCAGCGTGCCCACGGGAATAACTTGTTGCCCAATCCCGCGTTCGGCAGTACCGCTCGACAGATCATGATCGGGTGAGGTCGGAATAAAGACCGGCCAGTTGAGCTCCAACCGAGTTCCAGGTGAATCGGGCGCGCGCAAGTTCGCGGCCTGCCCTGCCTCGGACACCGCGCGCATCATCGTTGCGTAGTGCCTGACGCAGTGCATCCACCACCGCTGAGTGCTCCAGTGGCACGATCCAGCCGGCGCCCGCGCGGCGGATTTCGTCTGCAAGGTTCACAAACTCGCTGATGAGCACTGGTGTGCCGCACGCCAGCGCTTCGGCCACGACGATGCCGAAGTTCTCCTGGTGTGACGGGAGCGCGAGCAATTGAGCTTCTCGTAACGCGGCGGCTTTGCGTTCACCAGTCAGCCAACCAACGAACTGGACTTTTGCCGCGGTATCATGTCGTTGGACCGACTGTCGTAATCCTGCAACGTAGGCTGGTTCGCCATCGCCCGCAATCGCCAGTCGCCAGCGTCCGAGACCGCTGTCTTCGGTTGCCTCGAGGAATGCATCGATGAATCGTTCGAGGCCCTTCTTTGGATGAAGCCTTCCGAGGACGAGGACATACGGTGCGCCGTCGCACAATTGGAGTGCTTCGCCGGACGCATCCTCAAAGAGCGTGTCATCCACGCCCAGCGGTATCACGACGCCGCGTTGCAGACCGAGTCCAGTCTCAGCCAGGGTCTGCTCGGCTAGCGTGGTGTAGTGCACCGCCGCTGCGCCTTTGAGCATCCGTTTGCCACCAAATTGCCACAGCGCGCGTTTGCGGTTTGCCTTCTGGTGCAAGCTCCAGGGGTCCAGCGTACCGAGTGGTCGCACGATATAAGGAACGTCGCGTCGTCGACTCGCACTGGCTGCCGCCAAACAAGCATGTGAAAAGACCGCGTGGATGTGAACGACGTCGTAGTTACCAACATTGTCGTGCAGCCAACGTGAGAGTGGCGCCGAATACTTGAAGGCTTCACTCCACTGACGGCGGAACATCACCGTTGGGACGTCGTGCCAGGAAAGTGTTTCACCAACCGGAACGGATAATCGGTCGGCAGACCCATCGGCATCCGTGGTCGCGATCAGAACCTCCACCCCGGCTTGGCACAGCGCGCGGCCCATACCAACAATCGCGTGACTGGGTCCGCCGTACCGTTCGGCGACAGCAGGAATCACGTGCAGCGCGCGCATGCGACAAGTGCTTTCGTTAGAAGCCGTTTCGGTCCAACCATTCTTCAAGAACAACCAGTACCCACAGGTGCGACCAGGGGGTCTCCGCGGGCCGCTCCAGAAAGTCCGACCACAGCGCACGGAGTTGATCCGGTTGAAAAATTCCTCGACCACCCAGCCCGTTTTCGCCCAGTTGAATGGTGCAGTAACTCCGCAGCTCCTGACGCATCCACAGATTGAAGGGAAGCGTGAAGCCTTGCTTTCGACGATGCACGATGTCGTCTGGCAGCAGGCCTGGCAGACTGTTCACCAGCAGCGGCTTGGGCGTTCCATTCGGTCGCTTCTGGGCATCCGGCACGCCCATCACGTACTCCACCAGTACATGATCGAGTAGCGGAACGCGCACCTCGAGCGCGTGCGCCATGCTCATCTGGTCCGTGTCGCGCAGCAGCACATCGTGCATGTACGTGCGAGCTTCAGCGTAGGAAATGGACGAATGCAGGCCTTGCGCAGAGTGCGTCGCATACGCCTCCTCCAGCAACGCGACGTATGGATCCGCATGATCAGTGAGCAGTTCGCTCCAACTCGGCGTGAGCAGCTGGCTCAGCTGGTTTCGCGCGAGGACCTGTCGGGTGATCGGGTACGTACTAGAAAGCCGCCCATCTCCCGCCAGCATGGCCGCGGTCTTTCGACTCCGGTTTGAGCCAGCAACTCTTTCGACTGCCGCCGCCGTGAGAGTCCTGACCTTTTCAGGCGCGTACCGCCAAGCACGGAAGAGTTGGGCGGTGTTCGCCAACCGTCTGAACGAGGGATACCCGCCGAACAACTCATCGCCGCCCAGTCCCGAAAGCGCAACCGTAATTCCGGCGGCGCGGACAGCACCGCTGATCACGTACGTGTTCACGCCATCGCCGGTTGGCTGGTCCATCGCCGCGAACGCATGCGGCAGTTGATCCAGCAGGTCTTCCTCGCCCAGAAGAATTTCGGTGTGGTGGGTGTCGAAGCGTGTGGCCACCGCGCGCGCGTGGCGGGTTTCGTCGAATTCGCGCTCGGCGAAGGCCACCGAAAATGTATGCGGCACCGGGCCGGCTTCGCGCATCAGTCCCACTACGAGACTCGAGTCGATCCCTCCAGACAGAAATGCTCCCAGCGGTACATCGCTGACAAGGTGCATGGCGACAGATTCGCGCAGCAGTTCACCCGTTCGCCGTTGATTTGCCTCCGGGGTGGCATGTGCGGCCTCACCACTGGTGTGCTGGAGCAGGTCCCAGTAGGTATGTTCGCGCACCTGTCCGAGTCGGTCCACGACGAGCCATGCACCGGGTGGTAGAGCACGGACGTCCTGGATCATGGTGCGCGGAGCCGGTAATGACTGATACGTCAGGTAGTCGGCCAGGCCCAGCGGATCGAGGCGACGCGGCACCAGTCCGCTTGCTAACAGCGCACGAAGCTCCGACGCGAAAACGAAGAGTCCATCCGCGGTGTAGTAGTACAGCGGCTTGATGCCGAGTCGGTCGCGCGCGAGGAATAGCTCCTGCCGCTCGGCATCCCAGATTCCGAGAGCGAACATGCCACGCAGGCGGTGTACGCTTGCGCGTCCCCACCGGGCATACGCGCGTAGCACCACTTCGGTGTCGCTTCGACTCTGCCACCCGCCATCCCCCAGCTCGGACGCAAGCTCACGGAAGTTGTAAATCTCGCCGTTGTAGGTGATGACATGTGGGCTGTCCGGCAAACGCATTGGCTGCTGCCCGGCAGGTGAGAGGTCGATGATCGCCAGGCGCGTGTGGCCGAGGACCACGCTCGGTGCATGCTCGCGGACCGTTGACGCGGCACAGGCGTCCGGCCCCCGATGGTCGAGGTGCGCCACCATACAGTCAATCGCTGAGCGCAACTGAGCATGCTCTCCGGTGGACACTAATGCGCCAGCGATTCCGCACATACTGATCAGGTCCTCCGAACCACAAGTGTTGGCTGCGCCGCCGCTGTTCGGCGTGACTCAGGTCGCGCAAGCAGCCGGTTCACCAGGTGTGCTGCCAGAATTGCCGCGCCCACACTGGAAGTCAGCTCTACGATCGAACCGCCGACCTGCAGGAAACTGAGCCCAGGCAAGAACCACAACAGAAAGCCACGGACGTCCCCCGACCAGAGGCGCCTCGCCGCGGTGAAATCGATCAATCCCACGACGATACCGATGAAAATGAAGCCAACTACAACACCAATTGTTCCGAAGCTGATGTAGGCCTCCATCACGTGGCCGATGCCAATCGCCGTGCCCTGGGCAAACGGGATTCCCGTGTACTCGGTCACGACAGTGCCGCTGCCAGCTACGACTGGTTTCGTCGGCCAGATCGCTCGCGGAACCAGCGCAATAAAGCCTTCGACGATGGTCGCGCCGTAGGCGAAGTGGGCGAGGCCCGCGTCCATGTACTGGACTGCGGCTCCCATTAGCAGGTTCTGGTTCAGCCGGTCGTCGATGCGTTCCAGATGGTCGTGATTGTACCAGTCGAACCACTCGAATGTGCTGAGCGTGAGCTGGACTCGCTCTACACGCGCTCCCAGCGGTTGCCCGCTCCACACCACTGCACGGATGGAATCGCGATCGCGCATGTACGTGACGTACATCGACAGGCCGAGATAGGTCAGCAGAACGGCGACGAGCACCACGCGCCACCGCGGACGATAGAAATTGCCGATGAACGTCATCACCGCGGTGGCTGCCGCGGTCCCGTAGCCGATGAATCCTTGCGTCACGATGGTCACGAGCGGCAGGCAAAGCGTGAGGCTCAACCAGCCGAGCAGCCCGCGATGCTTTTTGGAATGCCAGGCTTGCCAGCAGAGCAATCCCAATCCAACGACAAGAAGATTCCATCCTTGCACTGCGACCGCGGAAACCGTTGGAATGCGTGCGACGAGTGGAGTCAGACCGAAAAACGCGACGAGTCCGATGACCGCGAGCCTTCGAGCTAATGCAGGTTCCGTCGGAAAACGCGCGCTACCGGACAGCGGTCGTGCGGCGCGAGTCAACCAGGGTGCCAAGATCACGCTGCCAATACCGAATGCGATGACGGCGTACGTACTCTGCTGGAGCCCGGCGAGCACCACGTCGGGATCGTGATTGGTGTACCAGGGCAACAGGTACAGTGCCGCTCCAATCCAGTACAGCAATGCGAGATTCAGCAAATATGCCTGGATGAGGCCTGAACCTGGTAATCGGCTTGCGCTGCGAATGACCAGGATGAGTACAGCGGTCAGCGCCCAGACGCCAACCCAGTTAGCCAGCACGAACGACGTCCCGATATGCCTGGGCAATGCCTTCGGCGGCTTTGGCAACCGAATAGCCGCTAACCCGACTCCGGCATGTTTCACGCGCAGCGGAGTTGTCCGTCAGCCGCAACGCGCGCTGCAGCGCGGCTGCCAGACTGTCTGCTGAACCCCGCTCGAAGACTTCACCCGTCAGCCCCGGCATGATGAGATCCGGCGCGCAACCAACTGCGTCGGAAACAATGCACGGTAAACCGTGGTGCAGCGCTTCGTTGACCACCAGGCCCCAGGTCTCGCCGGAGTCGCTGGGGAGCACCAGCAGATCAGCCGCGTGATAGTACGCGGATAATCGCGACTGGTTCTGGAACCCTACGCAGGTGAAAGTAATCGCGGGGTCTCTCCGCGCGATCTCTTCCAGCCGGGGTTGCTCCTCACCACTGCCGAGGGCCACAACGCGGACGCGGTCTCGCACAACCTTCGGCAGCACCTTGACTGCCTCCACGAGCAGGTCCGCGCGTTTGCGGCGCACCAGTTTGCCTGAGAGCAGCAGGATCGTCTCCTCCTCAGAGACTCCGAGCGCTGTGCGAGCCGGCGCGCGCAGGCGGCTGCGCCCGGATTCGTCGGTCTGGAACGAATTGGTGTCCACGCAGTACGGTGAAAACACTAGCTTTTGCGCCGAACATCCGAGTCGACTGAAGTGCTGGTACGAGCGGGTGCCAACGTACAGGAGTCGCTCGCAGCGGCCATAGAAAAACCGCAGCATCCCATCCCGAAGTTTCGCTTTGATGGTTGCGCGCCGGCTAGCATGGTCAGTTGTTTCAGCTCGAAACAACAGCGGCTTTTGCGTGCGCCATGCATCCCACAACGCGCGCTGGTAGAAGCGAGGACTGTACCCCACCAGCAGGACAGCCTTCGGGTCGATCTCGTGGAGGTGCCGCGGCAGCCCACTGGCTGAAGTCGTTTCCGGTGTCCGAGTACCTCCATCGGAGACGCGTGACAAGAAGCGCGCAGCATAGCCCGAGAGCAGATCCGTGTCCCACGCGAACGTCGTCGCGAATTCCGCGTCGCGATAGCCGATCACGCTGAAATCCGACCCGTACACCGCGGTCACAGGGATACCGAAGTCGCGCTGCAGCGCGCGATACACCGGCGCGTGGTACTGGATCGGGTGCGTCTCAATTACGGCTAACATCGAGTTGCGGTTGACTGTGGTGTCGACCGGCTTCCGCGGCTACCGCGACGAAGATCAGCAGCACAATCGAGGTCGTAAAGTCACGCGGCTCATCGAGGCTCGAAAACGGCAGCGAGAGCAGGGCAACCGCGGCGGCAGCCAGGAGCATTCGCTTCTCACGTAACCCGAGGGAGATCCGATTCGCCCAGATCCAGCCGAGTGGAAGAATGGCCATCGCGGCTAACAGCACTGGCCACGACCACGGAGTCGGATGCGCCAGAAAGCTCCGCAGTGTTTCGCCGAATCTCGGGAGCGTCTGGAGAAGGTCGGAGACATTGGTATTGTCGATGACCGCCGTGAATCCGCCGAATGACCATCGAATTGCGAGCACGGTCGCATAGCTTGCGACGCTAAGCAGCATGCCGAAGCCAATTTGGCGCGGTTGGAGTGAGCGGCCCGAGGATATCCCGTACAGCGCGATCCAGAGGACGCCCGCAAAGGCGGCGGACTCACGGTTGAATGCTGCCAGAAGGCTCAGGAAAAAGATCGCAAATTTCCGCTGGCTCAGCGCCGCCCACACCCAGAGCCCAGTAATCGCAATATCGGGAAAGTCCGTGGGGTGCTCCCAACCCTGGCTGAAGGTAAATATCAGCTCGTAGGTCAGGAGCCCCAGTCCGATGATCGCCAATCGCGGCTGTGCTTGTGCGACGGCTCTCAGCAGCCACCACACCACCAGAAAGGCCATAGCGGCGGTTGCCAGTCGGAGCAGTAGATACCATTCGCCAACCGAGACGATTCCAACCGAGGTGCCGAGTCGCAACACGAACGGAAAGAGCACGCGGTTCTGATACGCGCCGACGTCGTTCGGCTCTCCGTTGATGGGATATGGACCACCGGCCAAAATGGCGAATTGCTGCTGGATGGTTTCGGTGCGGTGGTCAAAGCGGCCAGTCAGATTCGTGCTGACGAAGACCGCCAGCAGGGCAAGGCAGCAGACAACCGTCGCGGCGGTCAAGACCTCGTTCCATCTGCCGATGCGCGAGCGGCGCACGACCAAAGCAACCGCCGTCAATGGGAGGTCACCGTCTTGAATGTTGCGTTCGGTGACTACCACGCCGAGCCCGCGGTGACCGGTTCTAGCATCTGTTCGAGACGGTCGGCATAGGTGTGGTGTGCGGCGTGGACACGGTCGTGTGCAGCCGTGGCCAGCCGGCGCCGCTCGGTCGTATTTGAAAGCAGCCAGCGCACGCGATCGATCATCTCGTCGATTCCCCGAAAGGTGGCGACGAGCTCGCCTGAGTCGCCAAAGAGCGCACGGTGCTCGTCGGTATCTTCCACCAGCATGCAGCCACCCATTGCGGGAATCTCCAGCGATCGCATGACATGTCCGTCGCGATTGGCACGGCGAACCAGGCACAACGCAACGCTCGCGCCGCTGGTGGCTTTGCGTACCGTGGCCACATCCGCATGGCCTTTGTGGCTTTGCCGCGTGGCTCGAAAACGGTTCCAATACCCGCCATACAG
Organism: Chloroflexota bacterium; assembly: GCA_019239775.1. Taxonomy (GTDB): domain Bacteria; phylum Chloroflexota; class UBA6077; order UBA6077; family CF-72; genus CF-72. The sequence goes on from JAFAZN010000024.1 coordinate 26,503, forward strand.
GTTGACTCGAATTCCCGCGCGCAGCAGCGCCGAGATGTATGGCACCCGATCGGCGTCGGCTCCGCCGACGAAGGCGACATCAGTTGCAAATTCGCGCCATTCGGGTGCGGTGTGTGGCTCCTCGCGAAAACTCAGGTCCGGGTCAAACCCAAACGGCAAGTAGCCTACGGACGGACAGCCGAGTCGCTGTAGATCCTCCACGTTTGCCCAACGCGGCGTATACACCTGGTCATACTGCGGCAGTGCCTGAAAGAACCAGTCCGCACGCACGCTCCGGTTCCACGGATCATCCGTCACAAACACGAGCCGCCGAGTTCCAAGCTCGCCAATTCTTGCGAGCGAACGCGCATCGATCGGCGCAGATCCGGTCGCGACAAGCCAGCGCGGTCGCCACAGCTCGCACATCGAAACAACTTCGCGGCTAAAGGAGCGGAGCTTCGGCGGTCGATGCCCCATCCGCCAGGTGAGCGCGCGTACCGCGCGAGACCCTTCGAAGGCTCGGCTCGCGTCTGCAAAACTGTAGCCGATCGCCAGTCGATCCGCCGCGCGCGACAGGCTGCCGCCAATATGTGTTCCACCATCGAAACCAACGATCAGCAGATCGCGACTCATGCGGCAGGTACCGCCCCCGCGTAAAGCGAGTCAGCGCACATCCGCTCGAAGTCCGCGGCCACTTGCGCGGAATCTCTCACGTTGGTAGATGACTGACAGGTGCGGATCATGTCTGCGAGCTCGAGCCGATGCGCATCAGCCCAGCGCAGCCGTTCGACAATGAGGTCCGGCCGACGAATGGCTACAACCCAGCCATTTTTGCCGTCTTCCACCAGGTCATGTCCGGCGCCATTTGGCGTGGTCACAATTGGCAGTCCAGCCGCGGCGGCTTGCGCCAGCACCGCCGGAAAACCATCCTCGATGCTCGGAAGGAGAAACACGTCGCCCCATGCGTAGGCCTGTGGTAGTTGCGATTGCAGCAGCTTGGGAACAAACGTGGCATGGTGCTGCAGTTCCGCCGCAAGATCAGCTGCCTCGGGCACGACGGGTCCGACAAACCGATAGGCGAATCGTTGGGTGCCAAGGGTGCGAATGCCGGCAGCGGTGTCCCAGACGCCTTTGCGATACGCGAAGGTGCCAACCGTTAGAACTCGTAGCGGCGCGCCGCTGAGTACCCGCTTGCAGCGCTCCTCCAGGTCCTGTTCGGAAGCTTGAAACGCGCGGGTCTCCACCCCCGAAACGACCAGCTTCACCTTCGACTCTGGCACTCCTTCGTCGATGAATGTCTCACGTGCGAAGCTCGAAAGCACCCGAACACTGTCCGCTGCCGCGTACTCGCGTTCCTCGCGTGCAATCATCCACGCGCTCGGCCGATCCAGGCGCGCACCAGTGCGGCGCTCCTCTTCGCGCAGCAGTCGGTCTTGATAGCGAATGTGACTGGAAGCCCGCACCACGATGCGCAATTGAGCTTGGAGCGCCGTTGATGCCAGCATCTCTTCGGCGACTCCGCTGAAGGCGTACGCAACATCCCAGGGCTGCTCGCGGAGTGCGTTGGCCGCCCACCGACCAAACAACCGGTGTAGATGCGGTTCGAACCGTGGCAGCAGCGTTGGACCTGCTAGACGACCAAGCGCTCGCGTCAACACGCCATGTCGCACGAAGCTTCGGACATGCTCGCCAGGCACCCCGAAGCGCGCGGCTGCCCAGCTGGGATAGTTGGTAAATACCGTGACAGCGTTGCCCCGCCGCAGGAGTTCGCGCGCAAGGTCGAACGCCTCGAAGCGACCGTGCACCACAATCGCGATGCGCATCAGCCAACCGCGCGACGGACGAGCCAATCGCGCACAGGTCCAAATTGTGTTTCGTAATTCCAGTCCTGGGCAACGCGCTGCCGACCGCGCTCTCCCATCGCGCGCATCTCGTCACGGTTTTCGAGAAACCACGTGAGAGCCGCGGCAATACTTTGAGGTTCGCGAGCGTTGCACGCCAGTCCGTAGCCTGGATCAGCGTAGAGTTCTCGCCAGCCGGGCTCATCGGCCACCAGCAATGCGAGCCCACTCGCGAGATAGTCGAACGGTTTATTCGACGCGCCGGGCATCCACTGCGCATCGCCCCACTCGGACATCAACACGAGCCCAACATCGGCTGTACGAAGTTGCTCCAAGAGCTCGGGGTGGGGGACCGCCGGCATGAAGCGCACGCGCTGCTCCACTCCAAGTCGCATCGCGAATGACTGAAGCTCGCGAACGTACTCGGGATGCCCTTGTGTGGTATACCCCACCACGTCCAACTGGACCGCGCCTGGCACGTGCGCCAGCGCCTCGATAACCGTGGCTGGAAGGCGCTCGGGCACGATGGACCCGGCGTACACGAGTTTCAACTCATCGGTGCTGCGTGCTTCACGGCGTGGTGCCAATTCCGAGCGCGCGGGACAGTTCCAGGCCGTCAACGTCGGTCGGTGGTTCGCAACGGTCTCGTTGAAATGGGTTGCCCGTAGCTGATTTGGCAGGACCCGCACATCGGCCCGGGTTGCGAGCTTGCGGCGCGCCCATCGGAATGCGCGACCGCCATGCAGCGGCGTGTCGTGTTCGTGGTAGACAACCAGCAGTCCGGGCACGTAGCTCAAGGCCAGCACGATGGGGCACGCCAGCAGATCCGAGGCATACACGCAGCGTGGCCGCCATCGCAGTGTCCACGCGAGTACCCAGGCCGCGAACCATCCGTAGTGGAGTCTGCGCAGCCAACCTGAACCAGCCGGCGGCAACTCCCGTACATGAATGCCCTGCCTTGCTGACCAGTGCAGCGCTGGATCACCGACTTTGCTCGTACCGAGGAACAAGACGTCCCAGCCAGCTTCCGCCAGCAATTGTGAGCCGTGCTCGAGCGGGGGATAGGCGCTCGGACTGGTGTATTGCACGTAGAGAACGCGCGGCCTGGCTTTCACGCGGCCAATCGCACCTGGTCGTACACCGCCAGCATGTCATCTGCCACACTCGACATGCTGCGCGGTGGCCGCACTCCAGCGCGCAATTGACGCAGCATGGGCGAGTCGGTTTCTAACGTTGTGAGAGCGCCCTGCCATGCTGCCACGGAGTCGGTCTCGACCAGCAGTCCGTCGACTCCATCGGTCACCAGCTCGGCAATTCCACCCAGATTGGAGCCGATCACAGGTACTCCAGCTGCAAACGCCTCGAGCACCACGAGGGGCCCGGTTTCCAGCCAGCGTGACGGCACCGCCAGCACGTCATACTCTGCGAGGATTCTTGGCACCGCATCGCTGCCTACTGCATCGCAGAATCGAATACGCGAATCCTGTTGCGCGATCTCTCGCAGTGACGCGGCATAACGACTGTCGCCATCGATACCGAACACGTCCAATTCCAGCCGCGCGGCCGGCAACCCGGTGATCGCGCGAACCAGCGTATCTACGCCCTTGGTTGGATGCAACCGCCCAAAAAACGCAATCCGGAGAGGATCCTCGACCCGTTTGCAGCGCGATTCAGTGGATTGCGCGCTGCGCCGCGGCAGCCCGTGACGCGAGAGCACCAGCTTCTCCGCTGGAACGCCGTTGCGTCGCAAGACGTCGCCAGCCCAGTTGCAGAGTACCACCACCCGGTCCGCAAACCGCATCAGCGCTCGAAAGGACGTGTGCTGGCGATTGACCAGATCGGTCATCCGCGCGGCCGTCCACGTACCGCCTGCGAGCCCGAAGCTGCCGATTGCGCGGCCCAACCCTGTCGGCATTGCACCGAGAACTGCGCCGACGCGCTGGCCCACTCCCAGGCCCTGAAGCACGCACGTAGTGCACGTTTTCACGTCGAGCACGCCGTCGCACACCTCGCGTCCACAACGCAAGAGGGTTCCGCGCAAGCATGAAACGGTTGGCGTGTGGTACGTGAAAACGAGACCGCAGCCACGTTCCTGAACATCCTGCGCGAGGTCCGTCGAAACCGCTGACGTGAACGCGTGCAGGTGGACCACATCGGGCCGCTCGCGGTCCATGATGTCTGCGAACTCACGCCGTGCAACCTGGTCGGATCCGCCATACAGGTCCGCCACTTCCAGCTTTTTCGAGACGGCAAACCTGTGCACCGCGAGTCCATCGTCCGCGTAAGATTTCGAAACTGCTCCTGGTGCCGCAATGACGGCCTGTTCGCCTTTCGCGACCTGCTCACGTGCCAGCGCCCCAACGTAGACTTCGGTGCCACCCACCACATCGGGCGGGAATCCAAATGGAACGTGAATGACCTTCATGTGCGCTGCGCGGCGGCCAGCACGCTGCGCTTGACGCGTCGATAGGTGAAAGCGAGCGCTTCGGCAGACCGATAGCCCACCACACGCGAAGTAACCGCCAGTGGCCACGGGCCGCTCGGTACGTACCCGGGCTGGAGTCGCTGCAAGGCAGCGTACGCCACGTCAAAGGTAGTCTGGTCCCGCCCAAAGCTCGCACGCGCGACGTAGCTGTAGGCCTTCAAGACGGCGGCCCGGCGGCGTGGCGTCAGATGCGCCTCGACCATCATCGCGTTGCGAAGGCAGCCCTGCAGAAACGCCTCTGGGTTGCTGGTGGAAAGCGAGCCAGCGGTGTGCACGCGATAGAGCGCTGCTAGACCCGGTGCTCGCTCGAACCGCGCGCCTGCCAGCGCGCACTGCAACATGAAACGGACGTCCTCCACCACCCACTGGCGTTCGTCCCAGCCGCCAACACCTTCTAAGAAGCCGCGGCGGATCAGATATCCGGCCGGTGGACACCAGAAGTCGGTAAGCAGCGCACTGACCGCATCATCCCCGAGTTGCTGCGAAACCGTGCGGTTCGTGCCCAACTCCTGCCAGTCGCCGTACGCGATATCCGCGCCTGAATGCTGCAGCAAAGCCAATTGTTCGTTCAGTTTGTTGGGCGCCAACATGTCGTCCGCGTCGACGTACTGGACAAATTTCCCTGATGCGGCGTATGTGCCCACATTCCGCGCGTGGGAAGGTCCCGCGTTCTCGGTGCGATACACCCGCACCTGTGGAAACAGGCTCTCCACGACGTCGGCCGAGCCATCCGTCGAGCCGTCGTCCACGACGATGACTTCCAGGTCCGGCCCCTGCTGCGAGAACACGCTCTGGAGCGTGTCGCCGATCCAACGCAGCGCGTTGAAGCAGGGGATGACGACGGAAATGTCAGGCGAATAACTGGCGGACACGTGATGGCAAAAGTCGTCGGTACAAGCCGGCGATGTTCTCGGCGTTTTGGAATCCAATCGTGGAGGCGATTACCCGATAGGCGCGGCGTTGCGTCGTGAAGCGTGGCGGACCGAGTCGCTGCGCGAGCTTGAACGCTTCGCTCGCCTCAGTCTTTGCACCCAGGGCGTGCAATCTCGAGCCCGCCCTCGCGGCCGAATCGGCGAGATCGCCGATGTACTCGATTGGCAACTCTTTCGCCAAAAGCCCAACGGCTCGCACATAGTTGGCTAACGCCTCGACGTGTTGCTGGCTGCGGCTTGCCGCGCGCACGCGGATGGTTACCAGCGACTCCGGAATCACCGCGTACGTGATGCCAGTCGCGGCGAGTCTCACATGGAAATCAAAGTCTTCGGACTGCCAGAGTGTTGTGCGGTAACCGTCGATGCCGAGGACGCGGTCACGTCGATACGTGCCAGCCGGCACCAGCATCACGCCGTTGATGCAGAAGCGCAACAGATCGCGGGTGCCGATGAGGCTCTGCAGGCCCAGCACCCTGGGTGAATCAGCGCCCGTTTCGCGCACGGCGTCGACCTCAGTGAACACCGCATCGACGTCTTGCTGTTCGATTTCACTTCGCACCCGGGCATGCCATTCGGGCGCAAACACGTCATCCGCATCGTGGAAGTGAACGTAGTCGGTGGTACTTGCAGCCAGCAGCTGGTTGCGGCCGTGCGCCGGACCACGATTGGTCGCGCCACGCAGCACCTTGACGCTCATGCCATCAGGGATGTACGAGTCCGGCGGCGCGTCCGACGCATCGTCGTAGACCAGGATCTCGTCGACCGGCTGGGTTTGCTGCTGCAATGACTCCAGGCACTCGTGCAGCAATTCTCGCTCGCCGTAGTACGTGATGAGGACCCCGATAGTGAGTGCGCCCGTCATCTACATGTACCACCGCCGCAATGCACCCCAGACCGGTCGATAGCGGAGGAGGGCTGGATCGTGAAAGACGTACTTCCACAACGTCCGCCGCGCCGCACGCGGTCCTTGCGACTGCGCCAGGCTGCTGCAGCGGTCCACCACCAGCCAGGCCAGCGAGCGGTGCTTCTGTCGCCTGAGCCGCCGTTGGTCAGTCTTCGATACTCGGTCAAAATACAGGTCCGCGACGGTCAGGTCGTCAGTTGCAAACCCCGCGGAGTTGTCGGCCGTCTTACTGCCGTCGTGAATGCGGAACATCGCCACCACTGACGGGAGGATGAGCGGACGTTGCCCTCCCATTAGGAGCCGCTGGAAATACTCATAATCGAAGCTGTAGTGCAGGTCCTCGCGAAAGAGGCCGAACCCGTCGATCAATGACTTCCTGAAAAACACTCCAGGTTGCGGGAAGCAGTAGGGCTCTCCAGAGGGCTTGAACAGCCACTGTGACGGATCGCGCGGCACGACGGGCTCGAGGATAAACGAGGCGCCACTGCGTTCATCGCTCGCCACGCACGAGCCGCACAACCAGTCCGCCGATGGATGCTTGGCGAAGGCGTCCGTGACCGTCGCAAATGCGCCCGGTAGATAGGTGTCATCGCTGTTCAGATACGCGAGAATGTCACCGGTTGCGCGTCGTAAGCCTTTGTTGATGGCATGTGCCTGGCCGCTGTCTGGCTCGCTAATCCAAAAAGTCAGCCACCGCGCGTAGTTCTTGATGATTTCCACGGATCCGTCAGTCGATCCACCGTCAATGATCAAGTACTCGAGGTCCGGGTACCCCTGCTCCAGTACGGAGCAAATCGCCTGTTCCAGGTAGTCCGCCTGGTTGAAGGACGGTGTGACGATGCTGAGTTTCGGGCAGTGCACGTTCAGCGAATGATTTCCCAGCGGAGTTCTCCAGGCGCATAGACCACCATGGGGTCTGTCCGACCCCAGCGATAGATGAGCCGGGCGAGGCGTCGCTTGAGTCCGCGTGCGAGCCAGTTCCGTTCGACGCGGCTCCACTTGCGTCGCAGTCGGCAGCGTTGCATGTCGTGCATGTAGGCGAGCATGGCGCGCTGGGTTTTCTGGTCGGGATGTCGGCGATTGCCCGCAAGCACGGCTGAGACTCCGTGCAGCGGCGCGTAGTCGGCGAAGCGGCACCACAATTCATAGTCCGCTGCCAGCGAAAGCGACGTATCCAGACATCCGCCCGCGCGCTGCCAGAGGTCGCGTGACCAGAACGTCCCTTCCTGTTGGATGAAGTTCAGAGTGACCCCGTCGTAGGCGCCCACGCTCAGGAGTTGTCGATTGAGTCTGGGCCGCGGGAGGACGGTAGCGCCGTTTCCGAAGCGGTCCCACATGGAAGGGACGCCAGTAATCCACTCGACGTGTGGTTTGAGATCCGCGAAAATCCCGCCCACCGCCCAGAAGCTGTTCGGAGCAAACATATCGTCGCTATTGAGCCATGTGAGAATGTCACCATTGGCAGTCCGGAAGCCCTTATTGATAGCGTCGTATTGTCCGTCGTCTTCCCCCACGACGACCCGACTGATCCACGCCCGATACCGCTCAATAATCTCCAAGCTGCCGTCAGTACTACCGCCATCGACGATGATGTACTCGAGCTCCGGATACCCCTGCAGCAACACCGACCGGATGGTCGCCTCCAGAAACTCCGCCTGGTTGTAAGAGGGCGTGACCACACTAATGCGCGGCCAGGCATTCCCAGCCGGTGTCTGACTCGGAACATCCGTACTCGCAGCCATCCAGGGCCAGCCGGTTTTTCCGTACGGAGGTGTGGGGAGCTCAGTCAGCTCAGGTAGGTACAGGGTCATCATGGCAGAGTGCTGTGGCCAGCGCGTTGGCAAGCGGCCGTGGTTGCGCGCGTTCCCAATCCTGATACTCGTCGGAGGAAACCGTACGGACTTCCGCGGCTGCCTCTTGCATAGCGCGCGATAGGCAGCGCCAATCGTGTGGTACCACGTGTAGGCCAGGCGTGGGATTGATGGCGAGGACCGGATGCCCAAATGCGATGACCGGAACGCCGGCGCAGGCCAGCTCCGGCAGCCGAGTCAACGCACCGAAACCGGACTGCTGCGGAATCACCACCGCGGACGCCTGCATCAAGAGTGCATCGAGGTCCGGTTGATTTACCCACCCGCGGAGCTCGACCCGGGCCGGTGGCTTTTCAAGTAGTACGTCAGTGTCGCTGCCGACGGCGACAATCCCCACTTCTGGCGGCAGCCCTTGGTCGAGGACCTGCGCAAGGAACCAGCGCATCGAGTCGGCGGTGACCGCGTGACCCGCCGAGCCAAGCAGCACTATCGGTCCACCCCGTGTACGGACGGCTTCTCGTTTCGCGCGAGTGGCCATTAGTCTCTCACGAAGCACGCCAACAGGTAGGTACGGGTAGTACTGGCAGTCCAATCCGAGACCACCAATGAAGCCGGCCTCGACCTTCGAAATGCTGAGTCGTGCGGTGCAATCGCCCAGTAAGCGCAGCTCATTGCCGAGGTCCGTCATGATGGTGAGGACATTGCGGCGACTGCGCCAATCGAACCTGGTGACATCGAGCGCCTCCAGGTTATGGAAGGCCGAAATGGTTGGAATCCCGAGCCTGCGGTTCAACTCGACGATGGCGCCGAACACCGCGTGTTCGATCACACACACCTTGGGCTTATCGTCGGCGGCGACGAGTCGCTCATACTCTGCAACGAACTGTTCCTCCACCCATGCCGTCGTGGAGAATGGAATCGCGGTGGCGAAGCGGCCAATGCGAAAGACCTTGAATGGGTTATCGCGCAACTGCCTCGCACGGACCTGGTACCTGCGTAAGCTCCTGGAAAGGCCCACACCTGCGCCAATGTGCCCGTTGTGTGCCTCGCTGCGCTGCCGCGCCGCCCGCCAGCGATCCAGACTCAACACCGTGACATGGTCGTCTCCGACAAGCTTTCGTGCATCAGACTCAACCTGCAGGCTCCGGTGCATCCCGCCGTGCCCAACGGCCGACGCCTCGAAGTGCGACACGACAACAATACTCGGCCGCATACTTAATTGCCGCGCGGTCACACTTAGACCTGCACCCACTCCCGATCGGCTACGCTGGACAAAAACGTCTCCCGCGTCCACGCCACGAATGGGTGGTGGAAGCAATCTTCGGGCTGGACTTCTGGAAGCACACCAACCCCTACGTCATTGCGCACGAAGACAGCGTTGAATCCATACCGCTGCGCCCCAACCAGCCGATAGTCCTTCGACCTCGCCAACTTCACCATGGCCGGCAAGGAGGCGCCGCAATAGACCCCAAATCCGTCGACAAACTCCTTCGCGAAATCGGAACGATACGGCACGGTGACGGATGCATCGGCACCCCAAATAGTCTGCACGTCCGCGATGACTACCCGGGGGCGAAATGCGCTAAGGGCCTTCCAGATCCAGAAGTCCATCCCATCAACGTGCAGCGATAGCAGGTCTGGCTCACCGCACACGTCGTTCTCCCTAAGCACATGTTCAATGTTTTCGGGAGTCACATTCACATTTGCGAACCTTGGGGGATAGACAAAAGTGTCCGGGTGGCGAGCGTAGTATTCACGTCCCATTGCAACGTAGCTAGGATTACGGTCCACCAGCAAGCCGATCCAGCCGTGGTTTGCGTGCCGCGGTCGACGTACAGAGTCTGGTGCAGCTGCATGTCGGCCAGCTTTTGATGCACGTCGAAAGTGACATCCGAGAGCCTCCGCACTTGCTCAGTCAGTCCGGTGCCCGACATCAGCTTGCGCGTCGCTCTCTGCACGTATCTGCTGGAGATGACGCGACGGCCCATTCGATCAACGAAACGTTGCAGAATCATCCCGTCCTGAGCCTAGGACCGCCCGAGCATTTGTTCAGGGTATAGGCCACTTTGTGCTCGCCCTGCTTTCCCGCCTCGCATGATGTTCCGTTGTCTCGGTTAGGTGGTCAGCCAGCCCAACTAAGAACGGCCTAGACCTCGACCCATTGCCATGCGGGGTCCATCACGCTGAGCATTTGTGAGGTTCGAGTGGCGAGCTGCATTGGAATCTTGAAACATTCGGCGGCATCCACTTCAGGCAAAATGTCCGGTCCGACATCATTTCGGAGAAAAAATGCATTGAATCCCCAGCTCTCGGTGCCGATCAGCCGATATCCCTTGGTTTTGGCTAGCTTCACGAACGCTGGCAGTGATCCCCCGAAGTATGCGAATCCATTACCGCCGTTCCTACCGGACGGGTCGGTGTTGACGAACTTCGGATCGTACGGAATCGTGACGGACCTGTCGGCGCCCCAGATCCAGTTGAACTCGAGGACGACAACCCTGGGACTGACACAGTCGATCGCCTTCCAGATCCAGTAATCGACTCCGTCCATATCCAATGAGAAGAGGTCTATCTCGCCGGCGACGCCCTGCGCCGCAATCACGTCATTTACGTTGTCGGCGGTAATCCACGCATGCACAAACGTGGGCTGCCTCCAATGGGTGTCCTTGCTGCGGGCAAAGAAGTCCCTACCCCAGGCTACGTATTGGGGATCGCCGTCAAAGAGGAGACCGTCCCATTTGTGATTCAGGATTAGATTCGCGGAGTTGCATTCGATTCCCGTGCCCGCGCACATCTCCACCGTCTTCTTATTGGTTGTGCCGACCAACGAGAAGATGTAGAGCAATATGCCGTCTTCTCCATTTTGCGAATGCGACCGGAATTCGACGTCTGCGAGCGGGGGCAGGGGCAGCTGCTGGTGAAGCATGTCCTTATACTTCAGCGAGAGCAGGATTTGTACTCCTTTGTCGACAGCGCCAATCTGGTCGATTCTTTTTCGTTCGTGGACATTCAGCAGCATGTGAGTGTGCGCGGTGTCGTGTTCGACCCGTTTGCCTTCATACAGCCGTAGGAGGTTGTCGATGAGCGCCCGGTCGTGGTCGACTGTCCCGCCCTCATTGAGGCTCCGAAGCATCTCGACCAGGGCTCGGTCATGCGCATGGAGTAGCTCGTCTGCAAACCTTCGCACAGCTTGGTCCATGCCAGTGATACGCGCAGTGCGGCGAATCATGTTCCTGCTGCTGCGCTGGATTAGACGACGAAGGCTGCTAGTCATAGCGAAGGATGCTGCGATTGGTGACGCGGCTGAAGCCGCACGACGTCGTATTCACGGTACGACTACAGGCCGGCGAGGCGCAGCGCTTGCTCCCGCTCCAACCACCTGGCGCCATCGGCGCGATCGCCACATGTGTTCAGCAACGCCAGCGCGCGAGCCACGCAATCCTTCCAGGAGGCCGGACTTGTATTATTGGCAAGCTGAGTTCCACTCGGCAATCCGTGGAGCGGAAGCCCCGCCAGGGCCCTGCCCACGCCTTCTATTAGCGAAGGCACGTCGTCAAACTCAACAAGCGTCCCAGGCAGGCGAGAGCACCCGGCTATCTCGCGCCAGAGCGACGAACGTCTAACCACAACGGGTCGGCCGTACGCCAGACCTTCTACGACAGGCAGTCCGAAGCCTTCGTAAAAGGATGGATAGACGATGACGCGGGCATTCGCAACAAGCCGCTGCATCTCGGCTGGCTCGAGAGCCCCACTTTCGACCGAAGTCACATTCGACGCAGCCGGTAAAGCAGCTCCGAACGCTACCACACGATCCAGAGGGAATGCGTCGGCGAGGACGCGCAACGTTGCGGGAACATCTTTGTGGTCGTATTCGTTACCAAACACCAGAATATAGTCGGATTCCTCGTCAACTTGGAGCAGCGGATCGACATACTCCTCGCGGGCAAAGCTGAGGTGCGTGACATCTTCGGCGACTTCTTCGCTGACATCGAATCGCGCGTTGAAGCGCTCCTTAGTAAACTGCGAGATGTACATCAGGCCGTCGGCGTGACGCCCGATAAAACGCCACACCGCCCCCAGATGGATGGCTCCCGGTGGATACAAGATGTCCCATGCGATGGTGTCCAGCATGCAGAAGACGTTGACAAGTGCTCGCCGATGCAGCTGGGCTACCGTACGCAACTCCCACGGCTGAGTCAGCCCAATGGCGGCAAAATATGGCCCCTCAGGCTCGCGGTAAGACTGCCGGAATTGCGGATACAGTTGCGCAAGTGAGTGAAACTCGGCGACGTTCTCGTAAACGAGGACATCAATTGCGTCCCCGGATTCCAGCTCAGCAAGTCCGCGCAGAAAACCGAGTATCCACTGTGCGCTGCCGTTGTACCGAGGCGGCATGCCGCGACAGTCCACAAGAATCCGTCGTGGAGAATGACTTGGGTCGCGTTGCGCCAGCAGAGACTCGATTCGGCGGTGCACCAGCTGTGACATTTCCGCGTCCGCGACAGCCATGTCCGGATGAGCCGCTGTCAGCTGCGCGCGCTCCTCCTGCGGCAGCAGAGGATGGAGTTGAGGGAAGTCCAGCGTGGAGAGTGCAACTGCGCGATTGACAACGACGTTTCGGAAGCCGCGCCGACGGAGTTGGTAGAGCACCTGCAAGAGCGAGCAAAGCGAGCTGCCAGACGTGCGATCCAACCCGTCCACCGCCACTAAGGATTCCCAGCGTATCAGTGTGCACGCAGAAAGGAGTTCGGGTGTGACGGTGAGTTCTGGCAAGAAGCGAAGTGCACTTGCATTCACCATCGAAGTTGCCCAATCGCCGTCCAGGCCAGGGAGTGGCCATACGCAGTCAGTACCACGCTGGACGTAACGCGGTTGTGCACTGCCGAACATAGGATCAATGGCGAACGCGTCGAGCAGGAGCCCTAAGGCGTCCCCCGTAACCCCCAAGGGAGCGAGCAGAATGAGAAGGTGGTGCCGAGTTCGCACAGCTTTAGCGAGTGCGTCTTCCAATCCGGACCTTCCCCGACCCGCAGACACGTCCATGGGAGCCTGAGCCACGACCGTGACATCTCCAATGAGGTGCTCGCTCAGATCTCGTGAGAGATCTTGCACGCATCCCTCGAGTTCAGCCTCCGCAATCTCCAGGTTTGAGACGTCGATGAAGACGTCGACCCTTTGCGGTTTCAACTGCCCGCAACCACAGGCTGTGCTACCGCGTTATCCAATGCCGCCGCCAACGGCGCATAGACCGTATCCGAATCGAATAACCGGTTGAGTTCTGCCGCGCGGTCAACCAGGTGCTGTATAGCATCATCTGCTTTCGCAAGATCGATAACTGATCGTGCGAACTCGAACCAGTTTGTTGCGACACTGCACATCGATTGTATTTCCGGGCCCATCCCGTCGACCCCTGACGGCCACACAACAATTGGTCGCATGTGGCAGATAGACTCCAGGGTTTTGACTTTGAGCCCGGTTCCTGCTACGGCTGGATTGATAACCACACTGGCAGCCGCATACTCGGCTTCGAGATCATCAACGTGGCCCAAGATGTTGATGCCGTCCACTGTCGTGTCGAGCCGATGTCCAACACCACCGACAACACGTAACTCTGCGTCTGGCATTGCGTCTTTTACGAGCGGCCAGGCGAATCGAACAAAGTCCCTCAAGCCTTTGACGTTCTTGGGGTTTGCCGATCCGACAAACAAGATGATTGGACGGTCATCGGGCGGTGGCATGTCCTCCCGGAGACGGAAATCGACACCGACCGTGATGACATTTCGCAACGGGGTAAGCTCGCGCAGAACCTCCGCTTCCTCGGGCTGAATCGCCACAACCAAATCAGCTCGGTTCAGTAGCTGCCCTTCTGCTTCAGCGGGGAGCGCCAACACATCATCGATTCCGTACTGCGCCACCTTGCGGTTGATCGTCGAGAATACGTCGTGGGTATCGACAACCTTCAGTGCTCGCGGATCCAGGAGCGGAAAAACCCTGGTCATGAACACGTATTCTCCGAGCACGACGTTTGGATGCCATTTAGCTTCGACTTGCAGAAGGACTTCGATCAATACATCCGGGCAGACGGTTCGCAAGAGCGAATTCACCCGTTGTTCGCTCTCATTTGTGGGCACCTCACCAAGCAGTGCTGAAAACGCCCGTGGATGCCGCCCGCGAAGGTCCTCCAGCCTTATGCTGCCATCTTGGAGTCTATACAGCAGCCGCCCATCTCGTTGGCACACGATGATGTTTGGATACGCCCGCGCCGCTTGACGGATCCGGGCGGCGCTTGGTTCCTGGTCAGCAGCCGGGCAGACCAACAGCAAAACATCCCAACCATGCGCCGCCAGCCAATTGAGCATTTGGTTGACGCGGTACTCATTCCCCGCCTGCGGCGGCTCCGGCAACAGATGTGTTAGGCAGATGAGTCGGCCCTTCGTGGCTTGAGGGCTCGGCTGGGAATCTGCCTCCAACACAAGCCGGTCAGGCACAAATACGGGAGCCGCTTCCGAAATATTCGTATTGAGTAGCCTGTGGTGGCGTGTCGAGTACTGGTGGGAGTGCGTGCGCGCGACGACTCGGCTTGGCAGTTGGAGTGTAAGCGCCAACCAGGCTACCCGCGCGATGCGCCGAAGAACGCGCCTTGTCGTCGCGGTTCGGGCCAAGACTCGACGCGCGCCGAGTCGCCGTGCGAGGCGTCTGGCCGAGGCAACACCTGGCCGCCTTCGCACCACCCCGCGCAACGGGGAGGTGAGCCGCCAACTGGTTGACGCCTGAATGGTGCGCAAGTTTCTATCGGCTATGTCGCGCTCGGCAATGACGCGCGCGTAGGCCTTTTCGAGCTCATCCTTTTGACTCCGTGCCGCCGTCAACTGCGACTGCAGTCGGCGTAATCGCGCCTCAGCGTCAACTAGCTTTGACCTGATCAGTTGGTTGGTGCGCGCACCGGCGGTAACCGCGTTTTCAGCTTGTACCAGCGCGGACTGGAGCCGCTCCGAAAACTCCAGCTCTTGCAGGTATTCCGCTCGTAAACGACTTGTCAGGCTGGGCGTCACTGCGAACGCTGGAGCAGCGCCGATATCCTTCTCAGAGTCCGGAAACGGCACGGGGGTGGCTTCGCGTGCACGCTGAAACCGAAACAACCACTGCACAACGAAGAACTCGCCTACCTCGGTTTCGTCAAGATCCTCCACCGACAATGCACCGAAGGATACTGACGTTGGCCGATTGAGTCGCTCCCATTGTTCGAGCTCATGGCCGTCGACCCGCTCGGCTGCCACCGTTTGGAATCCGAGCCGTTGAAACATGCACTCAATCTCGCGGCGCG
>JAFAZN010000163.1 GCA_019239775.1 Chloroflexota bacterium
CGCCTCTGCGAAACAATGCGCCCGTGGGACAGACCTGGACGCACTTGCCGCACGACGTGCACGTAATCGAGTCTCCCCAGGGCGTGGCCATGTCCGTGATCACGCGCGCTCCGGTGCCACGTCCAGAAAGATCCCAGGTGTGGACTCCCTCCAGTTCGTCGCAAATGCGAACACAGCGGGTGCACAGCACGCATCGGTTTTCGTCGGGCACGAATAGTTCATGGGATGCATCGACCCGAAAGTTTGTTTGCCACGGATAGTCGAAGCGGACGTGGTCGATACCGGCCTCGGCGGCACGGTCCTGCAGCTCGCAGTTGCCATTCATGACGCATACCGAGCAAATGTGGTTGCGCTCCGCCAACAGCAACTCCAGCGTCATGCGGCGATAGTGGCGGATGCGTTCCGAATCCGTCCGCACGTCGAGCCCTTCTTCGGCGATAGTGACGCACGCTGCGACCGGACGCGGTCGTCCGGCAACCTCCACAAGGCATAGCCTGCATGCGGCAACACTGCTGAGTCCGTCGAATTCGCACAACGTCGGAACATGACCGCCGTGCTCCTCGATAACGTGAAGCAATTTGGCACCCTGTCGAGCACTGACCAGCTCGCCGTCGAGCGTAAGCGTTACGGATGACGGCGTGCCCGGCATCGGGTCCGGAGCGTGTGTCACGCGCGTGCCTCCACGCGCGCCCGAGGGGTACGTGTAGCCTGCATCGGGCACACGCTGGCTGGGCAGACGCGCTGCTGGATATGGGCAAGGTACTCCTGGCGAAAGTAACGTAACGTCGACACGACGGGATTGGGTGCCGTCTGGCCCAGCCCGCACAGGCTGGCGTCCTGCATGTACGGTAGCAATAATTCCAATCGGTCAAGGTCATCCAGAGTCCCAAGTCCAGTGCACAGCCGGTCGAGGATGCGCACGGCCTCAGCGGTACCGGCGCGACACGGGATGCATTTGCCACACGATTCGTGCATGCAAAAATCCATGTAGAAGCGCGCCACATCGACCATACACGCCGTGTCATCCATCACCAGGAGTCCGCCTGAGCCGACGATCGATCCGACAGATGCCAGCGAGTCGTAGTCGATCGACAGGTCCATCATCGACGCCGGAACACAACCACCGGATGGGCCGCCGGTTTGAATCGCCTTGAACGGTCGGCCGCCACTGATCCCGCCGCCGATCTCTTCAATAAGCTCGCGCACGGTAATACCGAACGGCACTTCAACCAGGCCAGTGTTCTTGATCTTGCCGGCGATCGCAAACACTTTCGTACCGCGGCTCTTCTCCGTGCCATAGCTGGCGTACCAGGCGCCACCGTGCATCACGATCGGAGCGATGTTGGCGAATGTCTCGACGTTGTTGATCAGCGTTGGTTTGCCCCACACGCCGGCTTGAGCCGGATAGGGCGGACGCGCGTGGGGCAGCCCGCGACCACCTTCAATCGAGGCAATCAAGGCTGTTTCTTCGCCGCACACGAACGCGCCACCGCCAATCCGAATATCGACGCGAAAATGAAATGGCGTATCGCAGATGCGCGCGCCGAGCACGCCCTGGCGTTCGGCCTGGCGGATAGCACGCTGCAAGCGGCGGATGGCAAGTGGGTACTCACCTCGCACATAGATATATCCCTGGCTCGCGCCGACCGCGTACGCGGCAATCGCCATGCCTTCCAGCACGCGATGCGGATCGCCTTCCATCACCGAGCGATCCATGAACGCGCCGGGATCACCTTCGTCACCATTGCAGATGACGTACTTCGCGTCGCCGGCGACTCGCGCCACCAGACCCCACTTCACGCCGGTGGGGAAACCGGCGCCGCCACGCCCCCGTAGACCGCTGCGAGAGACCTCGGTCACCACGTCCTGCGGCGCCATGCTGGTCACTGCTTTGGTGAGCGCTTCGTAGCCGCCGATGGCCAGATAGTCCTCGATACTCTCGGGATCAACGCGGCCCGCGTTCGCCGTCACAATTCTCACCTGACGGCTGAAGAACGGTGCACGCAGATCTAATTGATTCGAGGGCGGCTCGGCTCCGCCGGTGGCCGCCGCGGCAATACCGTCGGTGCGGCCTGGCTGGACCTGATCGTAGAGGAATTCTTTGCCGTCCACCTCTACGCGCACCAGCGGTCCGCGCACGCACAGTCCCAGGCAACAGCTGCCTCGAACCTCCGCCCGACTGCCAAGCGCTTGAGCGAGCTCGTTCCTGACTGCCTCAGAGGCCAGACTCTGGCACGCAGTCCCGGTGCACGTAAACACGCGCGACATCACGCCGAAACTGCCTCGACGTCGCCATTTCGCCGGACTGGTGCCTGCATGACTTCTCGCACGCGCGCCACAGCAGCATCGGGCGAACCGTTGCCCAGCACCTCACCGTCGACGACCAGGACTGGCGCCAAGGCACAACTCCCGAAGCAACGCGCGATGGCGACTGACACCTGGCCGTCGGGACTGGTTTCCCCGGGCGCGGCGCCGAATACCGCTTCGAGGGCCTCTCCGATGCGCGTGGCGCCGTGCATGTAGCACACCGTGCCTTCGCACAGGATGACAGTATGCTCGCCGGGTGGTTTCAGGCTGAAAAAGTTGTAGAAGGTCGCGACTCCATAGACACGGCTGGGTGGCAGTCGCAGGTTGGCCGCGACGTACCACAGCAGTTCGGGCGTGAGATATCCGAAGGCGTTCTGCGCGGCGTGCAACACTTCGATCAGTGCATCCTGACGAAAGCCGGTGCGCTTCAGCGCCGCGTCCAGGACGCGCTGCCGGCGATCATCCGGCGCTGCCGGTGGCCGCACCGCGAGCCTGTGGGCCGCGCTCGATCGTTTCACCGCGTTTCGGATAGTGTAGCGAGCGATGGACCTCGGCGATTGGCAGGAACTCTCACGCTTGCACGCCGAGAACCATGTCTGGCACCGATGCGTCGACAAGATTGTGGAGGCATGCCACCGCCCTGGCATAAGTGGCGAGGAGCTTGCCAGAGCAGTTGAAAGCAGCGTGAACGCACTGAACCAGCGCCTTGCGTCACTTGGCAGACGTGCGCTGGCGTAGCGCGCTGACTAGTGGCGGTCGTGGTGAATATAGACTCTGGCGACTTGCTCACCAAGCTGGTGGATGCGCGCGTCAACCGATGCGCATAGTGCATCGGCCGATTGGCGATGTACACGGGCGTCATGCGGGATGCCGGCAACGCATTCGCGCCACTCGTAGTTTTCGGTGCGCAAATGCGCGAGCTGACGCGAACGCGACTGGCAGGTTGTTGGCATTCGGCGCGGCTGGGGCGGTCTGCTCGAATTGAATCCCGACGAACCGGTGACGTTGAGCAGTGGCTCACTCGAACTGAATCGACAGAACACGCGCACCATCGATCGCACCGGCGGCACATTTCCACACACCAGTCGCGTGGACCCAGGCCACGTTACGCCTGCACGGCTGCCTGCCCACTTACGCGAGGTGAGCGACGTACAGGCCGCACCGGATGGTCGAATCGACTGTACGCAGCATGTGCTGCGCGTGCTGGACTGGCTCGGCGTCTACGTGCTGGTGCCGATCGGCGGCGATGACACGCTGTCGTACGCGGAGCGGTTGAGTGTTGAGCACGTGGCAGTGGTTGGCATTCCCAAGACCATGGACAACGACGTGTACGGCACGGACTACTGCCTGGGCTTCTCAACGGCCGTGACGCGCAGCGTCCAGTTTATTCATCAGCTACGCACATCAGCCGGATCGCATGAACCCATCGCGATCATCGAATTGTTCGGACGCCAATCCGGTGAAACCACGCTGCTAGCCGCCTATCTCGCTGGCGCCGACCGTGCGCTGATTCCTGAGGTCCCGTTCGACCACCAACGCCTCCCTGAGCTGCTGTTGCGCGATCAGCGCAACAACCCGAGCAACTACGCCATTGTTGCCATCGGTGAAGGTGCCTTTCCGCTCGGAGAAGTGGCGGTCGAGTCTGGCATGGAAGACGCCTACGGTCATCGCAAGCTGGGCCGGGTTGGTCGACTGACCGGCGAGACGCTGAGCCAACTGACTGCCGATGTGTTCGAAGAGCTGGAGCCCGAGGAACAGGTGGAGTTCCTCGAATCCCGCTCGAATGCCGATGCCGCAGCGGTGCTCGCCAGGATGGCGCCCGACGATGCGGTCGACTTGCTCAGCGAGCTCGACCAGCAGCGGCGCGCGACCGTGCTGGACCTGGTGCCCCAGCCCCACGCGCGCAAGCTTCCCACACTGTTGCAGTACCACCCGGCCACGCCGGCGGCATGATGTCACCTGACTTCATCGCCGTTCCGCGCGGCACCGTCCGCGGGGAGGTGCTGGAGCGCATTCGCAGCGACGACAAAGTACCGGCACAACTGCTCGGCTCGGTGTTCGTCCTCGATCAGGATGGTCGACTCATCGCGTCGCTGAGCGCCATCGACATCACGCCGGGCCGTGCTGGTCAGACCCTCGAGTCGCTGGCTAATGGCTCGAGTCGGAGCGTGACCCTGGACGCTGACCTGCAGGACGTGGCGCTGCTGATGACCGACTTCAATCTGATCGCCGTAGCCGTCACCGACCACGCAGGCCGATTGTGGGGGCCATCTCTATCGACGACCTGCTGGAGGCGCTGCTGCCCGCCGAATGGCGCCGCCGCGCTGAGGCGGACTCCAATGTCTGAACCAGAGAGGACGCGGCCCGACACAGCAACGGCGGCGGCCGTCGAGCTCACTCCATTTGTGGAGATTGGTGAGGCTGCCGCGGCGGCCCCGGCACGCTGGGCGGCGCTGGGCGAAGCGCACGTTGGCGACATTCAAGGCGCGCTCGGCACCATCCGCCTGGGCGACGTCGCCCGCCGCCGGACCTGGAAACAGCGCGTGCTGACGCTGGCCGCCATCATGGGCCCCGGCCTGATCGTGATGATCGGCGACAACGACGCGGGCGGTGTCGCAACCTACGCATCTGCCGGCCAGAACTACGGCACGAGTTTACTGTGGACCTTGCTTGTGTTGATCCCCGTGCTGATCGTCAACCAGGAGATGGTCGTGCGCCTGGGTGCAGTTACGGGCGTCGGTCACGCCCGGTTGATGAACGAACGATTCGGCAGGTTCTGGGGCTGGTTCTCCGTCGGCGACCTGTTCGTCCTGAATTTCCTGACGATCGTCACCGAGTTCATCGGCGTCAACCTGGCGATGAGCTATTTCGGCGTCAGTCCCAATTTCTCAGTGCCAGTCGCGGCCCTGCTGCTGGTCGGTGTGACGGTAACCGGCAGCTTTCGCCGCTGGGAACAGCTCATGTTCGTGTTCCTGGTGATCAACCTGATGGCAGTGCCGCTGGCCATCATGGTGCATCCGGATCCGCTGCTGGTTGTTCACGATACCTTCGTACCGTCCGTACGAGGCGGACTGACCTCGGACGCGGTACTCCTGATTATCGCCATCGTCGGTACGACGGTGGCTCCCTGGCAGTTGTTCTTCCAGCAGTCCAACGTGATCGACAAACGCATCACTCCCCGTTGGATCAGTTACGAGCGCTGGGACACCGTGATCGGCTCGTTTTTCACCGAGTCAGGCACAGCAGCGCTGATGATTGCCGCGGCGTTCGCCTTTGCAGAAACGACCCTCGCGGGACAGTTCACCGATGCTGGCGGCGTCGCTGCTGGTCTGGCTGCGTATGTCTCGCCGCTGGCCGGGGCGCTCTTCGCGGTGTTCCTGCTGGATGCAGCGATCATCGGCGCCGCGGCGGTCACGCTCTCCACGTCGTACGCTTTCGGCGACTATTGGTGGTCAAAGCGGTCCAACTGGCCGTCGGTTCGTCTTGAAGGCTCAGCACGCTCAATAATCTTGAAGACAGGGTAGTGTTCGGCGATCCTGCTGACGATGCGGAGGCCCGCTACGCGCCACCGCAGCGCGTCAGCCCCACGTCGTGCGGATACAACCATACGCGCGCAGGCGCTGGTCTCTGGTGACGAGGACTGCACCCAATAACTCCGCACTTGCGACGATCATCCGGTCCGCGGGATCCTGGTGCAGATCTGCTAGCTCGACGGCGCGCAAGCCAATCGCCGTGTCGATCGGCAAGAACTGTAGTCCACTTAGCGCCTCACTTCGTGCCACCCATTCGCGGACCGGCAGACGCAGTTCGAGACGCCCGCGCTGGACGAGAAGCGCAACCTCCCAAGCGCTTATCGCAGACACCCACAAGCGGTTTTCGGCGAAGGCACTCTGAATGTGGCGCCGCGTGCGCTCTGGGAGCTCAGGAGATCCGCCAACCCACCAGACCCACCCGTGCGTATCCAGCAGGAGCGGCGCGGCCACTCGAGGTCGACTCAGCGAAGCGACTCCCAGGCATCCTCGCCGACAGGCTCGGTGGGTTCGTAATACCGAATGACGCTGCCACGTAATGAGGCAAGCACCGCGTCGTCCTCCCCGTAGTACGGCTCCAAACGCAGGACGGGTCGACCGCGGTCAGTAATCAACACCGGCTCACCGGTTTCCTGTACCCGACGGAAGATTTCGAGCGCGTGGGCTTTGAAGGCAGCCTTCGATATTTGACTTAGCGACATATGTCTATAGTCATGATACATGGTCATCTCGAATGACGTTGCGAGGGCGCGATGTAGAGCGCCTCGTCGAGCGCCGCGCGGCGGACTTCGGACACCATCGATCCGACGCGGACCAGCAAGATGTTGCTCGCATGCATGGCGACATTTGGCTCGCTGGTGTGCACACTGCGGAAACCAACTGGCTCGAACAGGGATCGCAGTACCGCGCGGTAGCCGGCCGCATCCAGACCGGTACCGGCAAGGTCCCAGTGCCAGTCCAGACCCATGGCCAGCACAATCAGGTGCTCCATCCACTCCAGTCCCGGTTGAAAACAAAACTCCACCAGGTGGTGGGCGATGCCCATGCGTCGCCAGTTGGAGCTTGTTTCAATGCTCAACTCGTACGCACCCGGCACATCGCGCCACCAATCCTCAGCAGGCGTCAGAACAATCTGAGCGACAATGACGCCGGCAGCGGTGTGCGCAACGGCGACGGACCCGTGCCCGCTTTTGGCGACACGCTGCAAGATGGCGTGCTCGCGCTCGGGCCGACGTGTGAACGCAACCAGGCCCGGATCCGGACGGAGCTGTTCGATCAGCGACGGCGGACACAGATCACGCAGCAGAAGCTGCTCTCCCGGAATTTCGACGTGGGCTACGCGGGATTCGGGCGGCGTACCCCCTGCGTCAATAATCACCTCCGGCAATTTGGGCGGCGCGGCCTCAATGCGATATGCCGGATAGGCATGGCGTACCAATCCCGGCAGCACCAGCCTGCGCAGCGCCTCCGCCCGGGCGCGGTTGATGCGCTGGATCTCGGTGTGACGCGGCGTCACGTGCCACGCATCGGTGTCATCCAACACAGACGCTGGCATCGGCCAGAAGCCATTGTTGCGAGCCGTCTCGGCCCAGCGAGCACTCCAGTCCGCGGGGATGTTCGTCGGCAGCAGAGTGCCGTTCATCTCGGACCACACCAGCGCCCAGCTACGCGGCACCACGCGCACCCAGTCGTAGCCACCTCCGCCGAGCGCGATCCAGCGGCCACCTGCCACGCGGTGCGCCAATTCGTGCACCATGTGCGCTTGCACGGCGAACGCGCGCGTGGACAGGCGGAGGTCGGTAATTGGATCCCAGCTATGCGAATCGCACCCGTGCTGTGAGACGATGACGTCCGGGGCGAACCAGTCGGCCACAGCGGGCACGAGTAACTCCAGGCACTCCAGCCAGGATGCGTCTTCGGTGAACGGCTCGACCGGTACATTAAGGCTGTAGCCGCGGCCCATGCCAGCGCCCAATTCCTCCGAGAATCCGGTGCCTGGGAAGAGGTGGCGCCCCGTTTCGTGGATCGAGAAGGTGAGCACACGCGGCTCGTCATAGAAGGCCGCCTGGACGCCGTCGCCGTGATGTGCATCGAAGTCCAGATACAGCACCCGCGCCTCACGCTCCCGCAGTGCCGCGGCGATCGCGATGGCGGCGTCGTTGTAGACACAGAATCCCGAAGCGCGATCTGCCAGCGCGTGATGCAGACCTCCGGCCGGATTGAAGCCGTGCAGGTACTCTCCACCGAGGACACCGCGAAGCGCATTGAGCGTTCCACCGGCGATGAGGGCCGAGACCGCATGCATGCCGGCGAATGCGGGCGAATCACCGGGACCAAGCCCCCACCGCTCGGCCTCCGTCGCGAGCAGCGGATCGTCGGCGAAATAGTCGAGGCGCTGCACCGCATCCACGTACGCGCTCCGATGCACGAGCTGGAGCTCGTCCAACGTGGCTGGCGGCAGTTCCAGGTGCTCCTCAGCGGACGGACCAAGACCCAGCGCGTGGAGCAGATCCAGGGACGTACGCAACCGCTCCGGGCGCAGCGGATGCTGCGGACCGAAGTCGTAGGTCTGGTACTCGGACCGGTAGACGAAGCGGCCGGCGCACTCAACCACCGCCAGACTCCGGCCTGGCGACCTCGATGCCGGATTGGCGTAGCTCGTCGACAAACGCGACGGTCTGCATGGTTCCGATCCGCAGCACCAGCGTTTGTTTGTTCGGATGATCGCCAGAGGGGAGGGTGACCAGGCTGGTGATCGTGATGTGCCGCCGCTGGGCGATGTCGGCGAGCAGCGCGAGCTGGCGTGGCAGGTCCTGAAGGTGCAACTCCAGGCGACTGCTCGGAGCACGTCCACCACCTAAGAGTCCGGCCAGCACACCGAACAGGTCGGTTTGCGACACAATACCCACCAGCATTTCGTTGGTCGGGTCCACGACCGGCAGCGCGCCGATCTTGTTGTCGAGCATCAGTTGCGCCGCGACTTCCACGGGCGTGTCGGGGCTGATGCTGACCACCTCGCGGTGCATGATGTCACTGACGGCCCCATCAAGCCGCGCAGCCACGTCCCTGTCCGAAATAATCCCTGTAAGCGCTCCGTTCGTAACCACCGGCAGGTGTCGGAAACGACCTTCCCGCATCAGCTGCGCCGCCGATTGAATGGTCCGTCGAGGTTCGGTGGTGACCACCTGGCGCGTCATGATCGATTCAACGAGCATGGACTGCGCTCCGCTTGTCTGGTGGCTGCTTGTCCGTTGATCGCCAACTCACAATAAGAGCCTGGAGGTCGCAGGTTGCACGCGAGGTTGACGACGATCAGCGCCCTGATCGCTGGCGTGCGGCATTCAGCAGCAATCCCACCAGACCAATCACCAGCGGGGGCGCGCACAGTTGCGGAATGCGGTCCGCCAGCCAGCGCGGCAGGAAGATGTCCGACACGCGGCCATTCTTCGCCCCGAGATCCTCCACCACCGTCGTCAGCGGGCACCGCCCGCGATTGACCACGAATACCACCGATTCGGAGAGCGCCGCCACCAGCGCCAGGCGTGTCCAACGCGAGGGACGTCCCCGCACGCCAACCCAGAAGATGTGCAGGATGGACGCGGAATTCACCAGGAAAATCGCGGAGTGGACGAGCTTGATCGCGACAATCGCGCCGCTACGCCACGTGGCTCCCGTCCGCCCGCGCTGTGCCGGTCGCGAGTCACTACACTGCACCGGTCCTAGTCCGCTGCTCGGCCCGGCTCTGACGGACGGGGCCTCAGGCCACGCGCCAGCGTGTCCGTCACCGCGTGCGCCAGGTTATCGACATCCAGCTCGGTGCGCGAGGCAACCTCCCGCAGCGGTCCATCCAGCAGGAGCGTGGCCAGTCCATGCACGATGCACCAGGCGGAGAGCGCCAGCGCCTCCGCATCACCCTGAACCTCGCCACTTGCCAGACACGCCTGAACGGCATCGACAAGCACCGCGTAAGCGGCTCGACCGGCATCCGTCGGCGGGGTGGCCTCAGATGCACTCGGCGGTGTGCGCTGCTCGGGACGACACAACAACCGAAACAAGGCCGGATGAGCAATGGCGAACTGCACGTACGCCACGCCGATGGCTTTGAGGCGCTCGAGATTGCCCTCTCCCGCGGCGTCAGTTGAGGAACTGGCGGCTAGCATGGCGCGCGTGAGTTGCTCGAAGCCGGTGTCCACCAGCGCGGCGACCAGCGCGGCCTTGTCGACGAAGTGGTGATACGGCGCCGTGTGCGACACCTTTGCGCGGCGCGCCACCTCGCGCAGCGCCAGTCCCTCGACGCCGCGCCCTTCCAGCAACTCCGCCGCCGCCTCGAGAAGCGCGCGCCGCAGGTCGCCATGGTGATACCCATCACCCCGTCGACGCGCCGACGCAGCAGATCTTGACAACGTCAACATTGTAGCTTATCTTGACAGTGTAAAGATCAATCTTTCGACGCGGCTTCTGGAGGTCAATCCCATGCCACGCTCAGTTTCGTCCTCAACTGACTATGATGCGATCGTCATCGGCTCCGGCATCGGTGGCCTGACCGCGGCCAGCCTGCTGAGTCAACTCGACAAGCAGCGCGTCCTGCTCCTCGAACGCCACTTCAAACTGGGCGGCTTCACCCAGACGTTTCGGCGTGCGGGTTTTACCTTCGACCCGGGCTTGCACTACGTCGGCGACATGCAGCCCGGTGGCCAGATGCGCCAATTCATGGACCTGGTCACCCGCTCGCGGGTCGATTGGTTCCGCATGCCGAGTCCGTTCGATGTCTTCGTCTATCCCGGCTTGCGGCTGGAGCAGCCCGACGACCCCGTGGAGTTTCGTGCTCAACTCACCACACGCTTTCCCCAGCAGGCCGATGCCATCGCGACGTATTTCATTGACCTCGAGCGCGCAAACACCTGGTTCACCCGCCACCTGGCGCTACAGCTGCTGCCTGGACCGGCGCGCGCTCTCGCACAACTGCTGCCAGGTCGCAGCCTGGCGCTCCAGACCACGCGTGCCTATCTTGATGTGCACTTCGCCGACCCGCGACTCAAAGCGCTGCTGGTTTCACAATGGGGTGATTACGGCTTGCCGCCATCCACCAGTGCGTTTGGCATGCACGCGCTGGTGGTGCAGTCCTACATGCATGGCGCCTGGTACCCCATTGGTGGTGCTGGCCAGATTGGCGAGCAGGTTGCCGAACTCGTGCGGTCAGCTGGTGGAGATGTGCTGCTCAACCACGAGGTATCCGAAATCGTGATCGAACACGGAAAAGCACGCGGCGTCCGA
>JAFAZN010000390.1 GCA_019239775.1 Chloroflexota bacterium
CGACGAGACCCTGCGCGCTATCGGTCTGCTCACACATCCTCACGGCCTGCGCCTTGGCGCGCGGCGGATCACGGTTTCCACCTCAGGTGTGGTGCCGGCCATCTGGCAGCTCGCCGATGAACGGCTCCAGGTCGGGCTGGCGGTGTCGCTTCACGCGCCAGAGGACGAGCTACGCTCGCGGCTCATGCCGATTAACCGACGGTGGCCGATCGCGGAAGTCGTCGCGGCGGCGGATCACTACGCTGAGGTGACGGGCCGCCGGGTCAGCTACGAGTACACGCTGATGGCAGGGGTTAATGACTCAGACGCACTTGCAGAGGAACTGGCCAACCTTCTCAGAGGAAGGTTGTGTCACGTGAACCTCATTCCACTGAACCCGTCCGAGGACCAGACCCTGCATGCGCCCACTGCCGAACGCGCACTGGCGTTTGAGGCCGTGCTGCGCCGCAACGGTATCGCGGCCACCATACGCGTCAATCGCGGCCGCGACATCCTTGCCGCCTGCGGCCAGTTGCGGTTGGCCGAGAAGAAACGGACGGTGCCTGTGGCTGTATGACCGTGAAGATTGCGCCGTCCATCTTGAATGCGGATTTTGGGCACCTTGCCGAGGCGGTGCAGCGCGCGGAAAAGGGCGGCGCCGACTGGATCCACGTCGACGTGATGGACGGCGCCTTCGTACCGAACATCACCCTGGGACCTATGGTGGTGCGGGCTATCCGTCAGGCAACGAAGCTGCCGCTGGATGTGCACCTGATGATCGATGATCCGCGACGTTACCTCGAGGTGTTTCGCGAAGCGGGTGCCGACGGCATGACGATCCACCTCGAAGCGGATCGCCACCCACATCGAACGTTGTCGGAGATACGCAGGCTTGGTGCACGCGCGGGACTGGCGCTGAACCCGGGGACGCCAGTCGAGCTGGCGCAAGACCTGGTCGACGAGATGGACATGCTCCTGGTGATGTCAGTCAATCCCGGCTTCGGAGGGCAACCGTTCATCGACACGACGTATCGCAAAGTCCGCCAAGCGAGTCAACTGGTGTGCGGCCGCTGTGATGTTGAGGTGGACGGTGGCGTGAAGCTGACGCATGCGCCACTGCTCAAGGCATCCGGAGCTACGGTGGTCGTGGCTGGAAGCTTCGTCTACCTCGAGGGCGAGGGCCCCGAGGCAAACATCGCGGCGCTACGCCGCGCTTTGCTTACGTAGTGTCCTGATGCAGCGAGTGCAGGCGTAAATACGCCTGGAAACACCGTTGACCAGCACCGACGTCTTCTGGACGTTCGGAAGCCATCGGCGATTGGTCTTGCGATTGGAGTGGCTTACGTTGTGGCCAAACACCACACCTTTGCCACACAGCTCACAGCGGCTCGACACAGTCAGTCCCAAATCCAGGGGTAGCCTAACATAGGGGGTCGGGGCATGACCACGCCTACGGTGGCCCGCGATCGAACGCGCGCGACGGGTGCCGATCTTCGGGCTGCGCTCCAGGCCGCGGCAACGTGGCTTTTGGCCAACGCTGAGCGAATCAACGCGCTCAACGTCTTTCCGGTGCCCGATGGTGATACGGGCACGAACATGTCGATGACGCTGCAAGCAGCCATTGAGGATCTTGCTCGTCTGGACGACGACGTATCCGTCGGCCAGGTGGCTCGTACCGCCTACGAAGCGGCGATGCTCGGTGCCCGCGGCAATTCCGGGGTGATCCTCTCACAATTGCTGCGCGGCTTTGCCGAGGCTCTCGCCGTCGCGGACGATTTGACGCCGCACGCGTTGGCCGAAGCGCTGCACCTCGCGGGCGAGGTGGCATTTCGGGCGGTCAGCAAACCCGCCGAAGGGACGATCCTCACCGTTGCGCGCGCAGTTGGTGTCGCCGCCCGTGCAGCAGCCGGCGCCGGAGCGGATCTGCCTGAGCTCCTTGGCCAGAGCGCGCGCGCCGCGACTGACGCGGTCGCCGCCACGCCACAACAACTCGAAGTGCTACGCAAGGCAGGCGTGGTGGATGCGGGCGGTGAAGGCTATCGAGTGATCCTCGAAGGCGCGTGGATGTGGTCGACTGGCCGGTCCGTGGACGAGGATGCGACGACGCACCCGTACAGCCGCGCGTTGGTGGATGCGATTGAGGAGGACTCAACCTTCGGCTTCTGCACCGAGTACCTGTTACGTGAGGTCAACGTAGAGGTGTCCGAGGTGAAAGCCCAGATGGAGGCGCTGGGTGAATCGGTGCTGGCGGTTGGCGATCAGTCGCTGATGCGCGTGCACGTTCACACGCTGCGGCCAGGGCAAGCGCTGGAATACGCGGTTGAGCACGGCACGGTCGTTCGGGTGAAGGTCGAAAACATGCAGCTTCAGCACGAAGCGTTCGCCGCCGAGGCTCGAGGTGCCGGGGACCGCGACACCTCGCCCGCGTCGACCATCGGGGTGATCGCCGTGGGCGCCGGCGAGGGTCTTCTCAAGGTGTTCCGCAGCCTGGGCGCGACGGTCGTTCAGGGCGGCCAGACGATGAATCCCAGTGTGCAGGAGATCCTGAACGCGGTGAATCGCTCGGGCTACAGAGAGCTGATCATCCTGCCCAACAATTCCAACATCGTGATGACCGCCCGACATGTGCAGGAGCTCACGCCGCACGCGGTCGAAGTCGTCCCGACAGAAACGGTGCCCCAGGGTATCGGTGCTCTGTTAGCGTTCAATTTCCAAGCAGACATGCAGACGAACGTGGTGGCGATGCAGCAGGCAGCCCACGCGGTCCACACCATTGAGGTGACTCGCGCGGTGCGCGACGCCGAGGTCGATGGGCGTCGGGTTCGCAGCGGCCAATACCTCGCAATCGTCGACGGTAAGGTCAGCTCGGCGGGCGACACCGCCGAAGGCGTGCTGTTATCGGCGTTGTCGTCGACCGTCGTCGAGGAGATGGAGATTGTGACGATCTACTACGGCGAGGGTTTCACGGAGGCCCAGGCTCAAACCGTGGCGGCGCGCGTACGCGACCTGCACAGTGGTTTGGCCGTAGAGGTTGTCGAGGGGGGCCAGCCGCACTATCCGTACATCGCCTCGCTCGAGTGACCTCCGTCGGGGTTGTCACCGATAGCACCGCGGACCTGGACGGGACGACCCAGGCGCGCCTCGGCCTGGAGGTGGTGCCACTCATCGTCAATTGGGATGGCCAGACCTTCCGCGACAAGATCGACCTGAGCGCGGCCGAGTTTTATCGGCGCCTGCGGTCCAGCAAGACGTTGCCCAAAACGGGCGCACCGAGCATCGCCGCATTCGAGACGGCGTTCCGCGAGCAGCTGAAGCAACACGAGTCGGTGATCTGTGTAAACCTGGCAGCAGGTTTGAGCGGCACCTACGAGGTGGCTCGCCGCGCGGCCGAGTCGGTAAACCCGCAGAACATTCGCGTCATCGATTCAGGCTCGGTCTCTGTGGGCATCGGTTGGTTAGCTGAACTGGCCGTCGAGCTTGGTCGGCAAGGTGTGGCGCTGGATGAGATCGCGCACAAGGTCGAAGAAACGCGTGGACGACTGCGCATTCTGGCGTTGCTGGAAACGCTGACGTTTCTGCAGCGGGGTGGGCGGATCGGTCGCGCTGCCGCGCTGGCCGGGACCCTGTTGAGTGTGAAGCCAATCCTGAGTGTGCGAGACGGCGAAGTTGCGCCGGTCGAGCGCGTGCGCACCATGAACGGCGCGATGCGACGCCTCGTGGAACTGGTCGTTTCTGAAGGACCCGTCGAGCGACTGGGTGTTGTTCACGCCGACTCACCCACGTACGCCAACGAGGTCGAGCTGCTGCTGCATTCGCGCTTTCCCGAGGCGAGCATCGACCGGGGCGAGCTCGGGCCGGTGGTTGGTACACATGGTGGCCCGGGGGTGATCGGCGTGGGCATCCTCCTTGCCCGCTGAGCTGATCGAGCGCGCCGCGCAGATATTCCGCGCCGAGGCGCAGGATGGCTATCGCGATCGTGTGGTCATCGGTGGTCTGGCCGGCTTCGCCTCGCGGCTGTCCGTGGAGCAGGTTGCGGATCTGCTGCGCGACTACGCGTCGCTGGCACCGGCCGAACGCGCCGCTCGGTTGCAGGCGGCAGAAGCACTATTGAACGGTCCATCCACCGTCAAACGCGCGCAGACACCAGCGCCAGCAACGCCGACGCGGGCACAAACACCTCCGCAACGCACCAGTTTGCCCCCCGCGGGTGTGTCGCTATCGACGCGCATCGAGGCACTCAAGGGTGTCGGGGCGATGCGCGCCCGCTACTACTCGCGCCTCGGAATCCACACCGTTCGCGACCTCCTTTTCCATTTCCCGATGCGCCACGAGCGCTTTCAGCCCGCCGCGCCAATCGCGCAGCTGTTCTTTCAGGCTGAAGGTTCGGTGGTTGGCACCCTGGAGCGCCTCGAGGTAGAGAACCTGCCGCGCGGGCTCAAGAAGCTGCGCGCGACAGTGCGAGACGACTCTGGGACGGTAACGGCGGTATGGCTGCGGCACGGCATTGCTCGCATCGGCGTCAACACCGGCGAGCGCATCGCATTGAGCGGAGCGCTCATGCTGCAAGGCCGCCAGCTAGTCTTCGACAATCCTGATTACGAGCGGGCCGACGGTGAGCCAATTCACACTCGGCGGCTCGTTCCCGTCCATCCGCTAACCGCCGGTTTGAGCGAACGTGAACTACGTGGACGGGTGTGGTGGGCGCTAACGCACTTTGCCAATAGCCTCACAGACCCACTCCCTGAGGAGGTTCGCACCCAGCACGGCCTTCTGCCCATTCAAGAAGCAGTCTGGCGGATGCACTTTCCGGACTCGCTCGAGCAGTACGCCCAGGCGCGCAGACGATTCGCGTTCGAAGAGCTGCTCACGATCCAGCTCATGGTGCTCAAGCGCAGGATGTCCTGGCAGCACGACCCGGGCGTGGCCATGCCGCGCCATGTTGAAGCCCTCGAAGCGCTTGAACGTGGACTGCCCTTCGAGCTAACGGCTGCACAGCGGCGCGTGACGGATGAAATCCTCTCCGATATGGCCCAGCCGCGCCCGATGACGCGGCTGCTGCAAGGCGAAGTTGGCTCGGGCAAGACAGCCGTCGCGGCGATGGCCCTATTGAATGCGGTCGCCAATGGCCACCAGGGCGCGCTGATGGCGCCGACCGAGATCCTGGCCGAACAGCATTTCGCCACACTTTCGCGCCTGCTCGAGGGAGCCGTCGCACGGCTCCAAGCGGCGTTGGGTCGCACACCAGTCGTGAAGTTACTCACGGGCAGCGTCAAAGGTCGCTTGCGCACGGAGACCTACCGCGAGATCGCCGACGGGAACGTCGACATCCTGGTGGGCACGCAGGCCCTGATCCAGGAGAAGCTCGAGTTCGGGAACCTCGGACTCGTCGTTGTGGACGAGCAGCACCGCTTCGGGGTGCGCCAGCGAGTCACGCTGCGGCACCGCGCCATCGAGGTGGTGCCGCACCTCCTGGTGATGACAGCCACGCCAATTCCCCGCACGCTAGCGTTGAGCCTGTACGGTGACCTCGATCTGTCGACGATCGACGAGATGCCACCCGGGCGACAGGTTCCGCGAACCCGCCTGCTGACGCCCGACGAGCGCGAGCTCGCCTATGAACGGGTCCGTCGCGCGGTGGCCAACGGCGAGCAGGCCTTCATCATCTGTCCGTTGGTCGAAGAATCCGAGGTGCTGGAGGCGAAGTCCGCCACCGAAGAGTACGAACGCTTGCGCACGGGTGAGCTCGCCAATTTACGGCTGGCCCTCCTCCACGGTCGAATGCGAGCCAGCGACAAGGACCTCATCATGCGCGCCTTCCGCGACCATGAGTACGACGTACTCGTTTCAACCGCCGTCGTCGAGGTAGGCGTGGATGTCCCCAACGCCACCGTCATGCTCATCGAAGGTGCCGAACGCTTTGGCCTCGCGCAGCTTCACCAGTTCCGTGGACGCGTCGGACGGGGTGGGCAACCCTCGGACTGCGTCCTTCTTACTGAGCTGCCCAACCCTGACGTCAACGAGCGGCTCCAGGCAGTCGTCGAGAACACCAACGGCCTTGCTCTGGCTGACCAGGACCTGCGCTTACGCGGTCCTGGCGACTACTTTGGCGTCCGCCAGAGCGGAGCGCCCGAGCTCAAGATCGCTCGACTCGACGATGCGCCGCTTGTGGAAGCTGCACGCGCCGCGGCGAGCGCGGTCCTCTCGCGCGACCCGGAACTCGCGTCACCTGAAAATGCAGGTCTCGGCGAACACCTCGCAGACTTCATCGCGCACTCTGGCGAGCCCAGTTGAGCGCGCTACGCGTTATTTCAGGCAGCGCGCGGGGACGCCACCTGCGGGCGGCGCCAGACACCCGGCCGACCGCGGACCTGGTCAAAGGCGCAATCTTTTCCATGCTCGACGCGCTCGCCTACAAGCGCGGGTTCGAGCCGGATGAGGAGGGTGACTTCGCCGCCGCCCTGGCGTGGCCGCGAGTTTTGGACCTGTTCGCCGGCTCTGGCGCTCTGGGCATCGAAGCGCTGAGTCGTGGCGCGCATTCGGCTGAATTCATCGAGCGGGACCGCGATGCCGCCCGCGTGTTGGCGGGCAACCTTCGCACCACGGGACTAGATGATCGCGCCCGCATCCATCAGCGGCCAGTGACCGTTGCCCTCCCTTCAGTGCGCGCACCGGTGGACCTCGTCTTTGCAGACCCACCGTACGCCGACGCCGACGCGGCCTCCACAACCATGGACGCGCTCGCGTCCGCGGGCTTGCTGCTGCCCACGAGTGTTGTGGTGCTGGAACAACCGTCGGACGCGCAGCCGCCGCAACGCGTCGGGGAACTAGGCCTCGTGTCAAGCCGGCGCCATGGCCGCACGCGCATCAGCCTGTACGCTTCCGGTGAAGCGTGACCCCTGTTATCGTGGAACCCGTGGATGTCCTGTATCTGCTCGACCAGCTGGAAGAGGTGCTTGGCGCCGGCTCGCGCGTGCCGCTCACGTCGCGCACGCTGGTCGACGAGCCCGAAATCCTCGACATCATCGACCAGATACGGCTGTCCATCCCGGAGGAGATCAAAGCCGCCAAGCGACTGACCGACCAGCGTGACCAGGTGGTCGCGGATGCACGTGCCGAGGCGGACCGCATTCTGCGTGATGCGGACGTCCAGGTCGCCGAACGACTTGGCGAGCATCACCTGGTGCGATCGGCCGAAGCGCGCGCCGCTGATATTCAGGATCGCGCCTTGCAGCAAGCGGCTGACATCCGTCGGGAAGCCGATACCTATGCGCACCGTGTGCTACTCAAATTGCGCGAGCAGATCGCGCAGGTCGGTGGCACGGTGGACCGCGGGATCAGCGAGCTCGAAGCGCGCGGCGCACACGAACAACAACTGGCCGACCGGGTTTAAAGAGTCCCTCCGGGACTTCGTCCCCTTTGAAATCCCCTATAGTGACGGGTCTGGTGTCCCGTGGTCAGCTTCAACGTGTCGCAGCTGCTGCTCGAAGGACCTGGGGCTACTCGGGATCTCGATTTCCACGAGCCGTTTCCCGATCCCACCAATGAGCTGCATCTCAAAGGTCCAATTGCCGGGCACGCGCGACTTCTACGAACCTCGGAGGGTATCCTCGCCCACACCGACTTCTCCGCGCGAGTCATCCTGGAGTGCGGGCGCTGTCTCGAACAAGCCATCGCCCAGGTTGAAGGTGAGCTCGACGAAGAGTTCCTGCCCACGACCGACATCCGCACCGGCCTACCGATGCAGCTACCGAGCGGCACCGAAGACGATCAGCCGCTTATCGACGAACACCACGAGATCGACTTGAACGAAATCTTGCGCCAGAATATCTTGACCAACTTGCCGCTCCAGCCGCTGTGTGAACCGGCCTGCCCTGGCCTTTGCCCCGAGTGCGGCGAACGGCTGGGTCCCGCTCACCGGGCACATGCTGTGAAAGACTCAACCGAAACGCCAGTGGATCCATCGAATCCCTTTGCACGACTGGCCGTGCTGCTGCACAACGACGAGGAGAGTGCTTAGACAAACACCATGGTTGGACTTCCGAAGAAGAAGATCAGCTCTTCGCGGCGCGGACAACGCCGCAGCCACGACCACATCGTCCTCCCGCCGATGATGAACTGCCCACAGTGCAAGCAGCGCAAGCCGACGCACCAGGTTTGCCCGAACTGCGGCACCTATAACGGCATCGACATCTTGCGCCTCGACGCCAAGGCCAAGCAGAAGCCGGAGTAGCTGCCGACCCTGCTCGCACTGCTGTTCCCCGGCCAGGCTTCGCAGGTCGTGGGTATGGGCGCCGACTTTATCGCCAACTCCGATAACGCACGTCGCCTGTTCTCGCTGGCCGACACCATCACTGGTTTGCCCATCACGCGGCTGTGCACCGAGGGACCGCTCGAACGCCTGACCGCAACGGACGTTGCTCAACCCGGCGTCGTGGTAACGAGCCTGGCGGCACTGGCGGTTTTGCGCGAGCGGCTGCCGCTGCAGTTTGGCGCCGTCGCAGGTCACAGTGTTGGCGAATACGCCGCCTGCGTCGCCGCCGACGTGTTCGACGCCGAAACGGCATTGAAGCTCGTGCACGAACGCGCACAGGCGATGGCGGCTGCCTGCGCTGCAGTGGACGGCACCATGGCCGCGGTGATCGGATTGGACGAGCAGCCCCTACGCGAAGCCTGCGCGGCAGCCTCGGAAAACGGCTCGTCCGTGCAGGTTGCAAACCTCAACGCACCTGGGAACTTGATCGTGTCGGGCGCGCGTGACGCGTTGGAGCGCCTCAGCGTGGGTGCCAAAGCGGCTGGCGCGAGACGCGTCCTGCCGCTCAACGTTGGTGGTCCGTTCCACTCCGTATACATGCGCCCGGCTGCACAAGCGCTGTCAAACGTACTGAACCAGGTGCAATTCCGCGCGGCGAACGTTTCAGTCATCGCCAACGCGTCGGCAAAGCCTGTTCAAGCGGCCGAGGAGTTGAGGCTGGAGTTGGCCGTCCAGGTCTACTCGCCCGTGCGCTGGATCGAAACCCTACATGAGTTGGCGGCTATGGGCTGCGATCGGTTCCTGGAGATTGGGCCGGGCAACGTCCTGGCTGGCCTGGTCCGGCGAACCCTGCCGGACGCCAACGTCGCCAGCTTTGGCTCACTTGAAAACCTCGACGCCGCCGAGGCATTGCT
Source organism: Chloroflexota bacterium (assembly GCA_019239775.1). Lineage (GTDB taxonomy): Bacteria > Chloroflexota > UBA6077 > UBA6077 > CF-72 > CF-72. The sequence goes on from JAFAZN010000390.1 coordinate 9,145, forward strand.
CACGCGTTGACGGAGCTACCGGGTAAGACCGCGCTGGTCACGGGCGCATCGCGCGGGATCGGGCGGGCGATCGCTTTGCGGTTGGCGGCGGCTGGCGCCAACGTGGTGGTGAACTACAACGCCCGTGCGGACGCTGCTGAAGAGGTTGCCAAACTCGTCCGCGATACGGGCCGAGAAGCCCTGGTGGTGCAAGCGGACGTGGCACAGGCCGGGGACGTCGACCGCCTGGTGCAAAGCACGTTGCAACAGTTCGAGAAGATCGACGTACTGGTCAATAACGCGGGCATCACGCGCGACACGCTCCTG
>JAFAZN010000038.1 GCA_019239775.1 Chloroflexota bacterium
CGATGTCTGGCATGATCTCGCAGTCCACCAGCGCGTCCTCAGCTGGCGTCCCGCGCCCAAGTGCGCTTGCAAGCATCCGTACCGTCTCGGACGTGAGATGACCTTCCGATCGGAGACCGAATGTCAGTCTGCTGATGCCGTGTGCACCGGCGCGATTTGCGGCGTCGATCGCCTGGAGGAGCGCGCCTGACACCAGGTCGACTTCGTGCATACAGCGCCTATCATGCCAAACAAGTGGGCCGGGTGGTCGGCCCGGCCCGCTGGCAGCGTGCATGTGGTCTCTATGCGACGGGGATCGTTGTCGCCGCCGGTGTCGTCGCCACGGTTTTTGGAATCTGGATTTCCAGGATTCCATCTACCAGGGTCGCCGTCACCTGCTCTGGCTTGACCTCGAATGGCAGTGGCAGGCGACGGTAGAAACTGCCGAACGTCCGCTCCATTCGGTAGTACGCCGTCTTGGCCACTTCCTGCTCTGCCTTGGTCTTACCCGCGATCACGAGGTCACCCTCGTACAACTCGACCGTTACGTCCTCCTTCTTCATGCCGGGCATTTCTGCCTTGACCACCAGCACATCGCCCTTGTCGTAGACGTCGGTGCGCGGTGCGAATGCCATCTTCCCAGCTGCCTTGATTGGTGGGAACATGACTGGCCATGGACCAGCGCCGAAAAAGAACGGCCGATCCCAGAAATCCTCCATCTCGTGCTCGAGCCTTTCGAGCATCGCAAACGCGCCCATCGGCGTGGTCGTGCCATTGGGCTTGACCACCGGTGGAAGTGTCTGCTCGATCATGCGATGGTCCTCCTTTCGGGTTGATTGTCCCTCGAGTGCGTGAACGCCGGCGTTTCACGATGGACTGTCTGGTAACGCGGCTAGCAACGCTGCCCTACCCGTTTGGATTGGAAGTGAAACTACCCCGCGGGGGGTGGCCCAGCTGCGCCGCGAACCACACACTACCTTCAGGAGCGTTGATGCACACCATCATGCACATGGAGGCCATCACGTGAAGATTCTTGTCGTCGACGACGACGCACGCCTGCGTGAGGCTCTGGAAGTCGGGCTGCAGCTGCAGTGGGAGGATGCTCACGTCCTCAGCGCGGCAGACGGCGAAAGCGGGCTGGACCTGTTCTTCGAAGAGGAGCCGGACGTGGTGCTGCTGGATGTCACCATGCCGCGCATGAACGGCTTCGACGTACTGAAGGCAATTCGGCGCGTCTCTGACACGCCTGTCATTATGCTGACGGCGCGCGGCGAGGACGTCGACCAGGTTCGCGGGCTGGAGCTTGGCGCCGACGACTACGTGCCAAAGCCTTTCAGTCATCTCGCGCTCATGGCGCGCATCAAAGCCGTACTGCGCCGCGCAGAAATGCCGCCACCGGTGGATAACCTTCCAGACTTTGTTGCCGGCGACCTGGCGATCCATTTTTCTAATGAGGAAGTCACCGTCGCGGGCCAGACGGTGAAGCTCACTCCGGTGGAGTACAAGCTGCTGTACCACCTGGTGCGCAACGCGGGACACCTGATGCCGCATCAAGCGCTGCTCGACCGCGTCTGGGGCGCGGACTACGATGCTGGCCCCGAGTACCTCAAGGTCTTCATCAGTCGCCTGCGCGCCAAGCTGCGCCGCCCAGACGGACCCGAGTACATCCAGACCGAACGCGGCCGCGGCTATCGCTTCGTCCGACCGCTCGATCTCGACGGCAAGGTTCGCAGGGCAAGCTAAGCTGCCGCCTGCGCCATCTTCCCAAAGGGACGTGTTCCCTCGACAGGGATGTGCATTTCAGCTCCGCCAGCCGGCGGCTGCTTGAGAACCCGATTTCAACATATGCATTCACGCCGCCTGTGATGTCCAACCATCACCTGGTGACCGAACGCTTCGAATCACGTCCGCGAGCGTCTCTTCGAGCGGCCGCGTCATATCAACGTGTAGTGCGCCAGCGACTTCGTCCGGTTGAACGAAACTAGCGCGAAGCGCGGGCCGCAGCTCCAGGCGTGCGTCGGATTCCGACCGCGAATCGTGAGTTCGAGCCGCAAGCCGCTCACGGATGGTGGCTTCGTCTGCTTCACACACGACCACCAAGAGCCGCGCGCGCGTACGACGCGCCAGCTGGCGCACCGCGGCACGGTCCGCCGGCTGCCCGAACGTGGCATCCAGCACCACTGATTGGCCACGACGCAGCCAGCGGCCGGCCTTGCGCACCAGCAGCGCATAGGTGCGACGCGTCATCGATCGGCTGTAGAGTCCGCGCTCGAAGCTGTCCGATCGATGGCTGTGCGGCCGCACGCCTACAAGCTGTTTGCGGACCACGTCCGATGACAGGTGCACGAGGGCGAGCCGGCCCGCGAGACTATCCGCCAGCGTGGTCTTCCCGGACGCCGGCAAGCCCATCGTAACCACCAGCTGCGGTGGATTGGAGGTCCGAGTGGCGTAGGTGCGCGCCAGCTCGAAATAAGCATGGTCCTCACGTGCAATCGTGGCGGATTCCTGTCGCGGCAGCTGGCGGTCGGTCAGGCGGAAGCTGAGCACTTTGCCACGCACAAAAGCCCGATAGCATTTGTAGAAGTCCAGGACCGATTCGAGCTCCATATCGCCGCTTCTACGCACGTATGCGTCGACGAATGCGTGGCTGAGGTCCGCTCGGCCGAGATGATCGAGGTCCATGGCCAGGAACGCAACGTCGGCGGCTACGTCCGCGCAGCGGAAGCGGGCATTGAATTCGATGCAGTCGAAGAGATAGAGGCGCCGGCGCGTAGCGCACACGCTGGCGGCGTGCAGGTCGCCGTGGCCGTCGCGGATGCGTCCTTGGCGCATACGCCGTTCGATGAGATCCGCGTGCTCATTCAGAAAGCCAGTGACGTACTGGGAAATCGCGGCACGACAGTCAGGCTCCAGGTTCACGGTCTGCGCGAAGTTTTCGTCCCAGTTGGCGCGAATGCTTTCTGGACTGCCGTACTCATCCACTCCAGGACCCGTAGCCGCTTCGGCGTGGAAGTCCGCGAGTTGCGTGGCGATGCGCCGCATCAAGCGTTCGTCGGCGACACCACGCTCGATGAGCGCCAAGAGCATGCCACTTTCTGGCAGGCGACGCATGCACACCGCCGGTTCGATTGGCACTCCGGCTCCGCCGAACGCCAGCCGCCCATCGCGCTCCACGACGTTCGCCACGCCGACGTACAGGTCCGGGCACAGCCGCCGGTTGAGTTGCACTTCGGCTTCGCAATCGGCCCGGCGCTGGTCGGAGGTCGAAAAATCGAGGAAGCCGAAGTTGACGGGCTTGCGGAGCTTGTAGACCAGCTCGCCGGCCAGGATCAGCCACGAGATGTGCGTCTGGATCAGCCGCGGTTCGCGCGCGGGGTGGTCAAACGCCTCGGGGCGTAGCAGGTCGGCAAGCCGCTCATCGATAGGCGTGGTCATTGGCTCGTCGCTACGGGTTTATCGACGATGAACACATCGAAGATATGGCTGGAGGAGGCGTGCGGTGCGATCTCGACCGCGCAGCAGCCCCGACTGCCCGGCAGCTGCTTGAGATAGCGACCGAGCTCGATCTCCTCGACGAAGCTCGGAAACATCTGCCGCATCGGCCCCCAGCGAAGCGTGTTCAGCTCACGGATATCGACAGTTGCGAGCAATTTGCGGCCTGGTGTCCTGGCGTTCATGCGCTCGGCCTCGGGATGCTGCAGTATCCGAACCCAGGGTTTCGCGGGAGGTTGACGCAGGTTATCCGTGTGTTAACCGAGAGCAACGCCATGCCAATGCCGATCGTTGCAAAACAGAGCGCCCAGCCCACCAGAGCGTGCGCCACGATCATCGTCGCTTTTCCTACTGCACGGCAATCACAGTCCGATACCGAGGTCGGGCGCTGAGCACGCGGTGCGCCAGCGGCGGATTGCAGGCGCGCAGGATCACGTACGGTCGGAACTCCGGGCCCAACCTGTCCGGCAATTCAAATTGCTGGGACAATCCCCTGACATCATTGTCTGAGACTCGATTTCGAAGCGCCCGGGGAGCGCCGAGTCTGCGTCTGGATCCCATCTAACCACACTGACCGCCCGTGACGCTGTGTTCACGCCTCGCTGGATTCGATCGCCGACCGGTTGATTGCGGTTCAGCTTCTCCACAATGGAGGGAGTTATCCAACCGGGGCGTTTGCTCCGGACCCGGGCTGAACGCGCAGCCAGCGCGCCCATGGCAGTTTCAGGAAGAGCACGTACGCGCCGATGGCCAGGAAGACGAACCCGACCGAACGCCAACCGAGCCGCCCTGCGAACACATCGGCGAGATTTGAAACGACGGGGCCGGCCGCCACCACCATCAGCGTGTTGTACACAGAGCGGGCCAGAAAAAATGCCACAAGTGTGCTGCGGAGTGGCAAAGCCCCCAGCCCAACCGCCGTGAACACCGCGTCGCTCGAGATAGGCAGAAACGAATACACGACCACGAACAGCCATGGCCATCGCAGGCGCGAATGAGCCGCCGCGGCCAGGGCCTGCGCATTGGTTTGTGCGTCGGCTGGTAAGCGGCCAGTGAATGCTCTCACTTGCCATGCGAACAGAAGCCGCCCGAGCGCCGCCGCCAGGGAGCCACCAATGGTCAACGGCAACAAGGCCAGCTCGGTGTATGCGCGGAAGGTTGCCAGCACCATCCAGGCGGGCGGTAAGGGAAGCGTCACGGCGTTCATTGCAAAGACGATTGCCCAGGCGACAACCAGCGCCGGAGCACCCTCTACCACCGCCTGGAGGTTCAACATGGAATCAGCAGAATTGCCCTGTCACTTATGACGCAGACCTAAGCCGATCTGGCCTGCGTTGCGCGTGTTGACGTCTGAGGCATGTGCTCGAGCAGTCCACGCAGCCGCCAGGCAAACGCCAGCAGGCCGATGCCGAAGATGACGGCATACAGGCCGATTAGCCAGACGAGGGCGAGCGCACCCGCACCGGGTTGAACCAGCAGCAGAATTCCGAAAGCGACCGAGAGCAGGCCCGAAAGGATCAGGAACCATTCGTTCGGTATCAAGTGGCGCAGCTCCACGGCGAAGATGACTTCCATAACGCCAGTGACAATTGCCCATACCGCGATCACGATGACTAACGCGAGCGCCGTAATGCCCGGCCAGAAGAAGGCGATCAGTCCGGCCGCGATGCCGACGATCCCCTCCAGCACCGGTGCCCAGACGTGTTGTCCGCGCGACCGAGTTGCGGCGTAGAGTGCCACGACGCCGTCGACAACCGCGTATGCGCCGAAGAACAAGATCAGCACCGCCAGCGTGATCCCAGGCCAGATGAAAGCGAGAATCCCGAAAACAATCGCGGCGAGTCCGCGCAATGCAAGTAACCACCAGTGGCGAGGCAGCTCTCCAACCGCCTCGACAAGTTCACCGAATGTAGCCATATTTGACCTCTGATTTCCCTCCAAATTTGAATTGCTGATCATCGTGAGATTGCCCACCGTCAGGCGATGCCGCTAGTGCTTCGCGTGCAGCATATGCGGGAGCCTCAGTACGCGGGTTGCAACCGGTGTGTCGTGCTCGACACCAGGGATTGCGGACAATCGACCTCCTTTCTCTCGCAAGCGAGGCACTTCTTTGTCAACATGATCCACTTCGAAAGGATGAGTTGTCCTCCACCGATCCGGTCGATCCTCGCCGGTATCTGCCGTCGTCGCGGCGGAGTTCCAGCAACACGAGGCCGAGCGCTTCAATCTGCTCCAGCACGCCGTGCAGCGCAGCTTCGTCGGCCAGGGCTCCGGTCAGGAGGGTCTCGCCCGCGTCGGCCTGCGCGTGCAGACCTGGGAACGCGGCCAGCAAGGTCTCACCCAGCACGCCACGGACCCGGATTTCATAGCGCACCGGCTCAGTCATCTCGTGCACCATCACAGCATCACCGCGGAAGGGATGAGTGCGCATCGACCGGATCGGATGAATCCTTCGGTCGGCAAGCCGCCGACGGTCCGGCGCCTCAGCCGACCGATCGGCGTAGCGCGCGGGCTGACGGCCCGAGCAGACCCAGGTCGCGGGCACGCTGGACGGCGTCCGTACGTTTGTGCACGTCCAACTTGGCATAGATCTGCCGCATGTGCGTCTTGATCGTGCTTGTCGAGACGCACAGCTCAGCGGCGATCTCGGGCGCCGACAGATTGCTCGGAAGGTATCCGAGCACGCGCTGTTCGCTGTCACTCAAGCCCTCGCTTAGGATCAGTGGCTCCCTTGAGCGTGGCTGGAGTGTCGAGTCCGCCAGAAGGTCGAGGAGCTCCGATAACAGCGCCGCGTGAGCCGTACGTTGCCGCGGGTGGCGTTGGAGCACTTCCACCGGCCGTGTGAGCACAAATGGAAAAACCTGAGCGTCTGGCTCGGCGATTTCGAGCGCGCGCTCGATGTCACGCTCGGCTCCCGCTGCATCCCCGAGCCGGTCGCAAGCCATGGCATCGACGAGCAGCGCCTCGGCGAGAGAGCCCGCATGGAGCACGCGGAGTGTGCCATCCAGCACGTCAGCCAGCGTCTCAGCCGCCGCGCGAACCTCGCCCTCGGCCAGGCAGACCGACGCCACCGCCGTGCGCGCCTCCCCCCACTCGCGCTCCTGGTCGGAAAAGTCGGCCACTGCCGCACGCGCGTCCTGGAGTCGACCGAGTCGCAGCAGCATCAACACGCGCCACTCACGCATCTGAGCCACCAGCGGGTGCGGTGTGACGAGCAGTCCCTGCAACCGTTCGGCAGCACGGAACGCGCCGAGCGCCTCCTCGAGGCGGCCACGCCCGACGTGGAGCATGCCTCGGGCGCGCTCGATAACGAGTGCGGTGGCGGGCTCGAGGTCGGCCGGCAGTGTCGCAACGGCCCGATCGAGCCAGGCCTGCGCGGAGTCGAAGCGTCCTTGCGATACGTCCATCAGGCCCAGCATGGCCAGCGCCAGGCACACGATCGGGTCAGTCGACCAACCGTGCGCGTCGGCGATCGCGATAGCCTTCCCGCAGCGTTCGCGAACCAGGGCGAAGGAGCGCCATGCGTCCAGGGCGGCGAGATGGCTCAAACAGCCGACTTCGACGTACGCCATGCCGATTCGCTGCGCCAACTCGAGCCCTTGCTCCAAGTGCCGCCGGGCCTCGTCGCGTCGATAGGCCCACAGCTCGGCGATGCCAAGGTTCATCAACGCTACGGCCCGGACCTCGTTGGTGAGGCTGACATCGCTCAGTGTTTCTGCATCCGCGGGGTCGAGCAGCGCACGTACCTTCTCGAGTACCGCGGCAAAGTCCCCGCGTCGGCGCGCAAGCGTGAGGCGCGTGACCGCAAGCACAACCTCGAATCGTCGGTTCCGAACATCGGGCATGTCGGTCGCGTATCGGTCGGCCAGCGATAGATACGCCGCCGCGCCATCGAGCGATCGCTGAATCAGCTCGCGATACGCGAACAACAACGCGAGCTCGGCACTGGGTGGAGCGTCATAAGGAAATGCGCTGATGAGCGCGGTCAGCGTTGCGTGCTGTCCATTCAGGGCCAGGCTCAACGTGTGATCGACCGTCAGCTCGGCAGCGTGCTTCCAGTCTTCTGCAGCCTGGGTGTGCCGGATTGCATCGATCACAAACCGGTGGTCCGTGTACCACTCGGCCGCGGCCCGGTGCAGCTGTACCAGTGCTTCAGGCTCGGTTCGCCGCAATTCCAGGCGCAAGAGGTCCGCAAACAGGTGGTGATAGCGGAACCAGGACCGCTCGGCGTCGAGCGCGACAATGAATGCGTTCGCTGCCTCCAGCTCCTGCAGGATGCGCTCGGAGCCCGACGTGCCAACCAGAACGTCGGCGACCGCACCATTGACCCGCTCGAGGATCGACGTACGCAGCAACAGGCGCCGCACCTCCTCCGTCTGACGCTCGAGCACCTCGGCCAGCAGGTATTCGGCAACAGTCCGCTCGCTCCCAGTGAATTCGGCGACAAATCGCTTGGGCTCGGGATGCCTGGCAAGTGAAAGCGCAGCCAGACGCAGGCCAGCCGCCCAGCCCTCCGTGCGCGCATGCAGGGCAGAGACACTCTCGTCCGACAACTCGATCCCGGAATCCCCCAGGAGTTCGCGCGCCGCCTCGAGCGTGAAGCGCAGGTCCGAGGCGCGAATCTCGGTGAGTTGCTGGTTCAGGCGCAAGCGGTGCAGGCCGAGCCCTGGATCATGCCGGCTTGCCAGCACCACGTGCAGCAACGGAGGTCGACGTGTGAGCAGGGTTTCGAGCTGCGCGAGCGCAACTGACGATTGCAGCTCATGGAGATCGTCGATCACGAGCACAAGTGGTTCCTCGAGCGAGCCAAGCTGGGACAGCAGCCGATCCACCAGCGCCGTCCCGTCGAAATCCGGGGTTGGTGCGGCCTGCGTGACCAGTTCGCGTGTGTGCTTGATCTCTCGTAGGCTCTCGACCACGCATAGCCAGAACCGCTGTGTGTCTTGTTCGCCGCGATCGACGCCGACCCACGCAAGCCGGTCGGAGAGTCCCGCATCCTCGATCCATGACCGAAGCAGCACCGTCTTGCCGCTGCCGGCAGGCGCCGATACGAGCGTCACCCCACCCGCGGCGGCTGCTGAGAGCAGCGCGAACAATTCCGGTCGTGCAACCACTGAAGGTGCACCCCTGCGCGCTGGCCCGCCTACGGAACCTCTCAGATGCGTTACCAAAGCGATCTCCCCGACTGGGCCGGTTCAAAAGACGCTTGCTATCGTCGTGGCCTTCCCACGACCCTCAGCACCCCGCAACAGTATCCATCGTCGCCGCGTCAGACAAGTCCGGCCAGTCGCGCGAGGGCGTCCGGCGTGGTAGCGAAGGACAATTATCGACCGAATCGGCTGAAGACAGTTCATCCTGCCGAGGTCGAACTTCAAGTCATGCTCACAACCCTCTCACTGATCCTCGCCGCCGCCTGCTTGATCCCGGCGGGCGGAAAGCTGACAAATCACCCGCAAATGCGCGCGTCTGCCGCACGCTTCGGCATTGCCTGGCAGCGCTACCAACTGATTGGCCTGGCTGAGCTGGGTGCAGCCGTCGGCGTGCTGGCTGGACTGCTGTGGCGGCCCCTTGGTCTGGCCGCCGGCATGTGTCTGGCCGTGCTGCTGCTCGCAGCCATCCTCACGCACGTGCGGACGGGGGATCGCGGGCGAGAGCTCATGCCCGCGCTGCTGATCCTGGCAATCGATGCGTTGTATCTCGCGCTTGCTTTCAGCAGCTGACGCTGCGCGCCGAGATTGGACCAACGCGATGCGCAGGACTCACCACAACGCGGTGGCGACCAGCCCCCATTGGCCGGCGGTGCACTATGTGTTGACCTTCCGCAACGCCCGGGTTACGCCGTCGCGGGAGGCTTGATTGACGCATGATTCCGCTGGGTGATGCTTCGCGCCGCACGGTGAGTTTCCCGATCGTCACCGCCGGGCTCATTTGTGTGAACGCGTTGGTATTTGTGCTCGAGCTGATCGGCGGCGACGACTTTGTCAATGCGTATTCGATGGTGCCCGCGGATGTTGTCTCGGGGCAGCACCTGTACACCGTGCTGACCAGCATGTTCATGCATGCTGGCTGGGAGCACATCATCGGCAACATGGTGTTTCTGTGGGCTTTTGGTCCCGAAGTGGAGGATGCGATGAGCGGGGCACGCTATCTCATCTTCTACGTCCTTGGTGGACTTGCCTCGTCCGCGGCGGAAATTGCCATCGATCCAGGCTCGACGATTCCGTCGCTGGGCGCCAGTGGCGCGATCGCCGCGGTCATGGGTGCATTCGTGATCACCTACCCGCGCGATCAGATCAAGTCGGTCCTGATGATTGGCTGGTTTGCGCGAGTCACCCTGGTGCCCGCACTCGTCTTCATTGGGGTGTGGTTCCTGATGCAACTTTTCAGTGAAGTTGGAACCGTTGCGGGAGTCGCAAGTGACGGTGTCGCGTACATGGCTCACATCGGCGGGATCGTCTTTGGAGCTGCGACAGCACGCCTGTTCGAATGGGATGGGGGCCGAGCATCCACAGGGTATTCCAACGAATGACAAAGGGCGCGATTCTGCAGCGTAAGAGAGCGCCGCTCGCAAGAGAATGGATCGAACTTGCGACCTTTTCTGCTCCAGCAGCTGGTTCTCGCTCAGACGCACCACATCGACCTGATAGGCAGTGAACGCGCCGAGGAGCGTTCACGACGTGGGTAGTTTTCTGGCGTAGCACAGGTCGCCTTCGGTACCGATGCGCTAAGGTCCTGGAGAGAGCGCATCTGTGGAAATTCGTGACCGTCTGCCAGAACACCCGGTGCCCGGTGCGGTTCATTCACGAGCAGCCCGAAGCAGGGTCCGTATCGATGGTCTGGTTGCGCATGAGCTGCTCGTAGACTCCACCGAGCTCACCGCGCTTCCGCGAGTGACGATCGAAGAGCCGTTCGTCTGCGAGGAAGGCTGGAAGGTGCCTGGCCTGCGCTGGGGAGGAGTCATACTGGCGGGTGTGCTCGAACTGGCGCAGCCACTGAATGCTGCGCGTTTCGTATGTGTTCACTCCGGCGACTACAGCATCGCCGTCCCGCTACAGCAGGCGGCCGAGGTCGTGCTCAGCGACACCCTCGACGGCCTGCCGCTACCCGTGGGGCACGGTGGCCCGTGGCGGCTGGTGGTGCCAGGTGGCCAGTGTTTCTCCAGCGTCAAGTGGGTCGATCGGCTCGAGGTAACGCAGCGCGAGCCAGCCACCACGGGCGAGCGCATCGCGCGCAACCGCATACGCGGCGATTCTCAGGCGGGGCTGCAACCCGGTAGATAGTGGCGCCCGCTCATGGTGGGCGGCTTTCTCGGAGTTGTCATCGCCCTGGAGCGTGCAGTGGCACAGGCTGAGCGCTGGGCGTTTCTGGCACCCGGGCTGGCCGGGCTCGGAAGTCTCGCCTTGCTGATTGGCCTGCCGACGCAACTCGGCGCGGCGCTGCTGGTCGCTTGCAGCGCAGTGCTAATGATCATTTTCGGACTCATCCACCGCGTGCGGCCGGAAAGGTCCACGATCCTGCTGCTTGTGAGCGCGGCCGTCTGGCTGGTTGGCAACGCGCTCTGGCTGGCGGACCGCCAATCCCAGCGGTGGTGCCGTGGTGGACTGGCTTTCTGGTGTTCACTATCCTGGGCGAACGGCTGGAGCTTGCGCAGGTGCCGCTCTCTGGGCGCAAACGAGCACTCATGGTGATTGCTGCCTCGATCCTGCTCGTGCGTCTGGCCTTCACACAAATAGCGTGCTGGTGCCGCAGCAACGCGCGCTCGCAGATGCCACGCGAGCAACCGGCTGGATTTTCTCACATCCGTCGCGTGGGTTGACCGTCACTCTGTCCATTGAACCCGCTGAAATCACGGAGTTGGCGGCGTAGCCGGAAAAGCTCGCCTGCTGGGCTCGCCCGGCGTGCGCGTCACTTGCACCGTGTGTGGCGAAGAAGTTCTCGACGGGCGCGAGTTGACTTGCGCCACCGGCCCGGTGTGCCGCGCGTGCGCTGGTGAACGTTACTACGTGCCGTGCGTGCCCGGCTCCAATACAATGCGCTAGTTAATCGGCTCGAGGGTCCACCACGGCACGCTTACCTGGCAACCGCACGCCATGACGACCATCCGCTCGTCGGCTTTTGCCGCGCCGACCACGTGGCACGACTGGCCCCGCAAGTGCGCTTCGGCGTAGCCACGGTAGACGAATGTGGGGGCCGCTACTCGCGGCTGCGTACTGTGCTGCACCGGCCCGCTCGGCATTTCCCAGTCGGACGAGTAACTACGTGGACTGACCTCTCCTCTTCGTGCAACGGTGCGTTCCAGGATTGCGGACATCGGCTTCCTCCTTCATTGCAAGTTACTCCTGGCTGGTGACTTTGTCCCCACCCCGGCGGGTGGTTTTAGGTGGACGCTGTGGCGCACGCGTCCGCGTGGGCGGAGCAGACGCAGCTTGTTGACGTCGGGCACTTCGTATCGTTCTGCCTCTTTCTGCCGGATGGATTGAAAAGGACCTCCGGAGCATTTGCTCCGGAGGTCCTACCCCGCGGGTGTCTCGGTCTGGTCAGCGAGACGCTGCTGCAGGAACCGCGGTCACTTTGATCTTGGCGGGTACTGGCGGTGCTTGCTTCCACGGCGTGCCGAACAGCGGCAGCAGGTAGCGATCGAGGCCGATGTAGCCCGCGTTCTTCCAGGCCAGGATCAACAGCACTCCCAGGATTGCAAGCACCGGGTTGGTGCTGGTGGTGCCAGCCAGCATGAACGCCATGTTCATGAGCAGTCCACCGGTCGCGGCCAGTCCGACGAATGCGCCCAGGATCAGACCAATACCCACGGCAAGTTCGCCGAAGACAATCACGTAGCTGAACCAGCCGGCGCTGTTGGTGTCCAGCAGGAACTGGAGGAAGTTGCGATACCAGTCAAACGTGATGACTGGCGCGCCCGAGGCCGTCGTGCCGAGCGCACCTTTCCAGAAGCCGATGATGCCGGCACCGGTGCCATTCATCCACTCGGGCGTGGTGAATTTGTGCCAGCCGGCTGTCAGGAAGTCGTAGCCGACGTACACGCGCACAACCAACCAGAACCACGACGCCAGCGTTCCCTGAAACAGAAATCTGGCAATGGGCGGATCCTGGATCCACACCCGACCGTTCGTGTCGGTCACTTTCTCCACCTTGAACATGCGTTTCGAGACCTCCTTTGGTAGGTCGTATGAGCAACTTCGATTCGAGTATCGCCAGGTGGAGTTGGCCGTACCACGCCCCGCGGGGTGGTTTTTCCAGCTACCCGTTGGGGTGGGCCGCTGTTTATCTCTAACTCAGATTCTGTTCCTGGTGCGACCGTCACGAGGATCGCCCATACTTGAGGCGTGAGCCTGCGGCAACTGAAGTGGACGACCATCGTCGCACCACTCGCATTCCTGGTGCTGGTCGACGCTCTCCGCCGCACCGTACGCGTCGACTTCCTGCAGGCCTGGCCTGGTGACCTTCTCATTGGCGGCATCGTCCTGTTTGCCGTCTTGCTCTTCTCAGAGACGGTGTTCGGACGCATCGAGCGAATGCAGGCACGCCTGGAGCAGCAGAATCGCGAACTGCTGGCGCTGCATGAAGCGAGCCTGGACATTTCGGGCGAACTGGGACTGGAACGCGTGCTCCAGAAAGTTGTCGATTGCGCAGCAGAGCTGATTGGTGCGCAGTACGGGGCGCTGTCGGTTCCCGCACCCAACGGTGGCATCGAGGCGTTTCTCACGGCCGGCATTTCGTCCGATGAGCGCCAGCGGATTGGTTCGCTACCGGTCGGCCATGGGTTGTTGTCGGTCGTGCTGAGCGAGGGCCAGCGGTTGCGGCTGGCGGACCTCACCCAGGACCCGCGTTCGGTCGGCTTCCCGGAGCACCACCCGACGATGCACGCGCTCCTGGCGGTGCCAGTTGTCTCGGGTGGCAAGATCCTCGGCAACCTGTACCTGGCGGACAAGCTCGATGCGCGTTCGTCGACGTTTTCGCAAGACGACGAAGATACGCTCGCGCGCTTCGCCACGCAAGCTGCGCTGGCGATCGAAAACGCGCGACTACACCGTCGTGTGCATGAACTTGCAATCACCGAGGAGCGCGAGCGGATTGCTCGCGAGATGCACGATTCGCTGGCCCAGGTGCTTGGCTATGTCAATACCAAGGCGCAGGCGGTCGAAGAGCTACTGGGGCGGAATGAGGTTGAACGCGCTTGCCAGCAGGTGCGCCAGCTGGGTGAGGCCGCACGCGCCGCCTACGCAGATGTGCGAGAGGGGATCCTCGCCTTGCGGACCTCGCTCAGTCCACACCGCGGCCTGCTGGAAGCGTTGACCGAGTACGTGGAGCGCTGGCGCGAGCAGAGCGGAGTCGCGGCTGAGCTGGTGGTGGAACCCGCTGGAGGACGACTCGACGCGCTGCAGCCGGCCGCGGAGCTGCAGTTGTTGCGGATCGTTCAGGAAGCGCTCGCGAATGTTCGCAAACACGCTAACGCCAGCCGAGTGGCAGTGCGGTTGGTGGAGACACCGACCGCGGTTGAGGCGGTGGTGGAGGACGATGGACGCGGCTTCGACATCCAGCGTGCGCGGAGTGGTGTTGCCGACGCCGCGCCACACTTCGGATTGGCGACGATGCGCGAACGTGCCGAGTCGATCGGCGGGACGCTCGAGATTGTCAGCGCGACGGGTACTGGCACGCTGGTACTGGTGCGAATCCCAACGCCCGTGCTTGCCTGACGCCAGTCTCGTTCGGGTCCGTGAGTTTCATCGCAAAATAGACTGCAGGTCGGAGAGGACGTCGTCGGGCGGCGTGCCGTACGGATAGGCCAACTGGATCTCGCTGCCTGCGTTGACCAGGTACGTTGCTGCAGTGTGGTCGAGCAGGTAGTCCCCATTGCCGATTTCTCGGCGCTGCGACAGCACATTGAACGACACCTGGGCTCGTGCCAGTTCCGAGTCTGAGCCAACGAGACCAATCACGCCGGGGAAATTGGCGACGTACGTCTGCATGCGCTC
>JAFAZN010000266.1 GCA_019239775.1 Chloroflexota bacterium
CGGCGTGAGCATTGATGAGGACAAGCTCGCCGCGGCCCACGAAGCCTATCAGCAGCATGCGGGACTCGCCCGCGACGACGTCAGTGCCATGCGCGAGCGCCGCCCCGACTGGCTGCCCCATATGCCTAAGTGGTGAATAAGGTCCCACCCGCCCTCCCACTTTTGGGCGGGTGGGACATTATCTTTCGGCGTAGGTCGCGAAGTCGTGCCAGAGACGCTCGGCTAGCTGCAGGTCGGGTTTCACATCGCGGGCGCGCAGCGCAACGACGGTGGTGAGCGCATTCACGAGGCTCGCGCCCGCGGCATAGGAGGGCATCAGCCGCAACGCGCCCAGGCGTGCCACCAACCGATGGTCCGCCACCCTGGCAACAGGGCTGGACAGCGAATCCACCAGGCCCACCGTCGTGGCACCTGAAGAGTTGGCGTGCTTCAAAACGCCAACCGCCGTGCGATCCACGCGCCGAAAGCTGATCGCCACCACCGTATCCCGCGGTCCCACTCCGAGCAGTTGATCCGGGAGGTCGCCAACTCCCAGCGTGAGCAAGCACACGTCGCGCAGCAGCAGCCGCAGGCCGATTGAGAGCATCAGCGCCAGCCCATGCGAGCCGCGCGCACCAAAGACGTACACCCGCCTAGCGCCGATCAACTCATCGACGATCGCCGCAAAGGCAAGCAGATCGAGATCCTCCGCCGACGCCCGCACGCTTTCAGCATCTTCGAGCATGACGCGCACCGCCGCCGCGGCTTCGCCGCTACCGAGCCCGGCAGCGCTCGCCTGGATGCGCTCCGGCACCCCTCCCACCAGCCGATCCCGCAAGTGCGAACGCAGCTCCGGATAGCCGGCATAGCCAAGCGACTGTGCCGCGCGGGTGACCGTTGACTCGCTGACACCAACGTCGGCGGCCAGCTCCGGCGCCGAGGTCATGGCCGCATAGCGGGTGTCCATGAGCAGGCGATCGATGACGCGCCGCTGGCTAGGACTGAGCCGCTCATAGCGGGCGGCAACGGCGGTCTCGATGCTCTGGACGCCGGACTGCACTTGACTGCAAGCAATATTGCAGTATCCTGCACAACGTGCAAGCCCACTTCCCATACGGGTATGGGCGTATCAGGGAGGGCATGGAAGCATGGCCGCGCTCGACGGTCAGGGTCGCCTGAATCGACGTTCGTTCGTCCGCCTGGTGGGCTTCGCAACTGGCGCCGGCGTGCTCGCCGCCTGTTCGCCATCCGCGCCAGCAGCCCCGACACAGTCGGCCGCCGTGCCAAAGCCGACGACGCCTCCGGCCGCCCCGGCGGCCACCACCGCGCCGGCCGGCGCGGCAACCAGCGCACCAGCAGCCGCGGCTGCTCCAACGGCGGCGGCGGCGGCGCCGACGAAGTTCACCGAGGCGCCACAGCTGGCCGATCTGGTCAAGCAAGGCAAGCTGCCGCCGGTTGAGCAGCGCCTGCCGGCGAATCCGTTGGTGGTCCAGCCGATCGAGGAGGTTGGCCAGTACGGCGGCACCTGGCGCGGCGCTTTCACGGGTGTTGCCGATTTTCACGCGTACGGCCGCAACGTGTACGAGGCGATTTTGCGCTGGCCGCGCGATCCGCACCAGCCGATCCAGCCCGGGCTGGCAGAGAAGTGGGAGTTCAGTCCCGACAACAAACAATTGACGTTGACGTTGCGCAAGGGCCTGAAATGGTCGGACGGCGAACCGTTCACTACCGACGACATTCTGTTCTGGTGGAACGACATTGCCCTCGACAAGAGCCTCACCCCATCACCACCCTCGGAGTGGGTCATCAACGACGAGCCGATGAAAGTCGAGGCGCTCAGTCCCGAGCAAGTACGACTCACCTTCCCTGCGCCAAATGGCATGGCGCTGCGCATGCTCGCGTTCCATGGCAACCAGTGGCCGCTGAACTTCGAGCGATTCGGCTTCTTTGCGCCGGCGCATTACCTCAAGCAGTTCCACCCTAAGTACAACTCGGCGCTGACGGATTACAAGACGTTCAACGAAAAGGCGGACGACCTGGATCCGGGGCGTCCCTCGATGACATCGTGGCGCGTGACCTCGTGGCAGCCGGGCGACCGGGCAATCGTTGCCAGCCGGAATCCCTATTACTGGAAGGTAGATCCCGCCGGCAACCAGCTGCCGTATATCGACGAGCTACGCGTGGAGCTGGTGGAGGATAGCGAAGCCCTGAATCTGAAGGCGGTCAACGGCGAAATCGACATGCAGTTCCGCCGCATCGATATTGCCAAGTACACGCTGCTCCAGGAGTCGAAGCAGCGCGGCGACTACCGCGTCTTGCGCTGGCCGGACGCCAACGGTTCGCAGGTCGCGCTGTTCATCAATCAGACTTTCGATGATGCCGACCTGCGGCCGATCTTCCGCGACCTCCGATTCCGCCAGGCGCTTTCATATGCGATCAATCGCAAGCGGATCAACGACGTGTGCTTCTTCAGCCTCGGTCGCGAAACGAATGCCGTGCTCATTCCAGATTCGCCATATTACGTGTCGGAGACTGGCGACGAATACGCCCAGTTCGACCCGGATAAAGCCGCGTCGCTGCTGCAGCAAGCTGGACTCTCCAAGGGTCCCGACGGGGTCTGGATGATGTCGAACGGGCAACCACTGGAGCTCACCATCGAGACATACCAGACGAAGGGCGCCGTCTTTGATGCGACGGAGCTGGTGCGTAAAGACTGGGAGAACATCGGACTCAAGGCAGTGCTCAAGTCCTCGCAGCGCGAGTCGTTCTGGCCCCGGGCGCTGGATAACCAGGTTGGTATCGCGGTGTGGGGCACCGACCGCGCGCTGGAGCCCTTCGTCGATCCGATCTACCTGTTGCCGTACGACAACCGATCGTGGTTCGCGCCGAAGGTTGGCGATTGGTATTCGTCGCGCGGGGCGAAAGGCGAAAAGCCGGAAGCCGACATGGCCAAAGCGCTGGACCTCTTCGACCAGTTGAAAGGATCCACGGATGACGCCAAGCAGGTTGACCTTGGAAAACAGATTGTGAAGCTCAACGCGGACAACCTGTGGACCATGGGCACCGTTGGCGCAGTGCCTTCGATCACCGTGGTGAAAAACAACTTCCGCAACGTGCCCGAGAATGCGGTGACCGACTGGATTTACATGAGTCCAGGGAATCTGGACCCGAGCCAGTTCTTCTACAAAAAGGCCTGACGGTCGATTGGGCGCTAGCCAATGCTGACCTACATCGTTCGTCGCGTGTTGGCGATGATACCAACGTTGTTTCTGGTGTCGGTGCTGACGTTCATCATCATCCAACTGCCACCGGGTGACTTTCTCACCAGCCTACAGGCGAACGCGGCGGACAGTGGAGGCTCGATTGACCAGGCCGCGCTGGATGCGCTCCGCATCCAGTACGGCCTCGACCAACCGATGTGGGTGCAATACGTCAATTGGGTCAAAGGCTTTCCCAGTGGAGACTTTGGCTACTCCTTCGAGTGGAAAAAACCTGTGAGTGACCTCATTGGGAGTAGGTTGGGTTTTACACTCGTACTCTCGGGTTTAGCGCTTCTGTTTACGTGGCTGGTCGCCATTCCGATTGGTATTTACTCGGCAACGCACCAGTATTCCTGGCAAGACCTCGGTCTCACCACGCTCGGCTTTCTCGGCCTCAGCATCCCCGATTTCATGCTCGGGCTGATTTACCTGTTCGTTGGCGTGTTTGTGTTCAACGCACCAGTCGGTGGCCTCAACTCGCCTGATCTCGAAAGTGCGCCGTGGAGTATTCCAAAGGTCCTGGATCTCGCCAATCACCTACTGTGGCCGACGATCATTCTCGGCGCCGCCGGCACCGCGCAGTTGATCCGCATCATGCGCGGCAATCTGCTTGAAACGCTGAACGAACAGTTCGTCACCACCGCTCGCGCCAAAGGGCTGCCAGAACGAACGGTTGTCAATAAATATGCCGTGCGAGTGGCCATCAATCCATTGATCAGCGTGATGGGCATGCACCTGCCCAATCTGATTTCGGGCGCCACAATCCTGGGCATCGTGCTGTCGCTGCCGACGACTGGTCCACTGTTCCTGCACGCGCTGATCAACCAGGATATTTATCTGGCGGGCACGTTTCTCCTGATGTTGAGTGCGCTGCTGATGCTCGGCAATCTGTTCGCGGATGTGCTCCTGGCATGGGCTGACCCGCGGATCCGCTACACATGAGCACCGAGCTCGAATCCCATACGACTACCACATGGGCCTACCCGGAGCACGTTAGCGAGGAACCCGAACGCGTAACCGAAGAAGCAGAAAGACGGTATGCCACCACGCAGTGGAAACTCGTTCGGCGAAGGTTTCTGCGCAATCGGATTGCGGTGGTGGGTGGCATCGTCCTGGTGGCGTTTTATCTGACGGCAGCATTTGCGAACTTTCTTGCGCCATACGATGCCGACCAGCGTTTCGACGCCGCGGTATACGTCCCGCCGCAACCCGTGTATCTCGTCGACGACGGCAGGGTCTATCCGCACATTCTTGCCCAGATGTCGTCAGTTGACCCCGAGACCCTGCGGCGTACCTATGCGCCCGATCCGACCAGAAAAATACCCATCCAGTTCCTCGTCCACGGTGAGCCATACCATCTGTTGGGCTTGATCCCGATGGACTTACACCTCTACGGTGTGAGTGACAAGAATTTCGGGGTGTTTTTGTTCGGGACCGATCGCCAGGGTCGCGACCAGCTCTCGCGCTTGCTGATCGGCAGTCAGATTTCGCTGACGATCGGCCTGGTCGGCGTTCTTCTCAGCTTGCTGATTGGCTCGGTGCTGGGCGTCTCCAGCGGCTATTTCGGTGGTTGGGTGGACGACGTCATTCAACGCATTATTGAAGTGGTCCGCTCGTTTCCCGCAATTCCGTTGTGGATGGCCCTGGCGGCCGCCTTCCCGCCACACTGGCCTGCCTTGCAGGTGTACTTCGCCATTAGCGTGGTGCTGTCGTTCATTGGCTGGACCTGGCTGGCACGCCAACTGCGCGGCAAGGTGCTGGCGCTGCGCGACGCGGAGTTTGTACTGGCTACCCAGCTCGCGGGCGGCAGCGACATGCGCGTGATCTTCCGCCACCTGCTGCCGGAGGTTTCTGGCCACATCATCGTCGTCTCCACCCTGGCGGTGCCTGGGATGATTCTGGCCGAGACTGCGCTGACGTTCCTTGGCATTGGTATTCGTCCACCATTGGTGAGCTGGGGCACGCTGCTGCAGGATGCGCAGAATATTCAGACCTTGGCGTATTTTCCGTGGCTCTTGATGCCTGTGGTGTTCATCGCCCTCGCGGTGCTCGCCTTCAATTTCCTGGGAGACGGACTGCGCGACGCGACTGATCCGCACTCGGCCATCCTGTGACCGCGCTGCTGCGCATCGACAACTTAGCAACGTACTTCGAAACACCAGACGGCACAGTCCGCGCCGTTGATGGAGTTTCATTCGAAATTGCACCGGGAGAGACCCTGGGCCTGGTTGGTGAATCCGGCTGTGGCAAAAGCGTGACCGCGCATTCGATCCTGCGACTACTACCACCGCACGCTCGCCTGATGAACGGTGGCGTGGAGTTCCAACGCCGCGACGGCAGCCTGGTGGACCTCGCAGGCGTTGACCCACGTGGACCATTGGTCCGCTCGATACGCGGAAACGAGATTGCGATGGTCTTCCAGGAACCGATGACGTCACTTTCACCAGTGCACACGGTCGGCTCGCAGATTTCCGAGGCAGTTATGCTCCATCAACGTGTGGGAAGGCGCCAGGCGTTTGAGCGGTCAGTCGATATGCTTGCGCAAGTAGGCATCGGAAATCCGCGACAACGCTACGACGAGTATCCACACCAGCTCAGCGGCGGGATGCGCCAGCGGGCGATGATCGCGATGGCCCTGTCCTGCAATCCGCGGCTGCTCATTGCTGATGAGCCGACGACCGCGCTCGACGTCACCATCCAGGCTCAAATTCTGGAGCTGCTGAAGTCGCTCCAGGAGCAGTTCCACATGGCGATTCTCATGATTACGCACAACCTGGGTGTCATCGCGGAGCTGGCGGACCGCGTGGCCGTCATGTACACCGGTCGCATCGTTGAGATGGCGCAAACGGCCGCAATCTTCGACGAGCCGCTGCATCCATACACAGTCGGACTCTTACGCAGCTTGCCCCGGGTTGGCGGCGACGTCAAGCGCCGACTCGCCGCGATTCCGGGCAGCGTGCCGGATCCGTTCAACCTCCGCGAGGGTTGTACGTTCGCTCCGCGCTGCCCCGCACCCAAGCGCGATGCGTGCTACGGCCCAAGGAACGTGCCCCTCCGCGAAGTGAAGCCTAGCCACTGGGTCCGCTGCACGCTCTACCCATGAACGACGGTGCACTGCTCGAGGTCCGAGACCTCAGGAAGTATTTCCCCATTCAGCGTGGGTTGTTGCGCCGCACCGTGGGCGAAGTCAAAGCAGTCGACGGGGTGAGCTTCGATTTGCGCGCCGGCGAAACGCTCGGTCTCGTGGGTGAATCAGGTTGCGGCAAAACCACCACCGGCCGCCTGGTGTTGCGTGCACTGCAGCCCACCGCGGGCGAGATCCACCTGCGCCATGCGGACCAGATGGTGGATCTCACCGGTCTAACGCGCCGGCAGTTGAAGCCGTATCGCAGGGACATGCAGGTCATCTTCCAGGACCCGTTTTCGTCGCTGAGCCCGCGTATGACGGTATTCGAGATCGTGAGCGAGCCGCTGGCCATTCACGGCATTGGCGACGCAGCCGCGCGGCGCGCGCGAGTCCGCGAGCTGATGGAGTGCGTCGGCCTGCGCGTCGAGCATATGAGTCGGTACCCGCACGCGTTTTCGGGTGGACAGCGGCAACGCATTGGGATCGCTCGCGCGCTCGCACTCCAGCCAAGGCTGATTGTGTGCGACGAGCCGGTCTCAGCACTGGACGTTTCGATCCAGGCCCAGGTGATCAACTTGCTCAAAGACCTGCAGTCCAGCTTCGGCCTGTCGTACCTCTTTATCGCGCACGATCTGTCGGTGGTGGAGCATCTGAGCGATCGGGTGGCAGTGATGTACCTGGGCCGCATCGTAGAGCTGGCGCCGGCCGACGAACTGTATCGCCGACCGGGGCATCCCTATACCGAGGCGCTGCTTTCGGCCATTCCGGCATCGCATCCGAAGCAAAAGCGCGAGCGCATCGTTCTTTCTGGCGACGTGCCGAATCCGGCTGATCCGCCAACGGGTTGCCATTTTCATCCGCGGTGCCGCTACGCGCGCGAGATCTGTCGGACCGACGCGCCGCCCCTACGTGAGCTGGCGCC
Organism: Chloroflexota bacterium; assembly: GCA_019239775.1. Taxonomy (GTDB): domain Bacteria; phylum Chloroflexota; class UBA6077; order UBA6077; family CF-72; genus CF-72. The sequence goes on from JAFAZN010000266.1 coordinate 7,289, forward strand.
CGGCCACGTCGCGGCGTGTCATTTTGCGGACGAGCTCAATCTGATAGGTGCAGTGTGAAAATCACCGAAGTACGCGTTCAAACGTTCCGATACCGCTCCCGCATGGTGCGTGATGCCCACGGCCACGGCCACCCGGGTGATGAACACGACGCCACGCAATCGCTTCTGACCCTCACCACCGACGATGGCGCCACTGGCAACGCGCTCGGCTCGCTAACGCCGGCTGCACTTCGGACCGTGAACGAAGTTGTCCTCGGCGAGGACCCCTTCTTCCATGAGCGGGTCTGGAATCACCTGAAAGAGCGGCAGCGCCTCAACCTCGGTTCGCTGCCGGACCGCGTGTTGACGGTGGTGGACCTCGCGTTGTGGGACCTCGTCGGCAGAGTTCTCGGCCAGCCAATCCACCGGTTGCTCGGTGCAACCCGGGAAAGCGTGCCCGCGTATGCCAGCACAATGGTTGGCGATGACCTGCCCGGCGGGCTCGACACACCAGAGTCCTATGCGCGTTACGCGGATTGGTGCGTGCGTGAACGGGGCTATCCGGCGTTCAAGCTCCACACCTGGCAACCGCCGTTGCCAGGTGCTCCTTCGGTGAGACATGATCTGCAAGCGTGTTCGGCAGTGCGCGAAGCGCTCGGACCCGACGTGCCCTTGATGTTGGATCCGTTCCATTACTACTCGCGTCTGGAAGCTCTGGAATTGGCCAAAGGGCTGGAAGAATTGAAGTTTTTGTGGATGGAAGAGCCCATGGACGAGCACAGCATGTCCAGCTACGTGTGGCTGTGCGAACAGACTGCGCTACCCATCTGCGGCCCGGAGACGGTGGAGGGCAAGATGTTCTCGCGTGCGGAGTGGATTCGCGCCGGTGCGTGCGATATGCTTCGCGCGGGAGTCGGCGACGTGGGCGGGATTACGCCACTGATAAAGATTGCGCACCTGGCGGAGGCCTTCGGCATGAACATGGAGGTGCACGGTGGTGGCGTGGGTAACCTGCATGTGCTGTGCGCCATGGGCACGCCCGGCCTGTACTATGAACGCGGGCTGCTGCATCCGTTCATCGACTATGACGCCACGCCGGCCTGGCTGAACTCGCCCGTGGATCCGATGGACTCCAATGGAATGGTCCACGTCTCGGCCGCCCCGGGTCTCGGCCTTGATCTGAACTACGATTATATTCGCGACAACTCCGTGGACTGAGGCCATGCTGGGGGTGGCTGATTGCCAGGCGCGCCTGGTCTACCGATCCGACTACCAGACATACGACTTCGGTCCTCAGCATCCGCTCCGCCCGGAGCGCATGGGCACCTCACTCGAGCTGATCGCCGCTCTGGGTCTTGGCCCGCGTTCAGACCAACGACTGGAGCTGCCCGCCGCAAGCATCGACGAGCTCCAGTTCGTGCATCGGCCCCAGTACGTGGATGCCGTGCAGCGCCTCGATCATTTCTCTAGTGATCTGCTGATGGCGGCGGAAGCCCGAAGGTGGGGGCTTGGGCCCGGTGACTCACCCGCGTTCGCGGGCATGCACACGGCGTCGGCCCTGATCGCGGGCGGCACGCTCAACGCGCTGCGAGGCGTGCTGGACCACCAGTACGACCACGCGTTCAATCCGGCCGGTGGTCTGCACCACGCAATGCCGGAGCGCGCCTCTGGTTTCTGTGTGTACAACGACGCCGCGATCGCTATCGCCGCGGCGCTGCGCGAACGCGAGACGCGCGTGCTGTACCTGGATTTCGATGCCCACCACGGCGACGGAGTGCAGACCGCTTTCTACGATGACCCACGTGTCCTGACATTCTCGATCCACGAGACGGGGCGACACTTGTTCCCGGGCACCGGATTCTCTGAGGAATTAGGCGAAGGCATGGGTCGCGGATACAGTTTGAACCTCCCGGTTGAGCCGTTCACTGAAGACCAGTCGTGGCTCGAGTGCCTAACGTCGCTGGTGCCGGCTGTGGCCGAAGCGTTCGCGCCGGACGTGATCGTTTCTCAGCACGGCTGTGACTCGCACCGCTGGGATCCGATTACCCATCTGGGGCTGTCAACGCGCGCGTTTGCGGTCCAAACAAAGCTGGTACACGATCTGGCGCATCGCCTGACCGGTGGGCGTTGGGTCGCACTCGGTGGCGGCGGCTACGACTGGGTGCGCGTGGTGCCGCGCAGCTGGGCGTTGGTGTGGGCCGAAATGAACCGCTCCGCGTTGCTTGCAAGTGTTCCTGAAGACTGGAGCGCGCGGTGGACTGAAATCGCTCGCCGTCACGACTTCTGGCCCATGCCAGCATCAATGCTGGACGATACCGATTCCTGGGATGCGATCCCACGTCGGGAGGAGATCGAACGCACCAACCGCGCGCGTGCAGAATCGCTGCGCAGGCAAGTGCTGCCGGGGCGGGTTCGGCACGAGTAAGAGTTGACGATCCTACCGTTCGCCGGCGCCGCGGAGGCTCAGCTGTTCGGCAAAGTGACACGCCGCCAGCCGTCCAGGGGCGACTTCGCGCAACTCGGGCGGATCTGTTTTGCAACGTGCTTGCGCATACGGGCAGCGCGGATGGAAGTGGCAGCCGCTCGGCGGGTTCGCCGGGTCTGGAATTTCGCCTGAGAGCACCACGCGTTTCGAGCGTTGCGTCGGATCCGGATTCGGCACAGCCGACATCAGCGCCTCCGTGTACGGGTGCATCGGCCGGTGGTACAGCGCTTCGGTGCCGGCCAGCTCCACAACTTTGCCGACGTACATCACCGCAACGCGGTCGGCGATGTATTCCACCACGCTCAGATCGTGCGAGATGAACAGGTACGTCAGGTTCATCTGGCGCTTGAGGCTCTGCAACAACTTCAAGATCTGCGCGCGGACCGAGACGTCGAGCGCCGAAACCGCCTCGTCGGCAACCACCAGGCGTGAATCGAGCACGATGGCTCGCGCGATGCCAATCCGCTGCCGCTGGCCGCCGCTGAAGGCGTGCGGGTAGCGGCGCATCACCTCCGGCCGCAGTCCGACACGCTCCAGCGTGTGCGCTACGCGCTCCTCCAGCACTCGCCCGCTCGCCAATCCATGGATGCGGAGTGGTTCGCCGACGATATCCATCACCGTCATGCGCGGATTCAGCGACGAGAACGGGTCCTGAAAAATCATTCGCAGCTCGCGGCGGTACGGACGGAGCTCCTTGCGACTGAGCTTGGCCAGGTCCACGCTGGTGTCGTCCGCTCGTCGGTACAGAATCTGCCCGTCAGTCGGGGCGTGCGCGCGCACGATGGAGCGTCCCAGCGTGGTCTTGCCTGAACCGCTCTCACCAACGAGGCCCAGGGTTTCACCGGCGTGCACGCTAAGGTTCACGTCGTCGACCGCCCGCACATGGCCGCGGACTCGCCCGAGCATACCCTGCCGGATGGGAAAGTATTTGCGCAGGTTCTTGAGCTGAAGGATGCTCTCAGCCGTCATAGCGAATACAGGTGACAGCGAACCGCGCGACCGTCGCCGACTTCGACCAGCTCGGGCCGGAGCGTGTCGCATTTGCCTGGGATAAACGCGGGGCAGCGCGGATGAAACGGACAGCCCGTCGGACGGTTGTACGGGCTCGGGACCATGCCCTCGATGGGTTCGAGCTCCCATTCCTTGCCGTGGCCGAGGCGTGGGATCGATCGCAGCAGGGCGCGGGTATAGGGATGGAGCGGGTCGGCAAACAAGTGCTGTACTCCAGCGCGCTCCATCACCTCCCCCAGGTACATAACGATGACCTCGTCGCAATTCTCGGCAATCACGCCAAGATCGTGCGTGATCAGCAAAACCGACATGCCGAGCTCGCGCTGCAGCTCGCGGATCAACTCCATGATCTGCGCCTGCAGGGTCACATCGAGCGCGGTGGTCGGCTCATCGGCGATGAGCAACCGTGGATGTGTGACCAACGCCATCGCGATCATTGCTCGCTGGCGCATGCCTCCGGAAAGCTCGAAGGCATAGGCGTCCACGCGTTCCTCCGGTCGCGCGATGCCGACTCTTCGCAACATGTCGATTGCGATGGAGCGGGCCTCGTGGTTGCCGATGTTCTGGTGAAGTCGGATCGCCTCGACGATCTGAAACCCAATGGTGTGCATCATGCTGAATGACGTCATTGGTTCCTGAAAGATCATCGAGATATCTTTGCCGCGGATCGCGCGGATAGCTTTGCCGCGCGGGTTGAGACTGGCGATATCGACGGCATTGCCTGATTCCTGACGCAGCAGGACGCGTCCACCGCTGATCTTGCCGGGCTGGCTGACGACCTGGAGGATGGCGAGCGCCGTCACGGTCTTGCCGGAGCCGCTTTCCCCAACCACGCCAACAGTCTGGTTGTGCTTGATGCTGAAGTCGACGCCGTCGACGGCCTTGACGACCCCATCGCGCGTTGGGAACTCCACGTGAAGATCCTGGACCTCGAGCAAGCAGTCGGACCCGATTGATGTCGTCATGCGTAGGGGTCGGCGGCGTCGCGCAGACCGTCGCCGAGGAAATTGAGCGCCAGGACGGCAACCACGACCGCGGCGGCAGGCCACAATTGCCATGGCGCCTGAAGGATGCTGCGCACACTCTGCGCTTCTTTGAGCAACGTCCCCCAGCTTACGAGCGGCGGCTGAAGTCCGAGGCCAAGGAAGGAAAGCGATGTTTCCGAGATGATCATCGCCGGAATGGCCAGGGTGGTCGCCGCGATAATGTGGCTCGCGAACGACGGAGCCATATAGCGGAGGATGATGCGCATATCGCTGGCGCCGTCAAGCTCGGCAGCGGTGACGAACTCCTCGGTGCGCATCGCCAGAAATCTGCCGCGCACCACGCGAGCGAGCCCCGTCCATCCGATCAATGAAAGAATGATGGTGATGCCAAAATAGATCCGCAGAGGTGGCCAGTTGGTTGGCAACGCCGCGGCGAGGCCCATCCACAACGGGATCGTTGGAATCGAGCGGAGAAACTCAATGACGCGCTGAATGACGGTGTCAATCGCACCGCCGTAGTAGCCCGAGATGCCGCCCAATAGAACGCCCAATATCAAACTGAGCGTGACCCCTACCAGGCCGATGGACATTGAGATGCGCGTGCCGTAGACGGTCTTGCTAAACATGTCGCCGCCGAGACGATCGGCGCCCAGGAGATACATCGGTTGGTCGGATTGAACTGGTCCAATCAGATGGCGGTCCCAGGGGATGAAGCCGAGAAGCTGATAACTGGACCCCTGAACGAACAGACCTACTGGGACTACCTGCGTTTCATCGACTGTGAAGTTGCGACGGCCCGCCGCCGCATCCACGACGGATTTGTAGCCAAACACGTGCGGCGCAAAGTGGAAGCCACCTTCGGTACTGAACAGGTGGAGCGGCTGGGGTGGCGCGTACAGATAACGAGCGTTCACGACGTCCGGCGCGTAGGGAGCGATGAATTCGGCAAATATCGCTACCAGATAGATACCAATGACCACGACACCGCTGGCCAGGGCCAGCTTGTGCCGGCTGAAGCGCCACCACATGAGTTGCCACTGCGAGGCGACGTACAGCTGCGATTCGCGCTCGACTGGAGGAGACGGCGCAAGCGTTGGCGTCTGGCCTGCGAGAGTGACATCCATGGGTTAATTTGCGCGGCGCATGCGGATGCGCGGGTCCAACCACGCGAGGAAGATGTCGGAAAGCAAGGTCCCCACGACCGTCATGACACTGAGAATCAGGATGAAGGAGCCGGCCAGGTACATATCCTGCGAGAGCAGCGCCGCCAGCAGCATCGGCCCAACCATTGGAAAACTAAGCACGACTGCGACGATCGTCGAATGGGAGACGAGCTCCGGCAGGGTCCAGCCAAGCGTGCTGACGAACGGGTTGAGCGCGGCGCGCACCGGATAGCGCACCAGTAAGGTCAGCTCCGACTGGCCCTTCACCCGCGCCGTCGTCACATACGGTTTGTGCAGCTCATCCATCAGGTTGGCGCGCATAACACGAATCAAACTCGCCGTGCCGTAGAGACCGAGTACGACGATCGGCATCCAGACGTGCTGGAGCAGGTCCGAGACCCGTGCGAGACTCCATGGTGCCGTCTCGAAGGCCGGCGAGAACAGGCCGCCAACACTCATCCCGAAGCGATCGAACGCAATGACCAGCAGGACCAGCGCCAACAGGAAGCCTGGCACCGCCAGTCCGATGAACCCCACCAGAGTAAACACATAGTCCAGGAGCGAATAGGGGCGGACGGCTGAGTAAATGCCAATGGGAAAGGCGATCACCCAGGTGAAGATCAGCGTGATCAATGAGATCGCGACGGTCAACCACACGCGGTCCCATATCAGCGAGGATACCCCCACGCGATATTCGAATGATTGTCCGAAGTCGCCATGCAGCACGCCAGTGATCCACTTGAAGTACTGGACGTGCCACGGTTCACCGAGACCGTAGGCATTGCGCAGCGCCTGGATCGTTGCGTCGTCGATCGACTCGCCGCGCGCGGTGATGCTGGCAACGTAACTGGTCAGGAAATCGCCTGGTGGCAGATGGATGATGACGAAGCTGACGATCGAGATAACAAAGATCGTCGGGATCATCAGCAGCACGCGATAGGCGATGTAGCGCGCCATGGCTTCAGGTTAGTCCGCGAGGTCGATCGCGACCACCTCGTGATCGAGGATGCTGGGAACACGTACCTCCAGCGCGTCGCCGAAATGGCGCACATCAGGCTGGATGCCCGCGCGCAGCAATTGTACTCCCTCCACCATGCGCTGATCAGGAAGGCGCACACGGACTAACTGCTCGCCGACAGGTATCAACTCGCGCACAGGGCCTTTCATCATCATCGGATTAGTGAGGTTCACGAGATGAACCGTCAACGACGACTCCTGCTCCCAGACCGTGACATCCAGGACACCGGGGCCGGTGACTGTCGCCGGCTGCTCTTCGTTGGTCGTCCAGCGGACGGCATTGGAGATCAACCGCCCGTGATCCACACACAACACCTCCCAGAACGTGCGATCGATATCCCACGGGAAATACACGACTCGCCCCTTGCCATATGTGCGCGCGTAGACCTGTGGAATGTCGGAGTCGGGCACGCGCGGCCACACCATTTCCATTGGCAGATCCGGATAAGATTCGATGAGGGTAAGCGGCGGCGCGGCGTGAGGCCCGTTGTCTTGCACCTCGAGCCGGTGGACCCCGTTGATGATTCGGCCAGCGGACTCCAGGCCCGCAACCAGCGGGTGGAACGTGCGGGTCGTCGGATCCGGGCGGATAGCCAGATACGAGTTGTGCATTGGACCTTCGGCATCACGAGTGAACGAGGCCCCGAAAACGTCGCCGAGTCCAAAGTCTGGACGGCGCGTTCCGTCTTCGCGATAAAGCGATGCCTCGAAGGTCGCGACCAGCCCACCGCCGCTCCGCACGAATGCGCGCAGTTGCTCGCACTGCGCGTCGGACAAGGCGGCGACGTTTGGCAAGATCAGCGTCTTGAACTGACACGTATGCTCGGCGTCGAGCAATCCATCGTGGACCATCTCGAACGGAATTCGCGCCTCGACCAGGGCGTGATACATGCCCTGCGCGTGGTCTTCGACCGTCTTCTTTGCGTGCGCGCCACCGTAGTTGAACCACGTCTGCTGGGAGTACACCATGCCGACCCGCGCCAATGGTCGCTTGTTGCGCAGGTACTTTTCCCACGCGTGGTACATCCGATACATGTCTGCCACCGGCTCGAGCCAGCGCGGATCGTAGATCATGCCGTTGAACTTGGTGAACCACGGGCGAAGACCGTTCGCCACACCATCCGCGACGAACAGTCTGGTCTCAGCCGGGTTCTGTACTGAGTCCTTCCAGCGATAGGGCTCTTCGACGCCTACGCTGAAAATGCCGCCGATTGGTTTGCGACCCATCGTCGCACGAAACTCCTTGCCGTTGCGCCCATTCGACCACGCCGGCATCAGGCCGCGGCGTGCCTGGCGGTCGGCGAACAGAATCTGCGACTTCGCGCCGATGCGCTTCATGTCGAGGAGGCCTTGTGCGCCGCCCGAGTTCGGGATAAATCGCGCATGCGGAACGATCTCCTGTATGGCGCCATCCCAAACGTCCCAGAGCTGAAAGAGTCTGTCTGCGCGCCACGCATCGTACACTCGTGCGATTCCATCGTCGTGGAGTGATCGGCCAGTTGCGTCGCGGAAGTTGCGCTGGCAGTGTGCGCAATAACACATGCCATGCCCACTCCAGCGGTTTGAGAAGACTCCGTCCACGGCGTACATGGTCACGATTTCGCGGGTTACGTCCGTCATGAACTCGAAGTTGTAGGGACCGAGTGCGCACGTCACCCACAGCTCGGGATCAGCCCAATGCCGTACTGGGTGGCCGTCCTTTCCGACCATGATCCAGTCTGGATGCGCCTGAAAGACGTCCTCGTGGACGGCATGCGGATCCGTTCGCGCGACCACGTGCATGCCGAGCTCGCGACAACCCTGGTACAGGTCACCGAAGGCGTCCCCATCGCACAGATACTTGCTGCGGTAATGCAGCGGAATCTGCGTTGGGTAGTACGCAACGCAGCCACCGGCGCTCAGGCAAGCGGCGTCGCAATGCGCCCGTTTGAAGTAGTCCAGCCAGAAGGCGACGTCGTATTGTTGCGGATCGTTCTCGACGAGCGTGAGCTGAGCCCAGCGCATCGGCTGGTCGAACCATGGCTCAGCGGTCGTCATTTGACCAATTCCAGGACAGTGACATCACGCGCAGGTGCGGTAAGCGTAACGCTCCGGTCGACGCATTCTGCCTCCGCACCCCATAACGTGCGCGCCGAGGTGAACTCACCAACGCATTCGCGCACCTCCAATCGCACAGGAACCGGCTGGCGTGTGGGATTGGCAACCCACAGATACAAGCCACCTGCGCCTGAATGCAGACGCGCTTTGATGCGAGCATCATTGGAGGAAACGGCTGGTTTGCCGTCGAGCAAACTTGCGAAAAAGCTCGCAGTTTCGTTGTCGGCGTGTGCGGCGTAGCCAGCTCCGGGCATGGTGCCGATCAGCAGCGTGCGCCCTTGTCCAGCTTGATGAGCGACCGCTGCGATGCGACCATCCTGGTACGTACCCACGGCGGTGCCGGTTGTCGGCGTGTACGCCTGGAGAAATACTCCACCAGAAACCGTCTGTTGGTTGACCGTGAAGCGAAGATCGCTCAGCAAGTCGGGTGTGAATTCGACGTATTCTTCCGCCGCGCCGAACAGCTCATCCAGACCATTCGCCGGCTGTCGGACACCCACACGGCCGAGATCACCGAAGTAGGCGGGACACCCCTCCGAGATGAGTGTGCCGCCGGCGGTAACCCAATTGCGGAGCTTCTCTACGCTGCGACTCGTCAGCATGATGGGCATCGCAAGGTACAGCAGTTTGTACCGATCGATGTCGTCGATATGCACCCAGTCGGCCTGGATGTTGTTGGCCCAGAACGCCCGATACGCGCCTTGCATCGAGTTCGTGTACGCCGTTGGCGACGTCCAGACACCGGAGGGCGCCGGCTGTTGGAGGAACGTCAATCGCTCGGCCTCGGGGACGTACACGATGCCAATATCACCCTGCACCGGACGCGATGACCAGAGTCGGGCCTGCTCCGGGGCGGTGGCCCATTTGCCGATTTTCGAGACGATTTCGGATCGAGGCGTGCGCGAGCCATCCAGCGCGTATGGCCCGAAGGCTCCAAAAAGTGATCCGTTGAGGAGCGGTCGCCAGCGCAAATAGAGCATGCCGCTTGCTCCACCCATGAAGCTCACCAGGCTCCAGTAGCGGATGTCTTCGGGCGAGGCGATACGTCCTTCGTCCCGCGGTTTGCCGGTTACCTGCGGAGCCAGCCACAACGGCCCACCGTAGGCTTCCGCGTGCCAGAACGGCTTGCCGCGGCTAGCTGCGCGGATCAGATCGAATGCCTGCATCTGCTTCCAGGGCTCGTCGCCATGCCGCGACGAACCCCAGGTCACACCGTAACTCTCCACTTCGGCCGCGGCGCGCCAATCGTCCGCGGAATTCGCGGGCATCGAGCTCAATGTCGTGGCCAGTCCATGCGCGGTGATGACGCAGTCCGGATCCATACTCCGGATGGTGTTGACCCGCCAGCGCATCAATTCGTGTGCGCGATCCGCGCGGAATTCCAGCCAGTCCAGTGAATCCGCGTAGGGGCCGTGCGTGTGTGGTGGCGTCACGTTATCCCACGTGCCGAAACTGTGGCGACCCCAGGCGCGGCCGAGCGCCTTCAGATCGCCATATTTGGTTTGCAACCACGCCCGGAACGTGCTGATGGATGCTGGGCAATAGCAGAAGTTCGGATTTGCGTTGGACTCATTCCACACGTCGTAGCCGGCCAACGCCGCATGGCCCTTGTAGCGGCGTGCAAGGACGCGCAGGAAGTTTTCAGCACAGGCGCGCCAGTCGCCGTTGTCCAGACACAGACCTGGAAAGCCACCGGTCACCGAGGATCCGCTCATATGGCTGTGCCGCGGATTGCCATGCTCATCCTGGAATCTTGCATGGCGATATTCAGTGAAGCCCCATTCGGGCGCGGCCGTAATGAACTCGGCGACGATCGTTTTCATCCCGTTTTTGGCTGCCATCTCCAGCTGGGCGTCGTAGTCCGCCCAGTCGAACTCGCCTGGTGCGACCTCGATAGCCGACCACAGAAACCAGTGGCGGAAGACGTTCATGCCGTCTTCACTGGCGGTCTGGTAGTCGCGCGCCCAGTCCTCGGGCGGGGGGTTGGATTTCCGGAAATACACGGCGCCGTACGGAAACGACGGCAAGTTGTCAGCTGGCAAGCGAACTTCAGTTCCTCTCGATGAGATGGGCGGATCTCGCGATCAGGCGAAGTACCACGTCGCGGGATTCATCGGTGCGGGCGTGGGATAGTCAAACGAGCTCGGCAGCGCCGCGGGGGTGTTCTTCAGCCGATCCACACTGATGCCGAAGAAGTTGCCGTCATACGCGGTCCCGATCGTCGGAAACAAATCTGCTTGTATATCGAGAATCTGTCGAAGCAAATCTTGCTGCTTCTGATCGTCAGCCGTTCCGCGGATCTGGTCATACAGCGCCATCTGCTGCTTCACTTCCGGCGGCGGCTCCTCTGCAAGCGGGCTACTCGGGCTCACGTACCACCAGGCCCACGCCTTGGCCCAGAACGAGTTCCCCGTATTCTGCGGGAACCAGTACCGGGGATCGAGAATCACCGCGTCACCTGCACCGCCCCCGAAAATGTGGCAGCTCGCATGAAAGTCGAACTGTGTCATGCGCACGCGTTGTTCCCACAACGCACGGTCCATCTGCTTGACCGTGATCTCGACACCAACTTTTGCCCACTGCTTCTTGATCAGCTCGAGACTGTCGATATACGTCGTGCGTCCGCTGTCGATCTCGAACACAATCGAGATACGGTTTCCATCCGGTCCCAGACGAAAGCCTTCGCTGTCTTTGTTGGGATACGCCTTGTCCAGGGACTCGTTGGCTTTTTGCGGACTGTACTCCAGGTACTGGGTTGCAAGTCGATCGTGGTAGTACTTCGAGTCGGGCCGAGGCGCGGTCTGCGCGGCTTTCCCCTGCTGGAGGAACACCACGTCGATCACTTCAGATCGGTCATATGCGTACGACAAGCCGATGCGAAAGTCGCGGTTGCGCGCGATCTCGCGAATGACGGGATCCGTGCAATTCATGTTGAACAGGATGTTCATCGAATTGACGGTGGTTGGCGTCAGGTCGAACAGGTGGAATTTGCCCTTCTGCTGGTTGTCGAAGAACACCGACTTGTTCTTCGGGGCATTGATCCACTGCTCCTGCCAATCCAGCTCGCCGTTCAGCGCTTTGAGAACGAGCACTTCGGGATCGGTCGCCAGAAACTGGGTGTAGCGATCAATGTAGGGCAGCTGATTGCCGTCTGGATCGACCTTGAAGTAGTAGGGATTGCGCTCTGCCGAAACGGACGCCGCGCCGGTCCCGAAGCTCTGCTGCAGCTTCCACGGCCAGAGAGTCGGAAGGTCCGGGTTGTTGTAGACCTCGCGTTTGAAATTGAAGAGATCAGCCCACGTGTTCTGGGAGTTCTCCTGGACCAGCTGGTCGAGGTTCGTCGTGTTGTAGCGCTTGTGAAACTGGGAAAGCGCCTTTTTGGGATGGGAAGTCGCGCGCTCGATACTTGTGCGCGCAATGTCTTTCAAGAACAGTCCGTTCGGCTCGTCGAAGGTCCACGTAAAGGTGACGTCGTCAACCTTTGCCACCTTGAATGATGGCTTCGGTGGAGCCGGCGTAATTTCGCTGTTCATCAGCACGTCTTCGTACCAGAAAACGACGTCGTCACTGGTGAACGGCGAACCGTCAGACCATTTCAGGCCCTTGCGCAAGGTGAACGTGTACTGCTTACCATCGTCGCTGGCCTTGACCGACTCCGCGACATTGGGAATCACCGCGTCGTAGTTCGGTGTGTAGCGCATAAGCTGCTCGTATCCGATGTTGCGAATCAGGTCGTTGCCGTTGCGTTCAATGGTGCCGGTGTGCCACTCGCCACCATAGTTGCCGGTGGATTCGAGCGGTTTGACGACGAACGGGTTCGCGGGTAGCCGCTGGTCGACCGGTGGCAACGTGCCGCCCTTGACAAGATCGGCCAGCATCGGCGCTTCGTTGAACTTCGTCGGTGGGCTCGAAGCAACCGTTGGGCCGGCAACTGCTGGCGCGGCAAGGGTTGGCTTCGCAGCGGGCGTGGGTGGTGGGTTCGACGCGCCGCTGCTGGTCGGCTCCGCCGGCGCTGAGTTCGGTGCCGAGGGTGCTGGTGGCGCGGCCGGGCCGCACGCGCTCAGGAACGCGGCCGCGCCGGTCAGCGTCCCGAAACGAAGCATCGTTCGGCGAGAGAAAGTTCGGCCCATCGCCTGCGCCACCCCCAGTCGTGCTGCTGGAAACGTTTCCAGCCAGGATGACAGACTACGCCGAGCGTGTCAAGAGCGCGGCCGTGCCTGACGATTGGCGCACGACCAGGCGCGGCTGGTAGCTGACGTTACGCGGAGTCCACGCTTCCTGCTGGGCTGGCCAGGCTATTTTTTCGAACAGCAGCTCCGTTGCCTGGCGAGCCATGTCGCGAACGGCGTGGGCGACAGACGTCAACGGCGGATCGAGATACTGCGCAATGGCCAGGTTGTTGTGACCGACGACCGCCACGTCTTCCGGGACACGCAGGTCCAGCTCGCGGAGCGCCAGCAGGATGGGTAAGGCGTTCTCGTCGTTGTACGCCATGACCGCCGTCGGTCGCGGCGTGCGTTCGAATGCTTCACGCACGTGCTGGTGGACCTCCGCCATTGTGTCGCAAAAGAGGACCAGGCCTGGATCGAACGGCACGTCGAACTCGTGTAAGGCGTCCCGATACCCGGGAAACCGATCCTGCGACGGCGGATGATCGCGCGACCCGAGCTGGTGCAGAATGCGGCGGTGGCCGCGCTCGAGCAGATGTCGCGCCGCCAGGTACGTGCCACGCCGGTAGTCGAGCGCGATCGAATCGCACTCAGGCTCGTCGATGTGTCGATTGAGAAGAACGAAGGGAATGCCCGCTGCTTGAAGCGCCAGCAACGGGCCGGGGCCGTCACGCACGGAGTTCAACAGCAGTCCGTCGACCCGCTTTTCGACGAACATGTCATGCGCATCGCGCACCGCGGTTGGGCTGGCGCTGGCGTTGCATACGATCACCGCGTAACCCCGTGGTGTTGCCGCGTCGTAGATGCCGCTCAGCAACGGCGCGTTGAATGAAAAAGCGCTCGTGTCTGCTACCAGCACGCCAATGGTCCGGGCCGTCGCGCCCTTGAGCGCACGCGCGTGTAGATTCGCTGTGTACTTGAGCGCACCCGCCGCCTCGAGCACGCGCTGACGCACCTCGGGGCTCACGTCGTCGCGTCCATTGAGCGCACGGGACGTCGTGCTGACCGAGACATTGGCAAGGCGCGCGACGTCTCGTATTGTGGCGACCACAGCTCAGCCTCTCTCGCCAGCACCCTGCTGCCGAAAACGTTTCCAGCAAGCTAGCACGTTGGACGCGCTCCATCAACCATCGGAGAAGTCCAGCCGAAGGTACTCGCCGCGGTGGCGAATATCGATGGCTTCGCTCGGCAGCTCGGCCGACGCATATGGAGTGTCGAAATGCTTCGTCGTGTGGCTCGGGCGCGGCGTGCCGTCCACCAACAGCGGGCCGCCCCACTCGAAGGCAAAAGCGTGACCTCGGATGCCCCAGTACGTGAGCCTGCCCGTGGAGCGTTCGATGCGCGTGGCGCGCACGGCTGCCTGGAAGTCAGCAAAGCTCCCGTCCAGCGCGGCGCGGCCCATCTGCACGATCCAGGTTTGCTCGGAACCGAAGGCGCGCAGCTCGCGCAGCGCGTTGCGTCCCTCACGGATGAGCATCATGCCAGCGGTGTTGGTCAGCGCAATAAAGGCCTCGCCAACGCATCCGAATATCCATTGCTCCTCGCGGAGGAATTCATCGAAGGTCGCCAACGGAAAATATGCGTGTGTGAAGCCGAGGACGTCCTGGTTGGAGAGGCGGTGCATGGCGAAGACCACGTCCTGCCACTGGAGAACGTGTGGCAGGCGGAGGTTGCCAGTCCAGTAGCCGGGCATGCGGGCGTCGTTTTCGCTTGACGAGGCAGGTTGATTCACGAAGACCATCGCCTCGGGACCGAGTGTAGCGCGCCACATGAGCTCGCTCCGGCCGGGGCGCCCCGGCGTGACTCCACGCAGCGACGACAGGATGTAGTCCGGCGTCCGGTACGCCACAATCTCCGTCGGCTCATCGTCCGGTGGCGCGTGGCGTTCCTCGCTCCAGGTTGCCGTGACATCATCGTGTGCAATGGACTCCAGGACTGGCGGTGGCTCGTAAACCGCATTGCACGCAAGACAGAGTGGCGCGAGCGCGTGGTCGTTATCGATCCCGCTCCCCCACAACAGTCGGCTCACGCCCGCGGTGGGTTGAAGATAGCCGCTCTTGACGAAACTGGCTGGGCAGTGGCGGCTGGCGGCACCGAAAGCGCCATGTCGCGAGTGCAGCGCGAGCATGAACAGGACCTTGTCCGCGGAGACGGCGGCAAGCTCGTAGACTTGCCCTTCCGCTGCGAGCTCGGCGAGATCGCTGAATGCCGCGATCGCGTCATGTAGGTCCAGCATGGATCCCGGCCGAGCGGAGCCAAACTGTCCGAAGGTGTGCATCCACCGCAGCAGCTGCGCTTCCGCTTCGGCGCGATGCGAGGCTCCGGTGCGACCATCAGCCCACGAGCGCTCCGGCCATTGCTGCCCAGCCAGCAATTCGGCCGCTGCCGAGACCAGCGTGTTGTCCCACTCGGAGAACGTCAGGACCGCATGCTCAAGTGCGAGACGGACCTCAGTCGGAAACGGTGCGGCGGTGCCATAGCGGGACAACATGCCAATGTGTGCCAGGAGGAGATGGCTGGTCGGGTCTTGGAGCGAGTCGATCAACCTCGTGCTATCAACATCGCTCCAGGCCGCGAGGGCCATCCGCGCAATCTGGGCAAGTGTCGATTCGCTCATCTGAGCGATTGCCAGCAGCGCTTCGCGCCGTCGCTCCGTGAGGTCACCTCGTGCATTTGCGACGTATCGCCGCGAACCCATCGAGTAGAACGGAAGTCGGTGAGCAATGCGCAGGTGTTGGACGTACACCTCGTCCGGGCTGGGCATCAGCGTCACGTGCATCGGTCCGGTCGGGAACTGCAGCGCGTAGCCGAGCTCCACGCTGTCGCCTGGTTGACCAGCTTTGTCGGAAATTGCGTAGATCGATTCGTCGGGTCCATGGAGGCGGATGTGCGCTGGGCAGAACGCCCGCTCACCGTCCGGCCAGCGCAGGATGATCGGAGTATCCCCGGCGTAGACGTCGCGATCCAGATACACGCGGGCTGAGAGCGTTTCGAAGGCGTTGCGGCGACCGAGATCGGCGATCAGCGTTGGCAACTGCACGCGGAGTCCGTGTGGCGGCTCGATTGCAACGGTTGTCGCATGCGGCGTCGCGCCCATTGCGACCTGCTCGGTCCGGATCATCAAACGGCTCACTCCAGCCGGCAGCTCAAGGTGACAGCGGCTACTGCCCGCCTCGTCCTGGAGGACCGGCGCGTCATTGACCCAGACGCCGAATCGTGCGTCGGAGGTGATCGTTAGTGTGACCAACCGTGTCGCATCGCTCGCGATCTCCGCGTAGGCCCACGCGCGCACCAACGCTTTCTTCGCATAGGTGGCTGAATGATCGATGGCGTGATCCTCGGGGCAGGCGAGGTACGTCCAGGCGCCAGTGTGGTTGCCTGCCAGGAACTGACCACAGTCGAGCGGCCCGCGTTCGACCGGTCGTCCTTCGATGCCGATTCTCTGGTCCCAGGTCGTGGGCGACCCCGGCGCTAGCTCGACAACGGGGCCCGCTGTCAGCCAGTTGCCGATGAAGCCATCTGCCAGGTCATACGTGAGGTGAGCGCCAGCCATCGAGCCACCTATTTTGGCAGGCATTCGCGATTGCTATGGTGGTATAAGCAAACGCAATTCGACGCGGCTGCTTTAGTCGCCTAGCCTAGCCAGCGGGAGCGCACTGTGCCATCACGTGTGATTCAGGCATGAGCACGTCGCATGCCGAGC
This sequence comes from Chloroflexota bacterium, assembly GCA_019239775.1. GTDB lineage: Bacteria > Chloroflexota > UBA6077 > UBA6077 > CF-72 > CF-72. Next base: position 23,899 of record JAFAZN010000266.1, read on the forward strand.
ACGTCGAGGTGGGACCGCCTCGCGTTGAGGAGGTCTCTTCGGGCATCTATGCCTATCTCCAGCCCGATGGCAGCTGGTTTCTCAACAACACTGGTTTTCTCGTGGGGCGCAGGGGCATCGTTTCGATCGACACCACGTCCACCGAACGACGTACGCGCGCTTACCTGGAGGCGATGGGCAAGATCAGCAGGCAGCCGATCCGCACGCTCATCAACACGCATCACCATGGAGATCACACCCACGGCAACTGCCTGCTGCCGCTAGCGACGATCATCGGCCACCCGCGCTGCCGCGAGGAAATTCTCAACACGCCGTTTCCACCACCACCTGGCATATGGTCTGCTGTCGATTGGGGCGATCTCCACGTTGAGCCACCTTTCGTCACGTTTGAGGATCGGCTCAGCGTGTGGGTTGATGCTTTGCGAGTGGAGCTGCACGTCGTCCCGACGCCGGCGCACACGACCAACGACGTGGTGGTATGGATTCCAGATCGCTCAGTCCTGTTCACGGGCGACCTGCTGTTTGTCGGTGGCACGCCTTTCGTGCCGATGGGTTCCGTCAGTGGCTCGCTTCGTGCGCTGGAGTGGCTGCGCGGCTTCGGCGCAACAGTGTTGGTCCCAGGTCACGGACCTGTCAGTGGACCCAACGCGATCGACGACGTCGAAGCGTACTTGCGTTTCGTCCAGGACAGCGCACAGAGTGGCAAAGCGGCTGGACTGACTCCGCTGGAGCTTGCACGTCAGACGGACCTTGGGCGATTTACGGACTGGGCTGACAGGGAACGCATTGTCGGCAATTTGCATCGTGCCTATGCGGAGCTGGATGGCGCCGAACCTGGCGCGTCCATCGACACACGCGCCGCGCTGATGGATATGGTCGCGTACAATGACGGTCGGCCACTAACATGCCTGGCTTGACGGCCTGGAGTAGACGCGAGGCGCTCAAGCTGCTGAGCTCCGCGGCTGGCCTGGTCGTACTGGATGCCTGCCAGGCACCCGCGGTACCCGCCGCGTCCACGGCAGCTTCCGGTGCGCTGACCGCATCAACAACAACGACGACACCAGCGGCAACAGATCAGCCTCGCTCCGGCGGCATCCTGCGTCAGGGCAACCTCGGCGACCTGCCCACTCTGGACGGCAATTTCCTCAACGGCCAGAGCACGATTTACCCGGTCTGGAATCGATTGGTCGAGCTAGACGCGCAGCTCGACCCTGTTGGCATCCTGGCTGAGAGCTGGGACGTCGATGACAAGTACACGCGTATCGCGCTGCATCTCCACAAAGGTGTTCAGTGGCACACGGGCCGCGAGTTGTCTGCCGACGACGTCGTGTGGAATATCAAACGCGTCAGTAGCGATCCGAAAGTCGCGGGCGGCGGGTTTTTCAACTGGATGTCCCAAACCCTCACCGGCATCGAGACCACGGATAAGTACACCGTGGTGCTGCACGCAGAGCGCTCCTGGCCGGCAGTGTTCGATACGCTGTCGCTGCTCAGCATTATCGATCCGGCGACGTTCGAGGCTTCAGGTCCAAGCAAGCCAACCGGTACTGGCCCATTCATCTTCAGTGAGTATGTGCAGGGCGACCATTTCACGTTGAAGAAGAATCCCAGCTATTGGCAATCGGGCAAGCCATACCTGGACGGGATCGAGATCAAGATCTTCTCGGACCCGCAGTCGATGGTGACGCAACTCGAGGCTGGCGCAATCGACCTGGTTCTTGCGCCACCAATTCGAGACGTGGCGCGCCTTTCGAACAACCCCAACTTTGGCGTGACGTTTCACCAGTACAGTGGCGGCGCAAACCTCATCTTCGTGCAGGCCAAAGACGGTGCGGGGCCGACGACGAACAAATTGTTCCGCCAGGCGCTCAGCGCGTCGATCGATCGCAAACGCTGGACGGACGCAGTGCTGCTCGGATACGGCGCGCCAAAGACGCTGCCGCTGGCTCCGCCAAATCCGGGCTACGATGCCACTCGCGATCAGGCTATTTCGTTCGATCTCGACAAGGCGAAGTCGCTACTCCAGCAATCCGGTTTAGGTACGCCACCGCTGGAGGTGATCTGGAACGCGACCGTCGCGGACTACGCCACCGTCGCGCAGATTTACCAGCAGGACCTGGCCAAGATTGGCCTGAACCTCACCCTCAAGCCTACGGAGCCGGTGGCGTACGTGGACCAGACCTACAATTCGAAATTCCCGAGCCTGGCGTGTGGCGCGACGCTGTACGGCAACATGCGCCCGGGCTTCTTCGCGGGGAACGTGTACTACAGTCCGTATAACAACTGGAGCAGCTTCCGCAGTGATCAACTCCTCCAGTTGACTGACGGCCTGCTGCACGAAACGGACGCAACGAAGCAGAAGCAAATCTACGCTGATTGGCTCAACTACATCCAGGACGAGAGTTGGGCCATGCCCTGGTCCAACACGGCACCGCGCTTCGCCTTTGCGTCGAAGGTCCATGGTGTGCGTTGGAACCTCGCTGACTACATGATGACCGATGACGCCTGGCTCTCGGCCTGAACTCACGCGGCGCTCGGTCCTGAAGCTCTGCGTGCTGGCTGGCGGCGCTGCGCTGCTTTCGGCGTGCAGTGGTCTGATGCCGTCCGCGGCGACCTCTCAGCCGACGGCCGCTCCGAACAATCAACCTCGCAATGGCGGCAGCCTGCGCGTAGGCGTGCTGGGCGACCTGCAGGGCCTGGATGGCCACCTGACGACTGGGCTGGACTCACTACGTCGCGTTTGGGACGTCACCAGCCAGCTCGACGACAAGCTCAACACCGTGCCGGTGCTGGCGGAGACGGTGGACCTCACGCCGGATGCGCTGCAGATGACGGTGAAGGTGCGCGGCGGAGTCCAGTTCCACACCGGGCGGGAAGTGACCAGCGATGATCTGGCCTGGAACTTCAATCGGCTGAAAGATCCGAAGGTCAATCCGATCTATGCCAACCTGGTCAAGCCATTCGCGACCATTGAGACTCCAGACAAGAGCACTTTACAGGTCCAGTTCGACGCGCCAGACCCGTTCGTGGTCGATGCGCTGCCCAATCTCTCGATTCTGGATCCGGTTTCGTTCCAGCAGGACGGCCCCACCAAGCCCGTCGGTACGGGTCCGTACAAGTTCGTCGAGTTCGTCCAGGGCGACCACCTGACCCTCGAAAAGAACTCCAATTACTGGGCCCCCACGCGACCACATCTGGATCGCCTGGAGTTTCGGATCTTCACCGATCCACAAGCGATGATGACCGAGGTCGAAGCCGGAACGCTGGACGTCGCGATTCAACCATCGCTCGTGGACTGGGTTCGCGCCCGTAACGAACGCAAGCTGCAGACGCTGATTAATCAGAATTCTGGAAACTACATAGGCGCCGCCTTCAATACCACACAGGCTCCAACAGACAACAAACTGGTGAGGCAGGCGCTTCAGTTCGCGCTGAATCGGCAGCAAATCTCTGACACGGTTTTTCAAGCGGTCGAGAAGCCGCTCACACTGCTCTGGTTTCCGACCTCGCCAGCGTACGACGCGGCCAAGAATGCTACCTATAGCTTCGACCCAGAGAAGGCCCGCGCGCTGCTTGCGCAATCGGGTGCCGCCAACGTGGCGGTCGATTTCAATTATCCATCGGTCTCGCCGGAGTTTGCGCGCGTTGGCGAAATCTGGCAGGCGGACCTCGACAAGGTCGGCGTGAAGATGACGCTGAAACCGACCGAGCCTGTTGCCCTCACGGCAAGCATGCAGCGCCAACAGTACAATGGCGTTGCCATTGGCACCGGCTTTTACGGACAACTCCATGGCGGAGTCGTGTGGACGTCGCCGTATTATGGTCCCATCAACAACTACGCTGGATACAAAGACGACAAGTACACTCAGCTTACGCTCGCGGTGTACTCAGAGGCAGACGCGGCCAAACGCAGACCAATCTACGACGCCTGGAATGACTACGTCCTGGACCAGACGCCCGTCACTGCCATCTCGACGCAACTCCCCCGGGCGGTGGCGCAACCCAATGTGCGCGATGCGGTGTTCAGCATCGGCGGCAATTACCTGGACCTGTCCGTCGCATGGCTCGCATGATTGTCGACGCATTTACGCATGTTATTCCACAGCGATGCCTGGACCGCTTCAATGCCGTTGCGGCGCGTCCGTCAGTGGACTTCCTCCGCGGACTGCAGGGCCGGCCGTACCTCGCGCCGATGTGGAACATGGACGCGCGCTTTCGGGCCATGGACGCCGTGGACGGCTACGCTCAGATCCTGACGTTGTGCGTGCCGCCAATCGAGCAAATGGCCAGTGGAGCGGTCGCCGTGGACCTTGCTCGGTTCGCCAACGATTGCATGGCGGAAATGGTCGCACAGCACCCGGACCGCTTTGTCGGTTTCGCGGCATCGCTCCCAATGGAAGACCCGGACGCCAGCCTCGCAGAGGTGGATCGTGCGGTCCAGCAACTGGGCGCGCGCGGAGCGCAGGTCTTCACCAACGTCAACGGGCGGCCTCTAGATGAACCGCGTTATGAAGGCCTTTGGGCGCGGTTGCAGCAAATGAATCGGAGCCTCTGGGTGCACGGCGCGCGCCGGTACGTGACACCGGACTACGACGGTGAAACGTGGTCGCGTTTCGGCCTCTGGGCGGCTTTGGGATGGCCGTATGAAATGGCCCTGTTTGCCGCGCGCATGGTAGCCTCCGGTGTCCTCGACCGCTATCCGCGCCTGCCCATGTATCTGCACCACAGCGCTGGAATGGTTGCCACCTTCAGCCGACGCGTAAACGGCTCCTGGCTGGAGCTGCAGGCTGAGGCACCGGCTGACCAGGAGGCATACCAGCGCTTGCAGCGCCCGCCTGCGACCTATTTCAAAGACTTCTTCGCCGACACCTCTGGCCAGACTCCAGAAGCAATTCGGGCCGCGCTGGAGTTCTTCGGCGCGGACCACGTCCTGCTCGGCAGCGACAGTCCATTCATCTCGCCCGCGGACCATCTCAGGACCGTCCAGAACCTTCAGCTATCGCCCGCCGATTTCGAGCAGGTGGTGAGCGGAAATGCTCGGCGCATTCTTCATCTCGACCAGGTGGCGGCTGGCTGATCAATGCGCGTCGATGTTCATGCGCACTATTACCCCGCTGCTCTGTACGACCTGCTGGAGCGACTGACAGGGAAGCCTCGTCCGCGCATGACAGGGTCCGTTCCCGGGTTTGCGCACCACATCGGCATCGAAGGCCAACTGGAGCTGATGGACCAGGCTGGTATCGGACGGATGGTGATGTCGCTTGGCAATACCCCACCGTATTATCCCGAGAGGCAGACGGCCATCGCGGCAGCGCGCGGGTCCAACGACCTGTATGTGGACCTCCACAGCCGCTACCCGCTCCGCTTCAATGTGTTCGCGGGTGTACCGCTGCCACACGTCGATGCCGCCCTGGAAGAGCTGGATCGGGCGCTGGCGCTCCCGGGCGTGGTCGGCGTTGGGCTCGGTTGCTCGGTGCTCGGCCAACCGCTTGACGACCCGAGTTTCGATGCGTTTTTCGCGGAACTGAATCGCCGCGCGAGCGCGACCTTCGTGCATCCGGTTGGCGCCGGTGGTGGGCTAAACAGTCAGGACTTTAGTCTGACCTGGATGATCGCCTCGCGCTTCGAAGATACGATTGCCATGGCGCGCCTGATCCTGTCCGGACTGACCCTGCGCTACCCCAACATCCGATTCATCATCCCGCACCTCGGCGGCACCCTCGCCCTGTTTCTGCAGCGCATGGACAATGTCGCGGAGCGCGATGGGTGGCGCGAGAAGCATAGTGCAGAGCTGATGCCCAGTGACCTGGCCCGTCGCTTCTGGTTTGACACGGTCAACGAACAGGAATCCGCGCTGCGGTGCGCGTGCGAGACATTCGGGTCCGAACGCATCATGCTGGGAACGGACTGGCCGATGCTTCCGCCGGAGAAGCTGAAGCGCTTCGTCGATTATGTTTCAGAAGCGCTTCCGGATGATGAGGCGCACCGAATCCTCGACGTGAACGCTGTCCAGTTGCTGGGCCTGCACCCCGCCGACTGATTACGAGCCTGGCTCCGCGACGACGAATCGATCACCGCGTTCGATGAAGTCGGTCACCAGCGCGACAAATTGGCGGCATGCCGCCACTGGGAGTGAATGCGCAGCACCGTAGATGAGCATTCGGTAGCTGTTCGGGATGGCACGAACAAAGACTTGCCCCGACTCGGGTGGAATAACCTCATCCGCGGTGCCCCACAGGACCAGCGTGGGTGCGCTGATCTCGCCGAGACGTTCCCGTAGGTTGGCGTTGCCGTGCGCCGGGCGGAGCTTTGCGGCATTAGCGCTGGCATTTCGCTGACGGGTAGCCCGATCGGTGTCGGTGGGCGGCTCACTCCAGGCCGGCTTGGAGCCAAACAGGCGCAGCTCCATACCTTCCGGAGAAGCTGGCGGCGGCGCATGCGAGGCTCCAGCGAAGGCAGCGGGTGCCACCAGAATTAGCGATTGCACCAGCGACGGTTCCAGAATTGCCAGCCAGCAGCCGGCCGCGCCACCAGCAGACTCCGCGATCAGACTCACCGGCGCGCCGACCACTATGCGAATGAACTCCGCCATCACCTCGGCTTCCTCGCGCGCAGATGCGCACGCTCCCGTGGAGCCATCAAAGCCAGGTCGTGATGGCGCTAGCACACGAAAGCGCTCGCCGAGAGCGGGCATGAACGCCGCATTGCGGAAGACGCCGCCTGCGCCGTGGAAGTACACCACCGGAGCGCCGTCGCCCACTTCGAGGTATTCGATGCGTGCGCAGCCGGGCAGGTCGACGGTGCGCGGCTCCAGGCGGCTCACAGCTCGTGCATCGCGGGCAATACGTCCCGCGCGAAGCGACGCATGGTGGCCTGAGTTGTTTCGTCGTCGTCGCCGATCTCGAAGTTGAGGCTGATGACCCCGGCTCCCAATTCCTTACGGATGTGCGTAAGTTGCTTCAAGACCGTGGCGGCTCCGCCACATAAAACGGTACCGAGCTCGACTTGCTGTTCCAGTGACAGTGGTCCGCCGCTGCCCATCGTCTGAAAGCGGCGCAAGAGCTCCGGATTGCGCGGTCCGAAGAATCCGGACTCCGCGACCAACCGATTGGCCTTGAGCATCCCAGGCGCGAGATGAGTGGCCTCAACCCTGGGTCGCGCGATCGCAAACGCTTCCTCGTCTGTATCAGCCAGGTACACCGGTAAGTGGCCGTAGATCACCTGATCAGCACTGGGTGTCCAGCCGTGTTCGGTGGCCTGGAGAAAATAATGCTGCGCGGCCGGTTTGGCGGCGGCGAGGTTGGTAAATGCAAGGCCCAGACCAATTCGCTTGCGGGCCGCAAACTCGGCTGATTCCTTGCGTGAGCCGGAGATGAAGATCGGTGGTAGTGGTTGCTGGATGGGACGCGGCCAGATTGAAACATTCCGGAAGTGGTAGTGATCACCCTCCCAGCCGAAGGGTTCGGTGTCACTCCAAGCGCGCACGACCAATTCCCAGGCCTCCTCGAAGCGTGCTCGCGATTCGGCCGGTGGCACGTTGTACACGAGGTATTCGTAGGGCGCACCTCGCAGCAGACCAGCAACCAGCCGACCGCCTGAGAGAGTGTCGACGAGCGCGTATTCCTCCGCGACGCGCACCGGATTATTCAACGGGAGCAGCGCGCCCATGATGCACACGCGCGCGCGTTTGGTGCGCTGCGTAATCGCCGCCGCAACCGCGCTGACATTCGAGGCAAGACTTCCAGGTGAGTAGTGGTGCTCGGCACAACCAACCCAATCGAAGCCCAGCTCGTCGGCCAGGGCAACATGCTCCATTCGACTGGCTGCTACGCGCACCGCCCGATCGGGGTCGAATAACCGGTTCGGCACCGGCCAGCGGCTGACCGGCTCACTCACACGACCGTAGGGAAGGCTCGCAAAATATGACGCCTTCATTGCCGCGAGGGTACGTCAGGCGCGCCTCGAAGTGGAATTCGTTTTGGTTATACCCCCATTGCAACCGGCAATGGTTGGAGGTCTCGACGCCACCCGCTGCCTGACCTAGCCTACCCAGGGAGGTCCAGATCCATGACTGCAGTATCCCAAGTTGTTATCGCTGGCGCGGGTATCGCTGGCCTGTCCGCCGGCATCGGCCACCACTTCGCGTGACGTGACGCTTGCTGATCTGATTTCGCGTGCCGAGGCGCTCGTGCCGCGCCTGCGCGAACGCGCCTCGCACGCTGAAGCCCTGCGTCACCTGCCGGACGAGACGGTGCAGGACTTCCTCGACGCGGGGCTGTTTCGGGTGCTCCAACCCAGGCGGTGGGGCGGGCTCGAGCTGGATTACGGTCGAACCCAGACGGAGTTGTGCAACGTGCTCGGACGCGGCTGTGGATCCAGCGCCTGGGTGCAGTGTGTAATTGCCTGCCATGCGTGGTGTCTTGCGATGTTCCCACCCGAAGCTCAAGACGCGGTGTGGGGACGCGAGCGCGACACGCTGATCGCTTCGGCGTTCGCGTTCACGACGGGACGGGGTCGGCCGGTCGACGGGGGCTACGCCATTGAAGGCAACTGGCAGTTCTCGAGCGGCAGCAACGCCTGTCAGTGGATCATCCTCGGCACGCCCATCTTCGATGGTGACGGGCCGCCGGTGAAGAACTTGTGGTGTCTGGTGGAGCGCCCGAATTGGGAGGTGGTGGACACGTGGTACGCGGCCGGTCTGAAAGGCTCCGCGAGCAATGACATCCACGTTTCGGGCGCCTTTGTTCCGGAGGCATTCACCTTGAACACGATAGAGTGCGATGGGCGGCCGACGCCTGGTAGCGCGCTAAACCCAAGCTACAACTACCGCCTGCCGCTCTGGAGTGTGTTTCCGTACAACGTGTCGACGCCAGCGCTCGGCATCGCGCGTGGAGCCATTGAGGCGTATGTTGCGTATATGGCTGCACGTCCGGAGCGCGCGAACATGGCGCAGCGGCACTTGCGGATTTCCGAATCGGCAGCGGAGGTGGACGCCGCCCAGGCGCTCTGGCTGTCAAATGCGTCGGCGCTGGAGCGGCTGGGACCGACCGGAGGTCCATGGTCGCCAGCATTCCAGGCGAAATTGCGGCGCGACCTGGCGTACTCGACGATGCTATGCACTCGCGCGGTGGATCGTCTTGCGACCGCGCTCGGTGCGCACGGAATGCTGGAAGATACGCCGGTCCAGCGCGCTTTTCGCGACGTGCACGCCGTCGCGAACCATGGCGCCAACAACTGGGACCTGCAAGCGGTCCCGTACGCCCGCGAAGTGCTACGCCTGCCGCCGCTCCAGGGACGGTAGCCGCCGGGCGCCTCGATCAGACTGGTGGCAACCTATGGCTCCGGATCCAGAGATCCGAATGGACTGCTGCAACGCGAGCTGATTGGGGTCGCACGTGTAGGTGGCGCGGATGCGGTTAAAGCGGCGATGATGCCG
>JAFAZN010000306.1 GCA_019239775.1 Chloroflexota bacterium
GGTCCCACTAGACTCGAATTGATGAGAGCTGTCCAGCTAGTTGCGCCTCAAGAACTTCGCTTCGTCGACGTCCCCGAACCTGGATTAAACCTCGCCAGTGGCGAAGTCCTGGTGCGCATGGAATACCTGGCTGTCTGCGGCAGCGACCTGAAGTTTTACGATCGCGATCTGCCGCGGGACAGCTACCCGCTCCCGCCCGGCCGCCCCTGCCACGAGTGCGTCGGCATCGTTGAAGAGAGCAACGTGCCAGAGTTCAAGCCCGGCCAGCGCGTGATTGCGCTGGTTCGCAGCGGCGGCCTGGTCGAGCGCGCAGCCGTCCCGGCGGACTCGCTGGTATTGCTGCCAGATAACACCGACGTCGATCCCGGGCTCTGGGTGTTGTGCCAGCCGATGGGCACCGTCATGTACGCCGTCGATCGACTCGGCAGCGTGATGGGCAAGCGCGTGGTGGTGGTCGGCGCCGGGCCGATCGGCCTGTGCTTCACCGACCTGCTCGCGCGGGCGGGCGCAAGCCAGGTGATCGTCACCGACGTGCACGACTATCGGCTGGACGTCGCACGGCGTGTGGGCGCAACCGACGTGATCAATGCCGCCCGAGAAGACGTGCGCAAGCGCATCGCCGAAGTCACCGATGGCGCAATGGCAGACGTCTCGATCGAAGCCTGCGGCCTGCGCGAGACCTATCAGCAGGTCTTCGACGTGATTCGCCAGCAAGGCACGGTCATCATCTTCGGTATTCCGCACCTCGAGGACGTCATGCCGTTCGATTGGCAGGCCGCCTACTCGAAGCTGCCAACCATCGTCGTCACCAATAGCGCTGCCGCGGGGGTGCGCGGTCGCTTCGTCAGCGCATGCGTCGACATGGTGGCCAACGGCCGGCTGGACCTGTCGTACCTGGCGACCCACCGCTTCAACTGGGATGACGTCCCCCGCGCGTTCGCCAGTTACGCGGTCGAGAAGGACCGCGCGCTGAAGGGCATCATCGCGGTCACTCCCGCCGCGCCACAGGCCCAGGCGGTGACCGATCGTGCTGCCGTGGCGGTGTAAACTGGTAGATAGATGGGCACAATGGCCGCAGGAATGACTCGCATTCGCCTCGTCTGAGCGGACCCGCTCAACGAAGGCGATTGCCTGTACGAGGTGATTCCGATTCTCTTCATGAGAAGGTCATCCCTCCCACAGCGTTGAGGCGGTCGGTGCCCTAAGCCCGAAGCGCCTCAACACCGCGAGGGAAAGACCAGGATGAATCCCAGATGTACTTGAATTGAGATAGCGGGTTCCGCTCAGCTACCGCACCACCGTTTCTGGTGGCGCGGTTCTTTTTGCCTTTTCTGGCAGCTGAAAGGAGCCCGTACACGGTGCAACGTCCCTCTAGAAATGTTCTGGCGCATACGCAAAACTTCCTCCGCAGCGGCGCTCTCGTCGACCGCCTGCTGGACGCATCCAGCATCCATGCTGGCGACCTGGTCCTGGATCTTGGAGCCGGACTCGGTGCAATAACTCGTCGCCTTGCATCGCGCGGCTGCGAGGTTTTCGCCATCGAAAAGGATGCGGATCTCTGGGAGCGTCTCCAACAAACCATGGTCGATGTTCCCAACGTGCGTGTACTGCACGCCGATCTGGTCGAACTACGCCTGCCGCAGCGAGCGTATAAAGTCTTCTCGAACATCCCGTTTGACGTCACCGCCGACGTCGTTAGCCGGCTGACTCGCGGTACGTGCCCACCGGAGGACGCCTACCTGGTGGTGCAGCGCGAAGCCGCCGACCGGTTTATCGGCCAGCCGCGTACGACCCTGCCAGCGGTGTTGTTGTTCCCGTGGTTCGAAGCATCGCTCTTTTACCGCTTTCGGCGTACCGACTTCGCGCCTGCGCCGCGAGTGGAGGTGGTGATGCTGCGCCTTCGCAAGCGTGGGCCCCCGCTTGTGGCGCCGACCGAAGCCCAGTTGTACCGCGACTTCGCCGTCGCGCTCTTTACCAGTCACGCGGCCTGCATCACGGATGCGCTGCAAACGGTTCTCGGCCACCAACGCGCACTCCGTTTGGCGCGAGCGTTGCAGATCGGTCCAGAAACCTCGACGGATCTCCCACCCAGACGATGGCTGGAGTTGTTTCAAGCAGCCGCCCACGTCGCGGGTGAGGAACTGCGCTGGCGCGTCACACACGCGGAGGGTCGCCTGCGCGAGCAACAGCGCAAGTTGCGCAAGCTCCATCGCACGCGAGTCCGCCGACTGGATCGCGCCATCGAGCATGCTCCACCTCAAAGCAGGATTCCATCAAGCGAGAGGTCCAGGACCCTTCCTGGTTTGTGTGTTGCTACTGCATAGAGCACTCAAGGCGTACGCCGCCGACCTTCGCTGCGCAGTGACCAGTGAAACTTCCCTCGAAGACTGGATAAGAGCAGACTGTCAACCCACGGCGGCGTGCGGGTTTACCATGGGGCGGGCTCATGACCAGTCAGGCTGATTTCGACGAATTGCGCGACATTGTGGCGGCAGAGATCGCGCGCACTCGGGTTCCGGGTGTTGCGGTCGGCTTGCTGCGCGATGGCGAAGAATTCACGGCCGGCTTCGGCGTCACCAACGTTAACCATCCACTGCCGGTTGACGGCGACACCCTGTTTCAAATCGGCTCTATCACCAAGACGTTCACGGCCACCGTGGCGATGCGTCTGGTGGAGGAGGGACGCCTTGACCTCGATGCGCCGGTCCGACGCTGGTTGCCGGAGCTCCAACTGGCCGATCCTGACGTCGCGGCGTGCGTGACTCCGCGCCACCTGTTGACGCATACCGCTGGGTTCGTTGGCGACTACTTTTCCGATACCGGTCGGGGTGATGATGCCTTGGCGCGCTACGTGACAGAGCTGGCTGACCTCGAGCAGCTGACACCACCAGGGATCGTGTACTCCTACTGCAATTCCGGTTTCTCGCTGCTCGGCCGGGTGATCGAAGTCATCACCGGCGAGACATTTGAAAAGGCGTCGCAGCGACTGGCGCTGGCGCCGCTCGGACTGGAGCGCTCGTTCCTCTTTCCCGAAGATGCGATGACGCATCGCTTTGCTGTCGGACACGCCAATGTGCAGAACAACCCGGTGGTGCTCCAACCGTGGCAGCTGACGCGTTCAGCCACTCCTGCAGGAGGCATCATTGCGAGCGTCCGGGAGTTGCTGCGTTATGCCAGTCTGCAATTGCGGGATGGCCGGAGTCCGAGCGGTGAACGGCTGCTGTCACATGAATCGCTGCAGGCCATGCGCCAACCGCTTGTGCCCTCGACCGGTCTGCCGGATCGATCCGTGGGCCTGGCGTGGAACGTCGCGCCAAGCAACATCAACCACAGCGGCGGGACGCTCGGGCAGCGTGCATTTCTGATGGTCTGTCCAGACCACGCTATTGCGCTGGCAGGCCTCACCAATGCGCGCGCGGGCGACCGGGTGATGGCGGCCGCGGCACGGTGGGTCGGCGCCAACCTGCTGAAGCTCCCCAAGCCGCCTGCGACACCACCGATTGTCGCGGATGACGGACTGCTTGATGCGTGCGTCGGTCTGTACCGTGCGCCCACACGCAACATCGAGATTGGCCGACTGGGGGATGCACTGGTGTTCCGAGAAATTCCACTCGGCGGCTTTCCGACGAAGGACAGTCCAGAGCCCCCAGGTCCGCCGCCGCCGCCCATTCGCGTTGGATTCTATGCCGAAGGCCGCCTGGTCGGCCTGGACCCACCGTATACCGAGCTACGCGCCGAAATCCTCCGCGGCGACGACGGCAGCGTGAATTGGCTGCGCTTCTTCAGTCGGATCCACAAGCACGTGCAGTAACGTGGATCTTTCTATCAATCAATCGGGGAGTAACTACCCCACCGACGTGACAACCTACGGACGGTCGGCCCCAACCGGTGCGCCGATTTCATGCGGCGGAGGTTGTCGCGCCCTGTGACGCGCTGAGCGGGAGCTCGACGATAAAGGTGCTCCCGTGGCCGACTTCGCTTTCGGCCCAGATACGTCCGTGGTGCTGCTCGACAATCAAGCGTGTAATCGCGAGGCCCAGCCCCGTTCCGCCTTTCGCGCGTGAATCGCTTGCGTCGCCTTGCCAGAATCGCTCGAAAATGTGCTCGAGTTGATCCTCGGGGATCCCGCGGCCCTCGTCACGTACCTCGATCCGTGCTTGCCTTCGCGTCGCGTCGACCGCCGCGGAGAGCGCGATGGTCGTACCAGATGGCGAAAACTTGATCGCATTACTCAGCAGGTTCGTCAGCACCTGGACCACCTGATCCGGATTGGCACGCACGCGCGCGGACGTCGGGTCCACCAACAAACAAATGCCCGTTTGATCCGCCGCAGACCGCATGGTGTCTGCCGCCTGGAGGATGAGCGCGCCCAATTCGGCGTCAATCATTTCAGGCTGAGAGTGACCGGACTGCATCCGCTCCAGGTCCAGCAGGTCGTTGACGAGGCGCACCAAACGATCGGTATTGGACACGGCAATATCCACCATGCGCTGGCCTCGCGGTGGTAGCGGTCCGAGCAATCCTTCGGCCAGTAACCCCATCGATGCGCGCAGGCCGGTGAGTGGCGTCCGCAGCTCATGCGAGACGATCGAGATGAACTCGTCTTTCATCCGATCGACGGCCTTCCGTTCGGTGACGTCGAGCGCTATACCTGTAAAACCGATCAGTTCGCCATCATCGGCATGCATCGCGGACATCGTCAGCGAGCCGATAAAACGCGTGCGATCCTTGCGGATAAACGTCCACTCGCGCGTTTCGGATCCGCCATGGCTCGCGGCGTGAACAAATACGCGTAGAGCTGAGACACCCAGCTTCTCGGCCTGTGCGCTGACTTCGGCTGGATCGTGGAACATCAGCGGAGAGCGTCCGATCACTTCATCCGCCTGGTAGCCCAACATACGCTCCGCGCCCTCGTTGAAGAACATGATGTGGCCTCGGAGGTTGACGCCAATGATCGCGAATTCGGTCGCGGCGCGGAGGACGGCCGCCAGCTCGCTTGCGGTGCGCTGAAGGCGCTCCTTGGTGTCTACCAGGGCGGTCTCAGCGATTTGGCGCTCGCCTGCCATGCGGTCGAAGTCGATACTCAAACGACTGAACTCATCCGGTCCACGCATACCGGCTCGATGCTGCCAATCGCCCTGCGCCCAGCGCGCCGCCGCAAGCTCCATGCGGGCCACCCATCTCGCGAGACGCTGCCACAGAAAGAACAGGAGAAGCAGGCCGAGTCCGCCCATGCCGATTGCGGTCGCGAGGCGGCGGTTGGCCTCGAGCTGGACCGGTGCCAGAATCGTTGTTTGGGGGATGTCCACGACGGTGAGCCATGGTCCGTCACCGACGGTGGCCGCGGCGCGCAGCCGCGGCGGGACGCCGAGGTCGTCCGCGGTAATTGAACGGCCGCTCCCGGTGGCAAGCTCCGCCAGACCGTTTGGATCGAGTGCTTTACCCACCGGAGTGGCGCCGCTGCCACTGGCCGCCAGGATGGCGTCTGTCCTCAGATCGACAAGCATGACGGTGGAATCGGACGGCAGTGGCATATCCTCCCACACACTCGGGAGTCGGTCCACGTTTAGAGCGACCATGAGCAATCCGGCTGGAGACGGTTGTCCGTCCGGTGCGAGCGGAACCGCAATAGGCAGCACGCTCGTTCCAGTCTGGAGTCCAGTGAGCGGTCGGTCGGAGGGCTGGATTTGACCGCTGGCCAATGCGTCGCGCGCGTACTGTCGAGACGAGAAGTCGGCGTGAGTTGGGCCCGGGCGGAACGAGGAGCCATGTTCTTGCAGGTCAGGTGTCGCAAACGCCAGCGCGGTCAGGTACGGACGCATTCGGGACAGCAGGGCAAGCTGGCGGTCACGGTCGGTGTCGTCACCAGCCCAGAAAGATTCGGTACCGTCGATGGTCGCCGCGATCGCCTTGAGCTCGTCGTAAAGGTCGCTGACCTGAGCAGCTGAAAGCTCGGCGGCACGATTGGCACTGTCGGTTGCCTGCGCGAGTTGCTGGGAACGGTCCTGCCCGACTTCGACGAGCGAAACCACGATAGGCAGGAGGGTCGCGACCACGAATGCTATGAGCAGTTGCGCGCTCAACGACGAGAGTGCCTGGCGAACTCGTCGTGCCGCCCTATTTCCGCCCACGCCCCTCTACAGCGCCAGCCAACTTGCAAGAATCGCGCCTGACGGGGGTCTGCTTCTCTCCCGAGAAGGGTTTCGCGTTTCTGCGGATGGCGCTCTGGAAGGTACAGCGCCGAGCGCACTGCGCAGAGACGTGACAAAACCAGGAGGGATCGTTTGAGCTCTGAGTGCTCTTGTTGACGACGGCTCGCGCGAGCGTGATACGCTACGATTCTGCAAACGTTTGCAGCAGGGTGTGTCAACCACGAGGCCAGTCACGATCCCTCGATGTCGCCCGCGCGGCCGGGGTGTCGCCCGCGGGGACTCGAAGCGGCGCGCATACTGCTCGACTTGCCAACTCCGCCAACCGCGGTGTTGGCGTCCAACGACGTCTCCGCGCTTGCCGTGCTGGAGGTGGCGCGTGAACGCAATCTGCAGGTTCCAGGTGACCTCTCGGTGGTGGGCTTTGACGACATCCCGGAAGCTGCGCACGTGCATCCTCCATTGACCACCATGCGCCAACCGCTCGAGGAAATGGGACGAGTCGCCGCCAGCGCACTGCTCGGAATCATGCACGCGCCAAATCGCGTACCGGAGCGCTTAGAATTGCCGACCGAGCTGGTTATCCGCGGCTCCACAGCTGCCAGAAAGTGAGCGCTTGTCATGCGTTGGCTCGCGTGCTTTCTCTTCGTTGCTTGTGCACTCTCGCCGAGTCACGTCGTGGCGCAAGCTGACTCTTCGCTCCGTTCGGGGGGCGATGCACGTAACAAACTGATCGGCACCGCGGTCAACACGACTGTATTGCGGACCGATCCGGGATATCGGGACTTTCTTGCGCGCGAGTTCTCGAGCGTGACGCCTGAGAATGTCATGAAGTGGCAGGTGGTGGAGCCCCAACGAGGCAAGCCAGACTACACAGCCGCCGACCAGCTGGTGCAGTTTGCACAGGCAAATAACCAGGCTGTACGCGGTCACACGCTGGTGTGGCATAAGCAGTTGCCCGCGTGGCTGGCAGCCGGCGGCTTCAGCAGCTCGGACCTAGCGGATCTCTTGCACGCGCACATCGGCGACGAAGTTTCGCATTTCGCCGGTGAAATTTACGCCTGGGATGTGGTGAATGAACCATTCAACGATGACGGCTCCTGGCGCAACTCGATCTGGTATCAGGCGATGGGCTCCGACTACGTCGCCATGGCTTTGCAATGGGCGCATGAGGCGGACCCCTCCGCCAAACTGTATTTGAACGACTACAGCACTGAGGGCATTGGGGCAAAGAGCGACGCGATGTACGCGCTGGCTGCAGACCTGCTGGCACGCGGGGTGCCGCTCGACGGTGTCGGCTTTCAGGCGCATCTGGGTTTGCAGTACGGTTTTCCTGACAGCCTTACCGCAAACCTCCAGCGGTTTGCAGACCTCGGACTTGACGTTGCCATTACCGAGGCTGACGTGCGCATGCCGCTCCCGGCTGACTCCGACAAGCTCGCCCGCCAGGCTGACTATTTTGGTCGCCTGTTAGCGAGTTGTCTGGCGGTAGACCGCTGCGTTTCGTTCACGGTCTGGGGCTTCGACGATAGCCATTCCTGGGTGCCTGGGGTTTTCCAGGGTCAAGGCGCGGCAACGCTTCTCGACCAAGCGTTCGAGCGGAAGCCAGCGTACGATGCGCTGCGAGATGCCCTGGCGGCGAGCCCCAACGCCCGCCAGAGCGATCCCGCCGACGGCGTCATCAACCACACGAAGTGATGCCCCCACGAGGTGATGCCCCCACGACGTGATGTCCCCACGGAGTGATGACCCCTGGACGTGAATTTTCTCTTGACTGGTGTGTCAATGGTAGGTGGACCTCACGGGAGTTCAACCCCACGGAGTGACAAACCACGGACGTGATGTTCTCTTCACAGGTGTGTCTCTGCACGTGGACCTCACCGAGTTCAACCCCAGGGAGTGACCTCACGGAGTTCAAACCCCACGGAGTGACAACACCTCACGGAGTGCGTTAGCCCTTAATGGCGCCTGAGAGGACCCCCTGCGTGAAGTACCGCTGCAGGAACGGATACACGATGAGAATCGGGACTGTGGCCACCACCACCACCGCCATCTGTACAGTTTGCGGCGGCGGCGGAGCTTGACTTGGATCCGGCGTGATGAACGCGGCGAGGCTGCTGCCCTGCAGCACGTATTGCCGCAGGACGAGCTGGATCGGCCATTTGTCCGCGTCATTGAGGTAGAGCGTGGCGGCGAAGAAGTCGTTCCAGTGCGCAACCCCGTAAAACAGGGCGATCACGGCAAGCACCGGCTTGCTGAGTGGCAAGACGACGCGGAGCAGGATCCACAGCTCGTTCGCCCCGTCGATTCGAGCGCTCTCCAGGAGTTCCTGCGGCAGGTTCATGAAGAACTGCCGTATGACGACCAGGTTGAATGCGCTGATGGCCCCGGGCAAAATCAGCGATGTGTACGAATTCAGCATCCCCAATTGTTTGACCAGCAAATAGTTGGGGATGAGCCCGGCAGAGAACAGCAAGGTGAACAGGACGAGTCCGAGCACGAACCGACTGCCAGGGATTGACCGAGTCAAGCCATATGCCATGGTCACGGTCATGACCATGTTGACGGCGGTGCCCACCAGGGTCAGGCCAATACTGACCAGCAGCGCGTGCGTAACAATGCCGCCGCGAAAAATCGTGCGGTAGGCCTCCAATGATGGATGCTTCGGGAACAGAATCAAGCCGCCGCCGATCACGTCCTGATAGCTGGAGAAACTGACTGCAATCACGTAGACAAATGGAAAGAGCATGATGAACGCAAGGATGACCAGGACTGTCACCTTGGCGATCTGGCTGACGGGCCCGGGCTGCTCCATCCATGGTGGTCTGCTACCAGGCGGCCGATCGTCTGTCACCGCGCGCGCGGATGTGCTCATCCGAATGCGCCCTCTTCGCCGAGCGACTTGGCGACGCGATTGGCAGCGAAGACCAGCAGTGCTGAAAAGATGCCTTTAACCAGACCCACCGCCGCGCTGAACCCCCAATCGCCGCCCTGAATGCCACGAAAATACGTCAACGTGTCGAGCACTTCGGCTGCGCCTGGTCCGACCGCATTGCGCTGTAGGAAGATCTGCTCGAAGCCGGTGTTCAGCGTCGTGGCCAGGCGGAGAATCAACAAGAGCACAATCACTCCGCGGATGCCCGGCATGGTGACATGCACCAGGCGCGCCCATGCATCGGCGCCGTCGATTGCCGCCGCTTCGTACAGTGACGTGTCGATGCGCAACAGGGCCGCCAGAATGATGATTGTTCCCCAGCCGGTCTCCTTCCAGATCAATTCCAGCACAACCAGCGGCTTGAAAAAATACGGATTGCCCATGATGCTGATCGTGGCCGAACCACTCTCGCGCAAATACTGGTTGAGGAGTCCGGCCCCGCCGAAGAGCTGCTGCCACAAGGCGATGATGATGACCCAGCTGATGAAGTGCGGCAGATAGAGCACGCTCTGCATGACGCGCCTGGCGCGTTCGTTGATCAGACTGTTGAGTAGCAGCGCGAGAACGATCGGCGCGGGGAAGAAGAAAATGAGCTGTAGCAGGCTGATCTCGAGCGTGTTCGTCAGCGAGCCGACGAAGTCTGGATCGTGGAGCAGCGTGGCAAAGTTCGCCAGTCCAACAAACGGGCTCTGGAAGCCGAGAAACGGCGAATAGTCCTGAAAGGCAATGACATTGCCGAGCAGTGGCAGGTACCGGAAAATGACGAAATAGATCAGCCCTGGAATAAGCAGGGCGTACATCCAGCGCTCGCGCCAGGCGCGGCGCCGGAGACTGGTTGCGCCCGGGCGCTCCGCCCAGGTTCGTCCTGGGTTGCGGGCTATCCTCTGGAGTGGTTCCCCACTGAGTGTCACCCCCACGGATTGGTACAAACCCCACACAGTGGTTCTCCCACGCAGTGTCGCCTCCACGGAGTGGTACTTCCACCAAGTGAACCGGAGGTGGAAGTCAGCTCTTGAGCTCCTGTTCGAACTCCTGGCGCATCTGGTCACCGCCTCGGCTGCGCCAGTCTGCCACGAACGTGTCGAAGGCCGTCAACGGATCTCGGCCGGTGATGATCGCGGTCATGCGGTCCTGCGTCAGCGTTTGCAGCTCCTGGTTCTTAGCGATGTACGTCGGCGAGTACAGCCCGTAGGTGGGATTGTCGATGCCGTACTGGACCTGGTCTTGACACCACTGCTGCATCAGACGTGCATCATCCGGCGCATCGGGATAGTAGAACACGTCGTTGCGGCGCCCGATCCCCGACGAGAGCGAGCCAATCTCCGTCCGACCGCGGTCGTTCAAAATCGGAGCCCCATTTTGAAGCTCATAGTGGACCCCAGCCAGGCCCCAACGCAGGAAAATGTACTCCTCGCTGCCGAACGGCGCCGTCGCGTAGTCGATGATCCGCAGCAGTTCTTTGGTGCGCTCCTGGTCCTGCCCGACTTTGGCTGGGATGCACGTCATGCCGAAAAAGCCTTGCGACCGCTCGACAGCCGGATTTCCACCGTCGAAGCCAGGTGGCACCAGGATCGACGCGGCCGGATTGTTGGGATCGATCTGCCGGAAATTGAAGCGCATGGTCTGCACGCCATTCCAGCCGTCACAGTACCCACCGAATTTACCGGCGAGAAACGCATCTTTGGCTTGTTGCGTCGTCATCGACGCGGAGTCTGGATGGTAGACACCCGCATCATTCAGGCGCTTCATGTATTCGATTGCCTGGCGGTACTCAGGTGTCTCGACCGCGTTGGTCAGAGTGCCGTCACCATTTTGCCGCCACTGATGTGGGACGCGGAACATCATCGTGAAAAACGGATGCGCGTACCACAGCCCGCTCCAGCCGCCAAGTCCAAAAGAATCCGCCTGGCCGTGTCCGGCGGGGTCTTCTTTCGTAAAACGGACCATGAGATTGAGAAACTCGTCCGCGTTCTTCGGCTTCACGCCGCCAAACTTCTGCAGCCAATCGTCATGGAAATACAGGGCGCGGTCTGGAATGAAGCGTACGATCGGGACGCCATAAATCTTCTTTTTGATGCGGACGTTTTTCCAGCCGTAGTCCGGAATCCGAGCCAGATTGGGGTACGTCTTGAGTGCGTCGCCTTCCAGGTAGGGGGTCAGATCCGTGAACGCGCCTTGATTGATCGTCTTGAGCAAGTCGGGTGCATTGAGCTGCTCGATGCCGGTAAGGTCTGGCAAGTCGGCACCAGCCACCAGCGCGGACATCTTCTCCTTGTAGGTGTCGGCGGGGATGATGGTTGGTTCGTACGTGATGCCGAGTCGCTTTTCCAGCTCCTGCCAGTACTGGTTCTGGTCACGCGGTGGAACCGGCGGGTTGTAGCTGATGAACGCCGCGGTGACCTTTGTTCCGCGGCCTGGCACCGCGTTCACACTCTGGAAGACGGGTGGCAGCTTGAGGTAGGCCTCGGGGACGTCCTGGCCTGGCGACGGAATGACACCGTCGGCGTTGGCGGCGGCGCCGGCTTGTGTTGGGGCAGCTGCTGCCGCGGCGCCGGCCTGGGTTGGGGCCGCGGCTGGCGCAGACGTGGGCTTGGCGGCCGGTGGACTCGTTGGGGCCGCGGCTGGCTGGGTAGGTGCGGCTGGCGGCGCGGCGGTTGGCGGCGCGGCCGGACTGGCTGGGGCGCCGCAGGCGGCAAGCAACGAGGCGGTGGCCAGGCTGGCAGCACCACCGATCGCCAGCCGAAGGAGGGCGCGTCGCCCGACCTGATCCGAGGTGCGGCTAACGGTCTGCATGGGACACCTCCGCTCATCCCAAGGGTAGTCGTTCTGCAAGCGTTTGCAAGCCCCCTCATGTGCAGTTCGCCGGTTCCATTTTTTTCAGTGAGAGATTTCTTCCGTCCTACGGCGTCGAGCACTCGGCCGCGTACGCTCCGACGCTCTACGCAGTTGCACGACATAACCACGGAGGTGGATCACCATCGACGCTATGTGGCTGTCGGCACCGCTGAGGATGTGGGTCACGGTGATACCCTCAGGCTTTCAGGGAGGTCCCGCTGTGCCCACACCGCTTCTGCCGCTCTCGGTCCGCGCCGACAAGCTCGTCGACTCGGCTGGAACGGATGTGCGTCTACGCGGCCCGTGCATCGGTGGCTGGATGAACATGGAGGACTTCATCACCGGCCATCCCGGCGCAGAGCACGCCCTGCGGGCCACGCTTGCCGAAGTCCTGGGTGCGAGTCGCGCCAGTTTCTTCTTCGAGCGCTTGCTCGAGTACTTCTTTGCCGAAGCAGACGTCGCGTTTTTGAAGTCGATTGGCGCAAGTGTGGTGCGGATCGCGCTCAACTACCGCCAATTCGAGTCCGACGCCGCGCCGCTGGAGTACATTGAGGCCGGATTCGAAAGACTGGATCAGGCGGTGCAGTGGTGCACCAGGCACGGCGTCTACGTCATTCTCGATCTGCATGCCGTCCAGGGCTGGCAGAACTCCGACTGGCATAGCGACAATTCCAATCGCGTCTCACTGTTCTGGGAGCATCGCCACTTCCAGGATCGCTTCGTTGGACTCTGGGCGGAGCTGGCGCGGCGATACGTCGGCAACCCGACCATCGCCGGCTACAACGTGATGAACGAGCCCGCCAGCAACTCGCCGCGTGGGCGCTTCAGCGAGAGGCACCGCCCACGCTGGGATGTTGTCAATGCGGTCTATCGACGTGTCGTGGAGGAGATTCGCAAAATCGATCCGGACCACGTGATCTTTCTGGAGGGCGACTATTACAGCCGCCTGTTCAGCGCGCTGGACGCGCCGTTCGCGGCCAACCTGGTGTACAGCAGCCACAACTACAACACTGCCGGTTTCGGTCCGGGGCCCTACCCCAGCGAGACCTGGAACCTGGAGTATCAGCGGCGCACGTTCGAGAGCCACGAAGGTACGCAGTTCGCCCGCAAGCACGCGGTCCCGTTATGGATAGGTGAATTCGGTGCCGTGTATAACGGCCCCGCATCCGAGAAGCCCCATCGACTTCGGGCGATGGCCGACCAGCTTGATGTGTTCGAGGCCGCCGGCGCCCATTGGACGACCTGGACGTACAAGGACGTCGGCGTGATGGGTCTCGTCGAGCTGGATCCAGAGTGCGAATACCTCGCGCGGATTGCGCCTGTGC
>JAFAZN010000321.1 GCA_019239775.1 Chloroflexota bacterium
CGCGGGCCTGCCAATCCGCGAACTATCAACTCGCGACCTCGCGCGCCTGATGGTCGGAGACGACGAGCGTTCGCTTCGCTCCGCCACAGGTCCAGGGGTGAACGTACCCAGTGGTAATCACACCAGTGACGGTTCCACGGAGGTTCCACGTGGGGGGCAGGATGGAGGTACCTCGTCGGAAGGTGTGAGGTCCGCCACAGGGTCACCATCCGAACGGTTAGTGCTGAGCAGCGTCGTGGCGCTCGATGATCGTGGTCTCGAAGCGCTTCAGGGCATCGACCTGCGCGTGGCCGCGGGCGAGATCCTTGGCGTCGCCGGGGTCGCGGGCAACGGCCAGCGCGAGCTGGCGCAAGTCATCACCGGCCTGCGTGCCGTCACGCAGGGAAGCATCCTGCTCGACGGCCGCGACGTCACCCACAGCACTGCGCGTGAGCGAACCAGAAGAGGTGTCGCCCATATCCCCGAGGATCGGCTCGGCGAGGGACTGGTCGGCAACCTACCGGTGACCGACAACGCCATTTTGCGCTTTTACGATCGACCCCTCGTCGCGCGCGGCTGGTTCATCGACGCGCGACGCGTGCTGCTGTTCACCCAATCGCTGCTGGAGCGATTCGGTATTCGTGCCAAACCAGAGTCCACCACCCGGATGCTGAGTGGTGGCCAACTCCAGCGGCTGCTGCTCGCACGTGAGATGGCGCTCGAACCGCGCCTGATCGTGGCAGTGCATCCCACGCGCGGCCTCGACGTGGCTGCCACCGAGCAGGTCCAGCAGTGGCTGGTTGGCGCCAGCGCGGGGGGAGCGAGCGTGCTGCTCATCTCGGAAGACCTGGACGAAGTGCTCCACCTCAGCCATCGGATTTCGGTCATCTATGAGGGCCGCATGGTCGGCACGGTGCACCGCGAAGAAGCCGAGCGCTCGACCATCGGGCTCATGATGGCCGGCAGCCCCAGCGCAATGGCGGGGGTCGCCTGAACGGATGGCAATTTCGGTTCGGCTGGAGCGGCGCGTCGGTGTGCCGCTCGCGCAGCGGGTGCTGGTGCTGTGCGCGGCGGTCCTGCTCGGCGCGGTCGCGGGCGGCGTGCTGGTGCAGGCTTCCGGTTACAGCGCGACTGCCGCCTTTGGCGCAATCCTGGACGGCTCGTTCGGCGGTTCGTACCCGATTTCGCAAACGCTCGCCGCCGCGATTCCACTCGCCACGATCGCGCTGGGAACGTCCGTCGCATTCCGTGTTCAGCTCTGGAATATCGGCGGCGAAGGCCAGTTCACCATGGGCGCGTTCGGCGCCACCGCGGTGGAGTTGATTGGCGGCCCAGCCGGTTGGCCGGCCGTCGTGCTGCTGCCGCTGATGTTCGTCGCGGCGTTTGTTGCTGGTGCGTTGTGGGCGCTGTTTCCCGCCTACCTCCGCGCATGGCACGGCGTCAACGAGATCATCACCACGTTGATGCTGAATTACGTCGCAATCCTGTGGGTGAACTTCCTCGTGTATGGACCGTGGAAAGACCCCCAGGGCCACAATTTTCCATTCAGTCCACGCTATCCCGACAACGCCACGTTCGCGCGCATCGGAGACGGACAGCTGCACGCCGGTCTATTTGTCCCCATCGCAGCGGCAATCGTGCTTCTGCTGATCATGTCGCGCACCCGTTGGGGCTACGAGCTGCGCGTGGTGGGAGAAAACGCCGAGGCCGCACGCTACGCTGGCATCAACGTCCGACGCACGATGCTCTCGGCCATGCTGGTGAGCGGCGGCATGGCCGGCGCGGCCGGCATGGTCCAGATCGCTGGCATCATCCACCTGCTCAACGGGCAGCTCTCGAACAACTACGGCTACACCGCAATCATCATCGCCTGGCTGGCGCGCCTCCACCCACTGGCGGTGCTATTGGTCAGCGTGCTCTTCGGTGCCCTCGTCAACGGCGGCTACGCGGTTTCACAGGAAGGCATTCCTCAAGCTTTAGGTGCTGTGCTCCAGGGCATGATCCTGTTCTTCGTGCTGGGCGTGGGCGACGTCTTCACGCGCTACCGCCTGCGTGTCTCGAACGCGTGACCGGCGATCTCTTTGTTGCGATCTGTCTTGCGGCGATCGCGTCCGGCACGTCGATCCTGCTGCCGGCGTTGGGTGAGGCGCTCACCGAACGCTCCGGAGTCCAGAACCTGGGCGTCGAAGGCATGATGCTCATGGGTGCGTTGTTCGGCTACATCGTCGACATCGAAACCAACAACATCGTCCTCGCGTTTGTCGCGGCCGCCCTCGCCGCAACAGTGCTGGCGGGCATCCACGCGTTTCTGTCCATTACGCTCCGCGCGAACCAGATCGTCAGCGGACTGGCCGTCACACTGTTCGGTTCGGGCCTGACCGCCTTTCTGGGAAAGCCATTCGTGGGTGCACAAGCACCGGTTGTTTTGACGCGCGTGCCAATACCGCTGTTGTCGCAAATACCAGTCCTCGGACCCATTCTGTTCACGCAAGACCCGGTGGTGTACATCAGTTTCGTACTGGTCCCGGTGATGTGGTACTTCATTTACCGGACCCGTCCGGGACTGAACCTCCGCGCCATCGGCGAAAGTCCCGCAACCGCCGATGCAATGGGTGTGGGCGTAACCAGCAGAAGGTATCTGTACACGTTGATCGGTGGCGCGCTCGCGGGTGTTGGTGGCGCCTACCTTTCGCTTGGGTACACGCCCACCTGGGTAGAAGGCATGACCGCCGGTCGCGGCTGGATCGCCGTCGGCCTCGTGGTATTCGGGACGTGGGATCCGCTCCGCGTTTTAGTAGGAGCCTATCTATTCGGCTTCGTCGATGGTTTCCAACTCCGAGCCCAGGGACTTGGCACCCCGGTGCCGTCGTTCTTCTTGAACATGCTGCCGTATTTATTCACGGTCGTCGTGGTCGCCCTCAGTAGCGGTGAGCGCTTACAGCGGCGACTGGGCATTCCCCGCGCACTCGGGCAGCCGTACTGGCGAGAGGAGCGCACGTGATCGACGCCGAACAGGTCCGCGCGCTGCCCAAAGCGGAGGTGCACGTCCACCTGGAAGGCTGTTTCGAACCAGCCGACGTCGAGGCATTGGCCCGTTGGGCTGGTGAACCGATACGCCACCTGGACGTTACAGGCTCGGATCTGTCGGTCTTCCTGGAGGTCCTGGACTGGACGTGTGGCCTGGTGCGCACGCCCGAACAACTTGCGCGTGCCGCCTACCGTTTCGCCGAGCGTGAGGCGCACAATGGCGTCGCATACGCGGACCTCATCGTGAATCCAACCCACTGGAGCACGTGGCGCAATCGATTGGATGCGTTCGTGGATGCGTTGGACGCCGGGTTCCGCGAGGCGGAGGAAGACGGCTTGCCACCAACTGGAGTGTGCATCAGCCTGTTGCGCCAGCAATCTCCGGCGGAAGCGCTGGAACTCGTGGAATGGCTTATCGCGCGGCAGCATCCGCGCGTGGTGGCGCTCTCAATCGACGGCAATGAGGCCGCCGCCGGCAGAACCGGACCTGGCTTTGCAGACGCCTTTCGCAGAGCCGCGGAGGCCGGACTCCACCGGACAGTCCACGCCGGCGAATCCAGCGGCCCGGAGGGCGTGCGGGACGCACTGGAGTATCTGCTGGCGGAACGCATCGATCATGGCGTGCGCGCGATCGAAGACTCGGACCTGGTCCGCGAACTAGCGGACCGCCGAATTCCACTGAACGTGTGTCCTGGTTCCAACGTGCTGCTGGGTCGCTACCCGGATCGTTCGCATCACCCACTGGAGGACTTACGAGCGGCAGGTGTGCGAGTTTCCATCAACACGGACGACCCTGCACTCATGGGCCACTCCCTTGTCAGCGAGTACGTGGAGACCGCCGCGGCCTATGGTTGGACCCTGGAGACGCTCCGTGAGATCGCACACACGTCGGTCGAAGCCGCGTTCTGCCGCGAGGAACTGCGGCACCAGTTGCTGGATCCGCGATGAACCGCCGCCTCCTCGGCGCACGGGCCCGACGTCCTCAGGATCCTCGATTGCTGCGCGGCGCCGGCGCCTTCATCGATGACCTCCACATTCCAAACGTCGTGCACATGGCGGTGTGGCGCAGCCCCCTCGCGCATGCCGAAGTGCGCAACGTCGACCTGCGTGCAGCGCTGGCGCTCGACGGTGTCGTAGATGCCTTCGACATCCATGCCTTTGGCGCGCAGCCGCCCACGTTCCCGGTGCTGATCGGTGACCCGAGCCTGAAGGCCTGTCCGCAGTATCCACTCGCGTTGGACCGCGTGCGCTACGTCGGAGAGGGCGTGGCCGTTGTCCTTGCGGAGTCGCCCGCAATCGCTCATGACGCACTCCAGCTCGTCGACGTTGCCCTGGAGCCACTCCACCCGGTTGCGTCCGTTGACGCGGCCACCGCGCCGGATGCACCACTACTCCATAACGACGCCAACGGGAATCGCTGCGCCGAATGGCCCCTTCGACTGGGCGACCCGGAGTCCGCGTTCGCTCAGGCCGACATGGTGGTCTCCGAACGCCTGCAGATGCAGCGGTACACAGGGGTCCCCATCGAAACCCGTGGTGTCGTAGCCCAAGCTGATCCAGTCTCGGGCGAGCTGGTGATCTGGGTCTCCGGCCAGTGGCCACACACCACGCGTACGCTGGCGGCCCAATTGCTCGGAATCCCGCAGGACGCGATCCGCGTGGTGGTGCCCGACGTCGGCGGCGGTTTCGGGGTCAAAGAGGAGTTCTACCCGGAGGATCTGCTGGTCCCGTTCGCCGCGCGGCGGGTGCGCCATCCGGTCAAGTGGATCGAAACGCGCCGCGAGCACTTTTCGAGCACCGTCCACGCGCGCGAGCAAACCCATGAGATCCAGCTCGCCTTTCGTAGGGATGGCACCATCCTGGGTCTGCGCGACCGGATCGTCACCGACATGGGCGCGTACGTCCGCGCGCTCGGATTCGTCAATCCCTCTCTGGCCGCGGCTTCCGTGCCTGGACCATATCGGATTGAAAACCTGCAGATTGACTCGGTCGCGGTGGTCACCAACAAGTCGCCGGTTTCGCCGTATCGAGGCGCGGGCCAGCCGGAGTCGACGTTCGCGCGCGAACGACTGCTGGACATCGCCGCGGAACGACTCGGCATGGATCCGGCGGAGATTCGCCGCAGAAACCTCCTCCCGCCCGAGGTCCTTCCCCTCGACACGGGAATTCGCTCCGTGGACGGTCCCGTCCGTTTCGATAGTGGCAACTTCCCATTGGCGCTGGACACCGCCTTGCGCGCCATTGACTATTCGCAATTGCGGCAGTTGCAGTCCGGTGGTACGCGGCGGACCGGCGTTGGCCTGGCGGTGTACGCCCAGATCACGGGAACGGGTCCATTCGAAGGCGCCGACGTGCGCGTAGACACCGACGGCCGCGTCACCGTCGCCACTGGAGCGGTGGAACTCGGCCAGGGCCTGAGCACCGCGATAGCGCAAGTGGTGGGAGACACACTTGGTATCGGACTGGATCGCGTCCGAGTCGTGGCGGGTGACACCGCACGCATCCCGCATGGCATCGGCACATTTGCCAGCCGCGCCGCGGTGATGGCCGGCAATGCCGCGGCACAGGCCGCTTCAGGCGTCCGTGCACGCGCACTGGAGTTTGCCGCGCATCACTTTGAAGTCGCGCCGCACGATCTCGAATGGCAAAATGGAACGGTTTCGGTTCGAGGCGCGCCCGACCGGTGCCTGTCGCTGGCCGACCTGGCGCGGGAATTGGCGCCTGGCGCAGGACACCGTCCAATGGGCATGGCCGCGAGCCTCGAAGCGCGTTCCTATTTCGAGAGCGAAGACCCTCCGTTCGCCTATGGGGTCCATGCAGTCGTTGCCGAAGTGGACCTCGAGACCGGCACAGTGGAGCTGAAGCGGTACGTGGTTGTGAGCGACTCTGGCCGACTGATCAATCCCACAATCGCGGAGGGACAGATCTGCGGTGGGGTCGCCCAGGGTCTGGGCGGAGCGTTGTGCGAGCATCTCGTCTACGACGCGGAGGGCCAGTTGCTGTCCTCCAGCCTGCTGGACTACGCGTTGCCTATCGCGAGCGACATGCCGCCGATCGAAATGGTCCACCTGGAGATCCCCACGCCGCTGAATCCACTCGGCGTAAAAGGCCTCGGGGAGGGCGGCGCGGTGGGCGCGCACGCGGCGGTCGCGAACGCCGTCGCCGACGCGCTCCGCTCCGCGGGCATCGTCGTGCGCGAGACGCCTCTGTCGCCTGGCCGCGTCGGCGCACACCTGGTTTGATACGCTCGGGCGCATGAGCGACGCCTTCGCCGTCAGCCGCCGTCGCCTCCTGCACCTGGCGGGCGGCGCAGTCGCAGTCTCACTCGCCTCCGCTTGTACTCCAGGTGCACCCGCGCCCACGGCGACGCGACCCGCGGCCGGTCAGACAGGTACGACCTCGGGCGCGAATGCGATCTACCCAACCTTCGTGCCGACCGCCAGTGGACCAAAGCCAGATGTGCCTTCGACCGGCCCAGGCTATGACGACGGCTTCAACAAGTTTCCGACGAGTCCGACTAAGGCGTTACCCGGCGACCCACCAGGAACGGGCAGCACCGTCAAGGTCATGTCGATCGCACTGTTCCCGCCGCCCACCCCGTTCGCCCAGAACCCCGCGTGGCAGGCCGTGAATAAGGCCCTGAATGCTGACATGCAGTTCGACGTCGTCAGTCAGGCTGATTACCCCGTGAAACTTGGCACGGTCATGGCCAGCAATGACATGCCGGACGTGCTGTACTTGTACGCGCCGGCTGGCTCCTCGAGCACGCTGGCGGCCGCAAACGGTTTGCCACAATTCCTCCAATCTCAGGCGGCGGACCTGACGCCCTATCTCGCCGGTGACGCTGCGAAGGACTATCCAAATCTGGCTGCCATACCGACCCCTGCCTGGAAGAACGCCGGTTGCGTGTATCAAAACCACCTCTACCTGATTCCGATTCATCGCTATTTACCGGGCCAGATGTTCGTCAAGAACGCTGATGTCTGGGATTCCGAGCTTGGTAAGGATTATGCGCCCAAAAACGCGGATGACTTCAAACGCGTCCTCCAGGCGCTGACCAAGCCGCAGCAAGGCTTCTATGGAATTGCCGCAGCCCAGGACTCGGTAATGCACCTTGCCACATTTGCCTCCATCTTCGGGGCGCCGAACGGCTGGCGACTGGATCCCGGCGGCAAGCTGATCCGCGACGTAGAGACGCCGGAGTACAGAGCAGCCACCGCATACGCTCGCGACCTGTTTGCCTCGGGGGTGTTTCACCCGGACTCGCTGAGCATGGCCAGCAACGTCATTGCGCGTACGCAGTTTTACGCGCGCAAATTTGCCGTCCATCGCGACCCAATCAACGGCTGGCAGGACGCGTGGCGCCATTCACTCCAGGTGTCTCCCCCGTTCGATGTTCGCCCGATCCCGCTGTTCCCGGCGCAAGATGGCGGCAAGACGTCCCATTTTGTGACCGGCGGCCATCTCTGGGCAACGGCGTTGAAGAAGAGCACTCCCGAGCGCACCAAGGAGCTACTGCGCATCATGAACTGGCTTGCAGCACCCTTCGGCAGCGCGGAGGATCAACTCCTGACCTTTGGCCTCAAGGACGTGGACTACACGCTCGATGAAAGCGGCAACCCGACCTTGACTGACCAGGGCAACGGCGACGCCAACTATGTGCCGTGGAAGTACACGACCCAGCATCCATTCGTGTTCTTTTCACCGGACCTTCCAAACTATGCCCAGGTGATGGCCGACACGGAGAAGCTGATGATGCCCTCCGCCGTTTCAGACCCGACGTTTGGACAGGTCTCTACAACGAGTTTCAGTAAAGGCTTCACTTTGATGAAGACTCTCAACGACGGGCTGGTTGACATTGTGGTCGGCCGGCGAGACATGAGCGACTACGACCAATTGGTGAAAGACTTTCTCGACGGAGGCGGCGAGCAGATCCGTAAGGAATACTCCGCATCAATCGCGGCGAGCGCGGCGTGACCACTACCGTCTCGCACGCTTCGGCGGTTGTGCACCGAGACGTGATGGTGGCCATGCGCGATGGCGTTCGTCTTGCCACGGACCTGTATCTCCCGAGTGACGATGGAGTTACTGTGTCGAGCGGCCAGTTCGCGACGTTGCTGTCGCGCACGCCCTACAGTAAAACGCGCGCCGGCCTGAACGGCCGTGCCGGCGCCGAGGACCAGGCAGTGCGTGCCGCGCAACAGGGGTTCGCAGTCGCGATTCAGGATACCCGCGGCCGCTACCAATCCGAAGGCAGTTTCCGCAGCATGCAGGACGATGGCCCCGATGGTTGGGACACCCTGGTGTGGCTGGGCCAGCAGCCCTGGTGTAATGGACGCATCGGCACCTACGGTGTCTCGTATCTGGGCGCCGTTCAGATGATGCTCGCGCCGTTTCATCCACCGCACCTCGCTGCCGCATTCTCCGAGCAGCCCTCGTCGGACGAATTCACCGACCGCACCTTCCACTCAGGTGCGCTCACACTGCAGAACGTGGAGGGTTGGGCGGTCAACTCCTCCGGTGAACAGTACAACCTGCGTCTCCCGCAGGAGCTCCGCGTCCAGGCCGAGCAGGAACTGGCGCAGTATCGCGCTCTGGGTGCGTACGCCTTCGAGGCCTTGCCACTGCAAAACGTCCCGTGGTTGCGGCTGATCCCAGGCATCTGGGGCGAAGTGCTGGACCACGTTGAGGACCCGACGTACTTCGCCGCAAATGACATTCGCTCAAAGCTCTCAGAGGTCCGGATTCCGATCTACCACCTGGGCGGTTGGTTCGATCCGTTCCTGCGCAACACCATCGACCACTACAAAGGTGCCGTTGCCGTGAATGCCGATCAACGGCTGATCCTTGGCCCATGGACGCACGGTGGCATGGGCGCAAGCGACTTTCCGGAGGCCGCCTTCGACGATTTCGGCTACGCGTTGGCCTGGCACGAGCGTTGGCTCCGCTACGGCGCCGTACTTCCGGCGCAAGAACATCCAGTCATCGTGTATGTCGTCGGTCCCAATCGGTGGCGCGCCGAATCCGCCTGGCCACTACCCGGTACGACGGTTACGGACTACTACCTGTGTGGTGACGGACAACTTCGTGCAGGTGGCCCAGGTGGTGACACACCTGACACGTACGTCTATGACCCTCACCATCCGGTGCCATCACCGCCGATGGGGCGCACCTCCGTCACTTCGCTCCTGGCCCGCAAAGACGTCCTGCTCTACACGACCCCACCCTTGGACGAACCGGTGGAGGTGACCGGCGAGATTTCCGCGACGTTGTTCGCGGCGTCATCTGGCACGGATACCGACTGGATGCTGCGCCTGGTCGACATCGCACCCGACGGTGAGGCCTTCCATGTGGTGGATGGCATCATGCGAGCACGCTATCGCCACTCGCGCACCGCACCGACTCCGCTGACACCCGGTGCCGTTGAGCGTTACGACATCAACCTGTGGGCCACCAGCCTCGTGTTCGACCGCGGCCATCACATCGGCGTGGTGATCTCCAGCAGTAACTTTCCGAAATACGATCGCCATCCGAACGTCTATCGCGACCTGCGCAAAACGACCGAAGCCGATTTTGTCACCGCCTCACAAACGATTCACCACACCGCGGCGTACCCCTCCGCCGTGCACCTGCCCATCATCCCCGCCGCCAACCCGCGTAACTGGATTGCGAACCCAATGCCTCTTTAGGCCCCAGCCGGGAGGCGCAGGTCAGGACCCAACAGTACCTTCACGTCAGTGGAGTCACCGTCTACCACCAGGGCATCGGTGGGGAGGCCGAGCAACTCGGCCACCAGCTCAGCGCTGTGGCGCGCGCCGCCGCCGGCTTCAATGCGCGTGGCAGTTACTCGCGGCGCAGTAGCAATCTGATTGACTACCAGTCCAGCAGCGCCGAGCACGCCAGCCGCTCGGCTGCCCGAGCCCACCGGCGCCCCCGCGTTGTAGACCGCGATGGCCGCCTTCTCCGCGGCAACCCGCGGATTTAAGAGCATTGCATGCACCATGGCGCGATAGGTGGGCGTCAAATTGATGTACGACGCGCCACCTGGCCCAACATAGCTTGGCGTCAGATTGGGATCCGGCGGCATCCGAACGATCTGCGAAGACTCCAGCGACCGACCGAAATTCGCCAGCTGCGCAGCCTCCACCAGGCTGATGTCGGTGTGGACCAGGTCGTGGATCTCCGGTAGCAGCTGGGGTATTCGCGGCAGCACGTCGAACTGGAGCGCGCGGTCGCGAATCGCCACCAGTACCTGCTGTTGGCGCGCTTCGCGACCGTAATCCGAGTCCGGATGTCGAGTACGGGCGTACTCCACGGCCGTGACTCCATCCATGAGCTGATGGCCGGCGGGAATATCGATCGTGATGGTGCGATAGTCCTCCGTTGGATACTGCGTATCTACGAGTCGCTGCGGATTATCGATCCAGATACCCCCGAGTGTGTCGATCACCTGCTGCATCGAGCGAATATCCACGAGCGCGTAGCGATCGACGTGAATTCCAAATAATTGCTCGACCGTCCGTTCAGCCAGTGCTGGGCCGCTACCGGTCTGGTCCAGCTCGCCGAAGGTGTAGGCGGCGTTGACGCGTTCGTTGCCATGGCCGGGGATCACGACAAAGCCGTCGCGGGGAATCGACACCATGCTAACCAGGTGGTTGTCGTAGTCAATCGACACCAGGATCATCGAGTCGGTGCGGCCGGGATCACCGCCTGCAACCGCTTCGTCGGGACGCTGGTCGATGCCCATCAGCAGGATGTTGAGGTGACCGGATGCGGTCGGTTCTGGTGTGCCGTTAATCGCCGGCACATCAGCTTCGCCCGCTGGCTGGAACGGTGGTGGGTTCTGGTCGAAGTCGCGCAGCGGCGGATGCGGAGCGAGCTCGGCGGGTTCCGGCGTGGACGTCGCGGCTGGTACCGTCGCCTGCGCGGCAACCGGTCGCGCCGCCGGCATCGGCCGACTCAGCGCCGAAAGATTACGTAGACCAATGCTGGCACCGACCATCCCGCCGAGCACGAATATCGCCAGGGACGCGGCCAGGAACCAGCTACGCATCGTCGTATTTAACACTTTTCAACGGATCACGGACCCGAAAATCCCAGGCTCCGGGATCACAGCGGTAATACCCTTCGGGTGGCGATGCCCACACCCCGAGTCAATCGGTTTACGCAGACCGTCCGCTTCATGCGCGTCTCGCGCCTGCTGTTGTGGACGATCTGGGTCATTTATCGGGAACGTCGCAGAGTGCTGCGCGCCCGCGAGCGAGGTGACCTCGAGGCGCAGCCCGATATCCAGCGACTCATCGACGTGCTCGTCGCGTTCCGTAAAACGGCCATTGAGCTTGGTGTGCTGATGATCAAGCTTGGCCAGTTCCTCAGTTCGCGCGCGGACTTGCTGCCGCAGCAAGCGTTGGATGTGCTCAGCTCCCTCCAGGACGAGGTGCCGCCGGCGCCGTTCAGCCACGTCGTGTCGGTCATCGAATCTGAGCTTCACCATCCGATGTCCGAGCTGTTCAAGGAATTCGAACCGAAAGCGACCGCGGCGGCATCCCTCGGCCAAGTCCACAAAGCTGTCTTGCCCAGCGGCGAGATCGTGGCTGTCAAAGTCCAACGACCGAATATCGATCGATTGGTCAACATGGACCTCAGTACGATCCGGTTCGTCATTGGGATCATCTCGCGCTTCGTCAACACCAACGAGTTCATCGACTTGTTGGCCTTTTACCGCGAGTTCAGGCGCACGATTTTCGAAGAGATCGATTACGTGCGCGAAGCCGCCAACGCCCGTCGCTTCAAAGAGATTTTCAAGGACAAGCCGCACATCCTGATCCCGGCCATCATCGACGGATACACCTCGCGCCGCGTGCTGGTGCTGGAGTGGGTCGATGGCATCAAGGTCAACGACTACGCACAACTCGAGAGCGCCGGGATCAGCCGCATGGCTGTTGCCCGACGGACGGTCGAGGCGTACTTCTATCAGTTCTTCGAGATCGGCTTCTTCCATGCCGATCCGCACCCCGGCAACATCTTCGTCAAACCAGGTCCGCTGCCTACCGAACCCATCATCGCCTTCGTCGATTTCGGCATGGTGGGCAGTTTGAGTCGCACCAGTAAGCAGGGCCTGAAGGACCTCTTTCTGGGGTTCGTCGTGAATAACGCGCACACCATGGTCAGCGCCCTGGCGCGGCTGGGCTTCATCGGCGAGGGCGCCAACCTCAGCGCCATTGAGCGGGGCATGGCGCTGATCATGGAGCAGTACCACGGCATGACTCTCGGCGAAGCGCGCTCGATGAATATCAGCGAGGTCGCCCACGAGATCGAGGACCTGTTCTATCGCCAGCCATTCCGTATTCCCGCGCAATTCGCTTTCTCAGGTCGCGCGGTCGGCACGCTGTCTGGCCTGGCAACCGGGCTCGCGCCCGAATTCAACCTGGTGTCGGTCGCAGTGCCCTACGCCCAAAACTTTCTGGGACTCAATCGCGAGGGTGCCGGGCAGACCGCCCAGGAGGTGCTGCGCCAGATCGCCGACGCCGGCCGGGTCGCCCTGGCGCTACCTGCCACGCTCGAGCGCATCCTGGCCAAACTGGAAGCCGGCGAGCTGCAGGTGCACGTTGCCGAAGATGGCGTCAATGGCACCGCCCGCGGGCCGGCTCGACGCGGTCGACGTACAGCTGCCGCACGGCCTGCCCGCAGCCCAGTGGTGCCGCTGGTCGTGTGCCTGGCGGCCCTGGCCAGCGGCGTGGCCCTCATGCTGAACACGGTCGTTTTGGCTGGCTGGCTGTGCCTTGCCCTAGCCGCTCTGGCAGCCGTGACGCTGCTCCTGCGCCGCTAGCACGCCCATCTTTGCGCAGAGGTCCAGGATTCCTCCTGGTTTACTTCCCGAGGTCTGGAGCGCTCGGCAGCGTATCTGAGTGAGCGCCCCAGACCTCGGGAAACAAACTTCTCTAAAGAGAAGCAGAGTCGATTTGCCGAGGCTAGGGCACGAAGACGACTTTGATGGGATCTCCGTCCCGCTCCCGCACCACGCGAAAGCCTTCCTGAATCGCTTCTAGCGGAAAGTGGTGCGTCACGAGCTCGCGGCCGCGAATTTTGCCCTGCGCCGCCAGCGACAGGGCGCGCTTGACGGCGTTCGCGCCTTCTCCCCGGGTGGTGTAGAGCGTGACGTCATCCCGAATCGCAGAACTCAAATCCAACGTCACGGGACCGGGATAGAACCCGAGGAACAGGATCTTCCCACCACGTTTGACCATCTCGACCGCCTGCTGGGGTGCCGGCATAGCGCCTGAGGCCTCGATCACGAGATCCGCCCCAAACCCACCTGTAACGCCGCGTACGGAAGAAACCGCATCAGAGGTGGTGGCGTCAATCACGCAGTCAGCACCAAGCCGTGCGCCAAGCGCCAGACGTCCACGCCGCGTCCCAACCAGCACCACAGGTGAGGCACCGAGCGCCTTGCAGGCCTGTACGGTCATCAACCCAACAGGGCCAGGCCCGATCACCACCACGGATTGCCCCGCGACGTAGCCCCCAATGGCATCGAGCCCGTACAGGCTCGTCCCTGCCGTGGTCACCAAAACCGCGTCTTCCCAGGTCAAACTGTTCGGGAGCCGGTACAGGGAACTCACATGGTGCACCGCGTACTCGGCGAACCCGCCGTCCGCCGTCATGCCACTTGCACGGTGGCCTTTCGCCAGGTTGCCGTAGTTGAGGCACGCCGTGTACATGCCCAGCACGCAGTTCTCGCAACGACCACAGCCGTGATGCGCTTCGATGGCGACGCGATCCCCAATCGCCAGTTCATCCACGGTGTCGCCAAGTTTTGCGACCGTGCCGCTCCACTCGTGCCCCGGTGTGAACTGCCCAAAGGGTGGCTGATTTGGAAATGGGTGGGTCTGCAGCTTGAGGTCGGTCCCACATGTCCCGCACATGGCGACCTTGACCAGGACTTCGCCAGGTCCGGGCTCGGGCACCGGCTTGTCCACTACCCGGAGATCGTTCGGTCCGAACAACACCGCGGCTCGCATCGGATCAACCGCAGGTTAACCTGACCGGCCGTGACCGCTGTCAGATCGATACCGACCGAACAGGAGATCCTCGGCTGGTTCAGCACGCTGAGCAACTGGGGCCGCTGGGGACCCGACGATGAGCGCGGCACGCTCAACCTGATCACCCCGGCCAAGCGCCTGCAGGCCGCCGGCCTGGTACGCGATGGACTGGTGATCTCCTGTGCGCGCACGATCGGGTACGAGCCCGCGGCGGACAACCTCGCGCCTGCGCGGCACTTCATGCTCGCCAGCGGCGAAGGCGATGCGCCGGTGGAGGTCGGGCGCACGGGCGCCACCGATGCCTTCCTGCTCCAACCGCATGGCATCACGATGACCCACCTGGATGCGCCCGCGCATAGTCATGTGCGCACCGATCCCTCGAAACCGTGGACCCTCTACAACGGCAAATCCGCCAGGCTCGTGACAACGGCACAGGGCGCCGCGGTTGGTTCGATCGAACTTGCCGGCGGCGGCATCGTCAGTCGCGGCGTCTTGCTGGACATCCCTGCCGTGCGCGGTGTCCCGTGGTTGGAAGGCTCCGACCCGGTGCTTCCCGAAGACCTCGACGCGGCCGAAGCCGCCCAGGGTGTGCGAGTCGATCCCGGCGACATCCTGTTCGTGCGCACAGGCTTCCCAAAACGCCGCGTAGAACTCGGCCCGCGACCGCCGACTGAGGGTATTTGTGCCCTGCAGCCGGCCTGCCTGCCGTGGCTGCGCGAACACGACGTGGCGGTGCTCGGCGCCGACACCGGCAACGACGTGATGCCGTCGCAATACCCCGCGATCGGCCTGCCGGTCCATGGCGTGGGCATGGGCGCCATCGGCCTCTGGATCCTCGACAACCCGGACTACGAGGAGCTTGCGCAGACGTGCGCTCGACTGCGACGTTGGGAATTCCAGGCCGTCATCGCTCCGCTGAAACTCGCCAATGGCACGGGCTCGCCGGTAAATCCGCTCGCGATGCTGTGACCGTTATGGGCCGCATGGTGAAAGGCGGCGAAATCTATCGCGACCTTCGCTGAGCTGCTGGTCACGCTGCCCCGTGCCGCGCCCCTGGAGACGCTCGCCTCGCCCGGCTATCGTCACCTGTGGGGTGCCTCGTTCTTGTGGAACCAGGCGCGCTGGATGGACCGCGTCGTCCTCGGCTGGGTCGTGCTGGAGATGACCAACTCGGCCTGGAACCTGGCCATCATCGAGGCGCTCCGCTGGCTGCCGCTGCTGATCTTCGGCCTGATGGGCGGCGCCATCGCCGATCGCATCGACCGCCGCTGGGTGCTCATCGGCGCCCAGAGTATGGCGCTCGTGGTGTGCAGCGTGGTTGCGGTCCTGCTCGCGCTCGGTGTGTTCAACTTTGGCCTCGCGGCGTTGGCCACGTTCCTGCTCGGTGTCCAGTGGGCGGTGGACTGGCCGACGCGCCGCGCGCTGATTCCCGACCTGGTAGGCCGCCGCCTGACCTCGAACGCCGTGGCTCTCGAGGCGCTTTCTCAAAACATCACGCGCATCGTCGGACCGCTCATCGCAGGCGTCCTGGTGGCGTACTGGAGCTCTTCCGCCGCGTTTGCCTGTATGGCCGTGCTCTACGTCATCGAGATCGTATTGCTGAAACGCATGCCGCTCAGCGGCTCACTGAAGTTGCGGCCTCCTGGGCAGGTGCCCATGCTGCGCTACCTGCTGGACGGCTTCGCCACGCTGCGCTACAGCGAACCGATTGTCGGCGTGCTCCTGATTTCGGTCTTCATGAACGTGCTGGTGTTCCCCTACCAACAGCTGTTGCCGGTGTTCGCGCGAGACACACTGCACGTGGACGCCGTTGGACTCGGTGCGTTGAGCTCCGCGGCAGGGCTTGGGTCGGTGCTCGGCGCACTTGCGATTGTGGGATCGGTGCGCGTGCCGCGTTCGGCGCAGCTGTTCTGGATGGGCTCGGCGCTGATGGGCGTCGGGCTCGCACTGTTTGCCGTCACCGATCATTTCGTGCTGGCACTGGTGCTGCTCGGTGTGAGCGGACTGGGCCAGGCTGCTTTTTCCGCCTTGCAAACCACCATCGTGCTGAGCACCGCCACCGACGACCTGCGCGGCCGCGCCATGGGCGCATTGACCCTGGCGATCGGCACGACGCCATTCGGCTCGCTCGAAGTAGGCGCGGTGGCTGCGGCCCTGGGCGCTCCCTTCGCCGTAGCCCTGAACGCCGGAGCCTGCGCCATCCTGGTAGCGCTGGTAGCCGTAAAGTTGCCCCGCTTCCGCCGCGCCTGACGCCCGCGCACCACGGCCCGTGGTTGACGGTTTAGTGCGCGGTGGCTTCGCCCGCAGGAGCCTCGCTTCGCGGCCGCAACCGTTCGGAGGTTCACACACGAAGTGAGACAGCATTCTTTCCTGGAGGTTTTGCCTCTCGTCCGCAGTTTCGGGTCGGCTGCCGCCCACGGACTGTCGCTGCGCGAAGCGTGCCGCTGCAGGCGAAGCCACCGCGCACTAAACCGTCTATCACGGGCCGTGGTGCGCGGCGCGGCGCGGGCGGCTAGTTCGTGGTCAAACGAGGGCCTGGCTCCAGGCCCAGCAGTGTGCGCCCCACCAGCGGATACCAGTCGGGACTCACCGCGCCTGCTTGGCCTACCACCTGCAGGTCGCGCCAGCAGTGCGCCAGTCGGTGGCTGCGTACTGTCGAGGTCGTACCGCCCAGGCGGAAAATGATGTCCATCGCGGCTCGGGCCGAGTCGGCGGCGAAGCTGCCAGCCAGCCGGCAGCGCGCAATTTGCTCCAACGTGGGCGAAAGCCCAGCCGCAACGCTGTCCCAGACATCCGCAACCGCGGCCGAGCGGAAAAGGCGCCCGCCACCAAGGTGCGCTTCCGCGCGCGCGAGGCCCTCCTGGACCTGCGCTGAATCGCGCAACAAGCCTGCCCCCTGTCGTCCCCTGGGGATCTTCGCGCCGGCCAGTTCAGAAAACGCCGAGATCGCTGCTCGAGCGATGCCCGTTGCCATGAGCGAATGATGCGGCCCGATGATCGAATGCACCGGCAGCGCGTACAGCGTGCCGGGCCACCTGTCGCGCCACTGATTCAAAAACACGCGACCTGGCACAAACAGCACCCGGTGCGCGGGCACGAACACATCGGCAACGGCCCAATCGTGCGAGCCCGTGCCACGCATGCCAGTCATGTCCCAGGTGTCGATCACGGTTACATCCGAGATCGGAAAGGCCACACGATAGACACCCGGCGCATCAGACTCCTGCACAACGGACCCATCAGAACCGACGAGGTCGAAGTTCCCTATCATCCAGCGCGCCTCGCGACAGCCGCTGCCGAAACGCCACCGGCCCGTCACGCGATAGCCGCCATCTACCCGCGCACCCTGCCCGCCGCCAGGCACCAGCGTGCCCGCGATGACCTGGTCCGGCGTGGAACCGAACAGCTCCTCGATGCAGTCGTCGCTGAATGCCAGGCAGGCCAGCTTGATCACGGAGTTGTTCATCAGGTTCCAGCCGACGGACCCGTCAGCCTCGGCCATCAGCTCGATGATCTGGAAGCAGGTGGCGAGATCAAGCTCCTCACCACCGAGCGACCGCGGAAGCAATAACCGGTGCAGCCCCGCCTCGCGAAGCTGTTGGACGAGCGGCTTGGGAATGCAGCGCTCCCGCTCGGTTTCGTCCTGGTACCCGCGCACGGTGTCAAACAGGGCGGCCGCGGCGTCCAAGAGCGACTGAGCTTGTTGGCTGCGCTGAGGATTGGCGGTTAGCGTGCCGAACAGCGTACTACGCTCACGCGTGCACGACCGCGCGCAGAAACACGACGAAAATCACCAGCAGCGCACCTACGAACGCGGCCGAAGACCCACTCGATCGGCCGAACACTAGGTTCCGGCCAGGAATTCGATCAGGAGCTCGTTCACCCGCGCGGATTCGTCCTGCTGCACCCAGTGGCTGGCATTCGGCAGGCGCTCGATGCGCACGTTGGGCACCCAGGCGCGGGGCGGATCGGCCAGCTCGCGACCCAGGTAGCGGTCGCGTTCGCCCCAGATCACCAGCACAGGCGCATCGATGCGGCGCACCGATCGCAGGTTGGCACGCGCATGCCGCACCAGCGCGCGGTAGTAATTCACGCCGGCCGCCAGTGCCCCGGGGCGCGCAATTGCCTCAACGTAGCGGTCCACGTCCTCGACAGAAAACGACTGCCGCATGGCTGCGCGCACAAACGCATAGCTCGTCGAGCGGGCAAGTGCCTCTGGCAGCCACGGCACTTGAAAAAACAGGACGTACCAGCTCTTGCGGATCTGCTGCCAGGACCGCAGTGCCCGCACAGAAACCAGCGGATGCGGCACATTGAGAATGCACAGTCGGTCCAGACGGTCGGGATAGGCCATCGCAAAAGCCCAGGCCACGATGGCGCCCCAGTCATGCCCCACCACACTGGCCCGCTCGAGGCCATAAACGTCGAGCAACCGCGCAACGTCCCTTGCCAGCACGTCCAGGCGGTACGCGTCCACACCGCGCGGCTTGTCCGACACGTTGTAGCCGCGCAGGTCTGGCGCCATCGCGTGAAATCCGGCAGACGCCAACGCGGTGAGCTGGTGGCGCCACGAATACCAGAACTCCGGGAAGCCGTGAAGGAGCACCACGGACGTGCCTCCGTCGTCGCCCGCCTCCATCACGTGCAGGCGCACACCAGCATCAACCTGCACCATGCGTTCCTCCACCAGTGATGCGCTCAGGGCCACCGCCCCTGATCAGGAGGTGAGCTCGTTGACGATCCTTTGTGCGACGGTCATCCCCAGCCGCCGCATGGCCTCGCGCGGCACTCCTGCGATATGCGGCGTCACGATGCAATTCGGCAATCCCAGCAGCACCGAGTCGGTGGCTGGCTCGACCTCGAACACGTCGATGGCCGCGCCCGCAATCTGCTGTGTCTCCAGCGCATCTGCCAGGGCCGGCTCATCCACCACCTTTCCGCGCGAATAGTTCATGAAGAACGCGGTGGGTTTCATCTGCTTGAACTGTTCGGCGGAGAACATGTGGAAGGTCTCGTCCGTGAGCGGCACATGCACGGTGATGAGGTCCGACCGGCGCAGCAGCTCGTCGAGCGTGCGAACCATCTCGACCATCGGCGTAGGCCGCAGCGAGGCATCGTAAACGTAGCGGACGTAGGGGTCGTAAGCGATGACTGTGGTCTCGAAGGCAGAGAACAGCCGCGCGGCAAGCGAACCGATGTCGCCCAGGCCAACAATTCCCA
The DNA here is from genome assembly GCA_019239775.1 of Chloroflexota bacterium. Taxonomy (GTDB): domain Bacteria; phylum Chloroflexota; class UBA6077; order UBA6077; family CF-72; genus CF-72. The sequence goes on from JAFAZN010000321.1 coordinate 19,269, forward strand.
CGGTCTTTTGCCACAGCTCGTTGCCTGGCGGCCGGTCGAACATGGCCGGCCAGATGCCCTTGTGCAAGTCGGTGTTGGCTTTGTGCGTCTGGCGCAACAGCGCGATGGCATTGCCAACCGCAAGCTCGGCGACCGCGTTGCGATTGCCGCCAGCCGCGTTGAAAACCTTGAGTCCACGACTGTACAGGTAGGGCAAATCGAGGCTGTCCATACCGACCGACCCAACTGCCACCACACGCAAGTTCCTGGCTTCGGCCAGCAGCTCGTCGTCGATCTTGACACCTGCGCGGCCGAGCAGCGCGCGGTGCGTTTTCAGGAGCTCGCGGACCTCGTCGGGCGACTTGCCGCGGGCGTCGGTAACGCCGAGGCCACTATCGCGCATGAGCTGGAGGGCATCTTCGTGGATCGGGGCGACCACCAGGACATCAGACATCGCGGCGCATATGCTACGGGGGAGCAGAGGAAGCTTGATTGATGACTGACGAACTTCCGTCGACGATCGCCGAGGCCGCTGAGGCGCTTCGCGCTCGACGCATCTCCAGCGTGGAGCTGACGCGTGCGCTTCTCGAACGCGCCAGAGCGACGCAGGACTCGATCGGCGCATTCCAGGCGTTCACCGAGGAGACCGCCCTGACGGCCGCGCAAGTGGCGGACGCCGAGCTCGCGAAAGGTCCGGAGCGAGGGCCGCTACAAGGCGTGCCGCTGGGTATCAAGGACATCCTGGCAACCTCCGATGCGCCAACGACCGCGAGCAGCAAGGTGCTCGACCCGACCTGGGGCCAGCGGGCAGACGCCACCAGCGTGCGCAAACTGCGCGAGGCAGGCGCGGTCATCCTCGGCAAGCTGGTGCTGCATGAGTATGCGATTGGCTGGCCCGACCCCGATACAGGTATGCGCTTCGCTCGCAATCCCTGGGACCTGGCGCGCTCGCCGGGTGGCTCGAGCTCCGGCACCGGCGCGGCGTTGGCGGCTGGAGCGATCCTCGGCGGACTCGGCACCGACACGGGCGGCTCAATCCGCGGCCCCGCTTCGTTCTGCGGCATCAGCGGGCTGAAGGCCACGTTCGGTCGAGTTAGCAAAGAAGGGTGTGTACCGCTGAGCTACAGCCTCGATCACATCGGGCCGATGGCGCGCACCGCGCGTGATTGTGCGCTGCTGTTGCAGGTCATCGCGGGCTTCGATCCGCTCGATCCGACCACGGTCCGGCGTGAGGTGCCCAACTATGCCGACGCGCTGAATGGGTCCGTCCGTGGCGTACGCATCGGCGTGCCGCGTGCCTATTTCTTCGATACGCCGGAGCTCAACGCCGAAACCCGCGCCGCGGTCGAGAAAGCCGTCGATGACCTCGGCCGCGCAGGCGCAGTTGTCAGGGAGGTGAGCCTGCCACACGCAGCCGAAGCGCGCATCGCCCAACGTGTGATCATGCTCGGCGAGGCTTACGCGTATCACCAGGCCAATCTCCAGATGCAACCAATCGCCTACGGCAAGAACACCCGGCGCCAAATCACGCAAGGCGCGCTCTTCTCCGCGGCCGATTACGTGCAGGCCCAACGGCTGCGCTCGATCGTCAAGACCGAAGTGCTCACCGCGATGGCCGACCTGGACGTGCTGGTCACGCCCACCTCGCTGGCCGTCGCGTCCGCGTTCGAAGGCTACGATCCGGACAGCATGCGCCGATTGCCCTCGTTCACGTCGATCTGGAATCTAACCGGCCAACCTGCGCTGAGCGTGTGCGGCGGGTTCTCGAGCCAGGGTCTGCCCGTTGGACTGCAGATCGTCGGCAAGCCGTTTGACGAGGCAACCGTCTTGCGCGTGGGCGACGCGTACCAGCAACTCACAGATTGGCATACGCGCCGGCCCGCCGCCGCGCGTGAGGCTCAGCCCGCATGAACGAGTCCTCGACCGCATCGGCGCAAGTGGCCGTGCAGGCGATCCTCGCGCGCGACGGTGTGCAAGATCTGCCACAAGACGAAGTCGAACGGCTGATCGCCATCTACGCAGATCTCGCCACAGACCTGGCGCCGCTACGTGCACCCGCAGTCGCCACAGCCGAACCGGCGGTGATCTTCCCGGCGGAATGAGCAGAATCTTCCTCTTGCTGGCACTGCTGCCGGTCGCGCTTGCACCGGTCGTGCTTGCGCAAACCGCTTTTGGCACGCCCGATCTCAGCCAGGTTGCCCTCGACCCGTCCAGCGTGACTGGGTGGACTCCAGATGTGGCGGTTCGCGACGAGGTGTGGGACGTGCCGCAATCGGCCGCCGCCCCCGACGCACCTAGCGAGCTCGCCTGGTACGAGACCCGCTTCACTCGCGACGGTGGGCACGAGGTGCTCACCACGCGCGCGACCGAGGCCCGCTCCGATCTGGCTGACGCGTATCTCCAAGGACTGCGGCACAACGCCTTAGGCCAGACGCCGATCCAGGTTGGCTCAGTTGATTCGAGTCGCTTCGGCTGGCGCGAACGCGACACCGCCACCGCCGTTGCTCGGCCCGGCTCTCTGACCGTCGAACTCCGTCTCAGCGGCCTCCTGGATGCGGATCCGGTCGGCGACGATCAGATCACCACATGGCTCTCCGACCTCCTCCAACGCGCGAGTGATGCGCCGATGGGACCCGTGTTCGATTGGACCCAGGCCTTACCGAACCAGCCGCAGCCGTGGATGTTCGTGCTCGATGCTGGCCTGGTTGGGAGCGATTGGCAGCAACAGACCGGTCTCGAACTCAGTGCGCGCGAACAGGACGGCCAGGCCGCATCCGTCACCGCCGCACGCGAGTTCAACCGAACCGGGGCATTTCGGCGCACCCTCGATAGCTCAGCGACGGTCTTCGCCTCCGATGATGCAGCCACACAGGCCATGACCGGGCCTGGGACGGCCATCGACGCACCTGCACTTGGCGATGATGCCACCGCGTTCCGGGCGGCCGAAGGTGGCGTCGGTCACGAGACTCCCAGCGTGAGCTACACGGTGAATGTGCGGCGCGGCGACCTGGTCATGACGACGCAGGAAACGGGCGTCGCCTGGTCGTTGGACTCGCCCGGTGAAGCCTTCGCCCTCGCGAGCGCCATAGATGCCCGCGCTTCGCAACTTCTGAGTCAATAGAAAGACCCATGCCCAATCCAGCCGACCCCGATACCAACGCCGCCATCTGGAAATCCGCCGATGTGGCGCGCACGTTCGCCGCCGAGGCCGGCCAGCGCGAAGGGCGCCGTCGCGAGCAGCTGCAGCTGATGGCTCGGCTGCTGCCATTTGATGGCGCCGATGAGTTCACGTTTGTCGATCTCGGGGCAGGCACCGGCGCCGCCTCGCGCGCGCTGCTCGACGAGTACCCACATGCGAACGCCGTCCTGGCCGAGTATTCGCCGCAAATGGCCGCCGAGGGCGAGCGGCTGCTGGTGCCGTACGCTGGGCGCTATCGTTATGTCGAGTTCGATATGCTCGCGGGGGATTGGGCGCCGCTCGACGGCGTGCGCTTCGATGCGGCGGTGTCTTCGCTCAGCATTCACCACTTGCCCGACTCGCGGAAGCAGTCCCTCTTTAGTGAGTTGTTTGCGCGCCTGGAGCCCGGCGGCTGGTACGTCAACTTCGATCCCGTCCGCGCACCTGACGACGTCCTGGAGTCAGTCTGGCAGCGGGTGAATGACCGCTACGAGCCAGACGCGGCGCACAAACGCAGCCATCGTGATGCGCGCGAGCAGGCGCGCTACGAAAACCACGTGCGCTACATGCAGCCGCTGGAGCCACAACTCAAGTGGCTCCAAGAAGCCGGCTTCGCCGCCGTCGACGTGTACTGGAAACGCCTGGACTACGTAATCTTCGGCGGCTTCAAGCCCCGCTAGCCCACCACGCAGGCTTCGCCCTCCACGGACGTTGATCCCCTACGAACGTTCGTCACCGACGGAGGTCGGTCCTCATCGGAGGTGGTCCCTCGGAGCGCGCTATGGTGCACGGCGCCGGCAGGCGGCGGAGCGCTCGGGCGTTAGCCAGTACGGGCGAGTCGCTTGGTGCCTGGAAACTGCTCCAGGCCCCAAGTGGCGACCGCGTCGAGCACGGGCGCCAAGCCACGTCCGCGCTCGGTGAGCTCGTACTCGTACCGCGGCGGGTGTTCGCTGTACTGCGTACTGCCAACCAGACCTGCGCTTTCGAGCCGCCTTAGCCGCTCCGCAAGGATGTTGGTGGGAATCCGCTCGGACGAAGTCAGAAACTCGCCATAGCGGCGCTTGCCCGCGAACAGGTCGCGAATGACCAGCAGCGTCCATCTGTCGCCGATAACGTCCAGCGAGCACGCCACTGGACACATC
>JAFAZN010000440.1 GCA_019239775.1 Chloroflexota bacterium
ACAAAGTAGGTTGCGACGTTGAACTGGTCCGGAATGGACGCTGCGCTGACCTCGCGTTCGGTCGTAATGGCCATAGCCACGGTCTCCCCTGATGGTGGCGCTAGTGTACGTGCCGTGTCGCGCCTGTCCTCGCTTCAACCGAGTTGCACAACCGTGGGGTTCCTGCATCGGGCTTGCACTCGCGTGAGTCCGTGGGACATCACCTCCGTGCAGACATCACTCCGTGGGGACGCCACCTCCGTGGGACCCACTGCGTGCCGAGACGTCACCTCCGTGTGGCATCACTCCCGTGGATGGCATCACTCCCCTGAGGGAACATCACCTCGGGTGGGACTTTCACTCGGAGAGAACTCCACCTTGGTCAGGACCGTTACTGCGCAAGGAAGCACGACCGTGAGGAACCACCTCCGTGGGGACGCCACCTCCGTGGGGCATCACCTCCGTGGGTGGATCACCTCGGGTGGGACTTTCACTCGGAGAGAACTCCACCTTGGTCAGGACCGTTACAGCGCAAGGAAGCACGACCGTGAGGAACCACCTCCGTGGGAACATCACCCCCGTGGATGGCATCACTCCCGTGGATGGCATCATTCCCGTGAGGGAACATCACCTTCGTGGCGGGCATCACTCCGTAGGGTTGCGGCGTGGGCCTCGGAATCGTGCGATAATGCCTCTGGCCTGAGCACGATGATCGATCTCAACGGCGTACGCCTGCGCAATCGCGTGGTGACGTCGTCGAGTTTGCTCGGCTACGGCGCACCGAAAGGTCGGTTCGTTCTTTACGGCCTGAGCCCGTTTGCCCAGTGGGTGCCGCTGGAGCGCTTCGGCGCAGTAACCACCCGCACGCTCTCGCTGGAGCCTCGCGAAGGCCATTTCACCCTTCGCGAGGACTGGCGCCCAAACGAACTGCCAGCACTGTTCAAGAAGTACGCACAGGCGTTGCGCAAGACCGATGGCGGCTGGCTCAACGCGTTTGGCTGGTCGAACATCGGCATCGAGCGTTACTTCGCCGAGTATTTCCCGCGCACGCACCACCTCAACCGGATCGTGTCGGTGGGCGGCTTCTCCGCCGAAGAATTCTGCCGACTCGTGGACACCGTCAACGCCAGGGCGGAGCCAGGCGAAATTGCCGCGGTGGAGTTCAACGTTTCCTGCCACAACGTGAATTTCCCCTTCGAAACCATCCTGGAAGAGGTGCTGTCGCAAGCGGTGAGGCGCAGCAAACATCCGGTGCTGCTCAAGCTGTCACCTGACTACGACTACCTGGCGCACGCGCGACTTGCCGAGCGCTACGGCGTGGCCGGTCTCGTGGCTATCAACACCGTGAAGGGTCTCCGCCTTGACCCGCGCACCGGTGAACCACTCTTGAAGAACCGCTACGGCGGCCTCTCAGGCAGAGCGATCAAGCCCATCGGCTTGCGCGTGGTCTCCGAGTTGCGGGAGGCAGGGGTCCAGTTACCGATCGTGGCAACCGGTGGCATCCGCAATTTTGACGATTGCCGCGAGTATTTCTGGGCTGGCGCCGATGCGGCCAGTCTGGGCAGCGAGGTGTGGCTGGCGCCGTACTGGGGCTACGCTTTCGGACCGCTGCGCGGGCTGCAGATCCTGCGACTCATCCGACGCGTGGAGGCGTATGACCGAGATCCAAGTAGACGAGGCGCTTGGGCGCGACCTGGTAGCGGCGGCGGTGCTGCGGGGCGACTTCCTGCTGCGGTCGGGCCAGCGCAGCAGCTACTACATCGATAAGTACCTGTTCACCACCCAGCCGTTACTCCTGCGACGCATTGCTCGCGGGCTGCTTGCGCTAACGCCGGCGGGAGTCGATCGCCTGGCGGCACCCGGCTTCGGCGCGCTGCAGCTGGTCACGGCGATGTCGCTGGAGGCTGGGCTGCCAACCCTGGTGGTGCGCACCGACCAGAAGGAGTACGGCACCGCCAAACGCGTTGAGGGCACGCTTGGAGCGGGAGAACAGGTGCTGCTGGTGGAGGACGTTGTCACCACTGGCGGTGCCGCCGTTGAAGCCGTCGATCAATTGCGCGCGGCGGGCGCCGAAGTGATTGGCGCGCTCGCGGTGGTCGACCGTGAACAGGGCGGTCCGGAGGCCTTTAGCTCGCGGGGTGTGCCGTTTCGCGCGCTCTTTACACGGACTTCGCTAGGACTCTGAGACGCTTTACCCAGGGATGGTTAGTACCTGACCGACGTACACGCGGTTAGGGTTGCTGATGCTGTTGGCTTGCAGCAGGTCGCCCTCGTCGACGCCGAAGCGGCGGGCGATCTTGATGGCCGAATCGCCGGGCGCGACCGTGTACGTGGTTGAGGCCTGCGCGTCGTCAGTGGCGGCAGACGAATTTGCGACCGTTGCATCGGCTGGTTCTTCGGCCACCGATGGTGCGGCGTCTTCGGCAACCGACACGTCGCTGCCCCCGGTAGGAATCACCAGCGCCTGGCCCGCATAGATGCGATTTGCGTTCGAGATAGCGTTGGCAGCCAGGATGGCATCCACGCTCGTTCCGAACTGGGCCGCGATCCGCGTGAGGTTGTCACCACGCTGGAGTACATAGGTTGCTGGTTCGCCGTCAGCCGCGGGTGCTACATTGGCTGCGGGCGCAGGGCCTGGTTCGGGCGCCGGCTGCGATGCCGCGGACTCGTCGGATGCGGCTGCTGGTGCGCCGAGCAGTCCAGGTTTCGCGGCGCCCACGGGTCCGCCCTCCGGGATCGCCAGCACTTCGTCCTGGGTTGCCTGGCGCAGTGGCCACAGCGGATTTGCCCGCAGCTCGAGCTGCGCGTCGGCCTGGGTGATGCTGTGCCGTGCATTGCCCGCGATGAAGTAGATCGCGAGGTTGCCGTCGTCGCCTGTCGTGAACAGGAACCAGCCCTCGTCGTGGCTCAGGCCTGGTTGAGTTTGGGGCAGGGGCGGGACGGTTGGCGTCGGCGGCACCGGGCTTAGGTCCGTGGCGCCGAAAATCAGCGAGAGCGCAAGAGCGAAAACGGCCAGCAGCACCTTGCTGTATAACGACTCGCCGCGCGCCGAGGGGACGCCCAACGATTGCGGATTCGCCACACTTTCCGTGGCTGCACTCCGTTGGGTTGCAATCCCGTCAGCGACACCATTGCCGTGGGCTGCGCGAATGCGCCAGTGTGAGGCGTTTCACTCAACGATGGTGAAGCCGCTCACTGATCCGATGGCCATGCCGAACGTAGGTTTACGTGTATGAAGACGACCACCCAATTGCGCCAGATCCGCCCACACCAGGTCTACCGCGTGGAGCGGCCACGAAACCGCTCGCTGCTGAACCGCCTCGGCCACGGCCTGCGCGTCCGCATCCACCGCTAGGTTCCTGCCTCAGGCCGACAAGGGTTCAAGCGTCGAGCTGATACAGGTTGTAGCGATCCATCAACGCGACGAGCTTGTCTGCGTACGCGGGGTCGGTGCTGTAGCCCTCCTGAGCGATCATCGAGGCGAATTGCTTCGGGTCCGAGCTGACCTTCATGGCGGCGGCATAGCGTGAGGCCCCCGCCAGCAGGCGATCATGATCCATCATCGAATCCGTCAGGCTCTTGTACGCGCGAAACGCGCTGGTCGTTTGATAGAGCTGGCCTGACGCGTCGTACTCAGAGGTCGGCATCCAGACCAGGCCGTCGTTACCGAGCGTGCCCATGACTTTCATGCCGAAGAAGTTGTTGGCGTTTTGAGCCAGGGTGGAGCGGCCCCAGTCGGACTCGAGGATCGCCTGCGCCACGGTGACACTGGCGGGCACGCCGGTGAGCGCGGCGGTCTGTCGGGCAGCGATGGCGGCGTCGTTCAGAAATGACATCTGCTGATCGGAGCCCGTGGCGGCTCGGTTGGCCAGCGATCGGTCGACTGGCGCGGGCACGCGCACCTGCGGCGCCAGCGCGGGACCGGTTGCTGAGACGTCCACCCAGCCGCTGGCCACGATTTTGCTGAAGTCGGAGGCGTAGAGGTTCACCTGGATGCGATTGAGCTGCGGACCGTCGAGCTTCTGCAGCGGGCTGAAGGCATCGATGGTGCGCAGGTTCGCCGCGCTGTCGTCGGTTCCACTCCACAGCGGAGTTGACCTGGCGCTGACGAGCCAGTCAGTGCCGGGCGCCGAGGGCAGCACCTGTTCGGCGGTGACCCAGCCGGTCTGGCCTGGAGCGCCACTGTCGTCGTAGGTCTGGACCTGGATGCGCGAGCTTCCGCCGCCCAGCACGCGCAAGAAGGTGTGACGCGGAAGGTGCGCGAGTACCTGGTCGCTGGAGGCGTCGGCAGCGTACAGCGAGCCGCTGGCAACGACCATCTGGACCCAGGCGGGTAGATGATTCTCCACCTGTCCCGGCGCGACGGTGGCGGTCTGCAGATCAGCC
>JAFAZN010000077.1 GCA_019239775.1 Chloroflexota bacterium
AGGGTCGTTGGTGCGGCAGGGTCGTTGCTGCCGAGGGCTCGTTGCTCCCAAGGGACTGCGCGAGCGCGCGCCACAAGTGCGCGGGCTCGCACGCCGGTGGCCCCGTGCCGCCACAATAGCGCTGAATCGGACGTGGTCGATCACCTCTACGACATCGTGCGGGAGCGTGCCGCGCAGTTTCCGCGTTCCGTCGCGCTTGGCGCCGACGAAGGCCTGCGCTGGCGCACCACGACCAGCGAGGAGCTGCTCGCCCTGGTCGACGGCGTCGCCGATGACCTCGCCGGTCGAGGCGTAAGGGCAGGTGACCGCGTCGTGCTGTGGGCGCCGAGTGGCATCCGCACCCCGACCTATCTCTTTGCGATCTGGAAGCTCGGCGGCATCGTCGTGCCCTTCGACAAAGACATGAACCCGCAGGCCGCCGCGGCCATCCTGGCATCCGTCGAGCCGCGAGCCGTGATCTTCGGCTTCGACCAAAAGCCTTCCTGGGCGCCGGCTAACGCGATCCCGTGGTGGGAGCCGCGCGCAGCATCAAACGCCATCGTTTCGCAAAGGCCCGGCGAAGAACTGGCAGCCATCTTCTTTACGTCGGGCACGACCGGCCAGCCGAAGGGCTGCATGATCACCCACGCCAATCTGTGCTCACAGTTGGCGGCCTTCGACGATCGCATTCCGCTCGACGCCGACTGCCGTCTCGCCAGCATCCTGCCGCTTTCACACCTGTTCGAGCTGACATGCGGGCTGCTCTATCCGATGCTGCGCGGGGCGGCGGTTCACTACATTCCGAGTCGCCGCGGCGCGGACATTGTGCGCGTGCTCAAGGAGCAGCGCGTGACGCACATGATGGCGGTTCCGCAGCTACTGAGCTTGATGGGCAGCGCACTGGAGCAGCGGCTGCAATCCCGCTTACCCGGGGCCGCGTACCGTCGGCTGCTTCTCCTGGCTGATCGGCTGCCGATGTCCGCGCGGCGGCGTTTGTTCTGGATGGTTCATGGCCAGATTGGTGGCCACCTGCGTCTGCTGGCGGCGGGCGGTGCGCCGCTGGCGGTTGAGACGCAACAGCTCTGGCAGCGACTTGGCGTGGATGTCGTCCAGGGCTACGGCACAAGCGAATGTTCGCCGGTCGTGGCGTGTGGCCTGCCGCATGTGACGCCAGCCGGGAGTGTCGGACCGCCGCTGAAGAACGTCGAGGTGCGCCTGTCAGCGGAGGCGGAGCTTCAGGTGCGCGGTCCGAACGTCATGCGCGGCTACTGGCGCGACCCCGAGCGCACCGCGCAAGTGCTCTCCAGCGACGGTTGGTACGCCACGGGCGACCTTGCCAGCATCGACGGGCACGGCAACATCTGGCTGCGCGGCCGCGCGAGGGATCTCATCGTCTTGCCAAGCGGCATGAACGTCTGGCCTGAGGATGTCGAGGACGCGCTGCGAGCCAGCTCGGCCGTACGTGACGCGGCGGTAGTCGCCGTGACGACCCCAGGCGGTGGCCTGCGCCTGCATGCGTACTTGATTCCTGCCCAGCCGTCGTTGCGGGGTACCGAGGCACGTGACGTTTTGGCGCACGCGAACTCGCGCCTGGCGGCGCACCAGCGGGTGGCGACTGCATCGTGGTGGCCCGAGCCCGATTTTCCGCGCACCTCAACACTGAAAGTCCGCCGCCACCTGCTGCCGGCTCCATCTGAAGAGGCACCATCCGCGCCACCTCCAATCGAAGGCGACCCGGTTGCGGTCGCGGTGGCCAATGCCGCGCACGTCACCGCCGTTCGTGACGAACAAACGCTGGCCGAGCTTGGCCTCGATAGCCTCGGCCTCGTGGAGCTTGCCGCCCAACTCGAAGACGCCACTGGTCGGGCGCTGGCTGAAGGCAGCTTGTCCACCGAGTTGACGGTTGGGTCCTTACGCGACGTGGTAGCGGCAGCTCCGGTTGCGAGCGAAAGCGCGGGCGCGCTCGATGCTGCCACCGCGTTGCCGGTGCCGCCCTGGTTCTACCGTTTTGGCTGGCCGCTGCGGCCCCTGCTCACCTCGCCGTTCGACCTCATTTACTGGATCGGCATCCCGCGCACCATTGTGCTTGGCGCGGATCAGCTGCGGAACTTGCCTCGTACCGTGGTCTTTGCGGGTAATCACCGATCCTTCGCGGACATGCCGCTGGTCTGTGTTGGGCTTGGACGCACTCCTGCACGCCGCTTCGCGCGGCGGCTCGTCATTGCTGCCCAGGCCGAAGGCGAGGGCTGGCGCTCGCCGTTGGCGCGCTATGTGGCGGCTGGCTATGGTCTGTATCCGCTCGATCGTGTGGCACATCGTGAGGCCAGCTTGCGGCGGCTGGCCTCGCTGGCTGGCGGCGGCAACGCGGTCCTCATTTTTCCGCAAGGGACCCACGCGCATCCGTCCGATGAGCGCGGCGACCCACCTGCCGTCAGATTCAAAACCGGAGTTGCGCACATCGCTGAGGCGCTGGGCGCGCCCGTTGTGCCGTTCGGGCTGGCTGGAACCGAGCTGGCGATGCCCCCGTTTCTGGACGACTATCACGGCATGGTGATCGGCGGCGTGCCGGTGCAGCTGCGACGCACGGTGCTGTGCATTGCGTTTGGTGAGCCGCAACGCCAGTTCCCCGGCGAGTCGGCGCAAGAGTTCACCGAGCGCCTCGAGCACTTGAGCTACGCGCTCGCCGCGGAAGCCGACAAAGTCCGCACCGCCCCGCCACCCCGCTAAGCCCACCCGTGCGCCCGCTGGGCCATCACATCCCCGGGGCATCGCAACGTGTGCGGGATCATTCCGTGAGGACATCATTCCGCGGGTGGCATCACGTCTCCAGTCGGCATCACTCAGTCCGGACTTCACGTCCGTGAGTTGCATGACATTCGTGTGTTGCATGACATTCGTGCGTGGCACCACCTCCGATGGGACATCACTCCGTGGGTGGCAATACGTCCGCAGGTGGCATCGCGTTCGTGTGGCATCACCTCCGTCAAGACGTCACTCCATGAGGGCGTGACTTCGTGGGGGGCATCACCTCTGTGGGTTGCGTCACGTCCGTGGGCTGCATCACCTCCCGTGGGCAACTCACTCCGTGTGCGGCATCACTCCGTGAGGCCATACCCGTAGGTGGCGATCACGTCTGTGGGCGGCATCACCTCCGTAGGGACATCACCTTCGTGGTGACATCGCTCCGTCAGGACACCGCGCCCGTGAGTTGGATCACGTTCGTGGGTGGCATCACGTTCGTGGGTGGCATCGCGCCGTGGGCTGCATCACCTGCGTGCGTGGCCTCACGTCAGTGGGGCGTCACTCCGTGAGGTTCATCGACCCCGAAGGGACATCACTCCGTGTGGAGGGCATCACTCTGTGGAGGGCATCACTCTGCGGAGGGCATCACCTTCGTCGTGAGATCGCTCCGCGAAAGGGTCATCAACCCCGTGTTTGGCCTGCGCTAGGCCGCTGCTTGTTTCGGGGCCTGCTTGCGCTGCCGTCGTGGCCTGTCGCCGCGCCGCGCGTAGCGGCCCAGGTTATGGCCAAGCTGCCGTACGGCCTCGCGCAGCTCTACTGGATGCAGCACGCGAAATGGGCAATCGATCTGCACCAGGTAACGCGCCATGTAGTCGAGCGCATCTGACCGCGTGCGAAAGAGCACGCCATCTGGCGTCTGCTCGAGCGTGCCCATGTCCGGCGCGATGCGGCGCCGAGCAATGTCGAGCGGCAGCTCGAGCAGAATTTCGATCGGCCAACCCCACTGCACCGTTGCGAGCGACTCGAGCACATACTCTACACAGTTGAAGTCGAGCGGCTTCGCGAACGTCTCGTCGCGTGGCTCGAGCGCGAGCACACGATCGAGCCGAAACATGCGCACGTCCTCGCGCAAGTGGCACCAGCCGACGACATACCACCGTCCGCGATGGTGCACGACCCCATACGGGTCGATAGCGCGTTCGGTGACCTCGTCGCCGGCGCGGTAGCGGATCCAGATGCGGGTGTTCTCCTGCGCCGCGGCGCTGATCGTGAGCAGCGAGTTCGGGTTCGACGCCGGGGCAAAACCGCGCAACGGCGTGAACGCGAGCGCCCCCTGAACCGCCTGCACACGCCCGCGCAGCCGATCGGGCAACACGCGGTCGATCTTCGCCAGAGCACCCTCGACGGCCGGCGCGGCATCCAGCAGACCAGCCCGGTGTGACGCGAGCAGGGCGAGGATCAGCGCCAGCGCCTCTTCTTCGTTGAACATCATCGGCGGCAGCTTGTAGCCGGGCGTCAGCCGATATCCGCCGTAGCGACCGGCCTCCGACTCCACTGGGACGCCTAGCTCCTGGAGTGTGCTCACGTAACGCCGCACCGTGCGCGGGTCGACATCAAGGCGGTCGGCAAGCTCGGCGCCGCTCATCCGCGAGCGCGACTGAAGCAGCTCGAGCACCGTCAAAACACGGGTCGTTGGATGCGACATCTTCCTGGAGATTGTAACTCCAACCAGGACCGATTCTGTCCTAGTTCAAGGCTACGCTCTTGGTAGTTGATTGCTGGAAGGACGAGCCAGATGTTGAGCATGGATCCAATTGCGATGATTGCCGACCGGCAGCGTGAGCTCATCGAAGAAGCCAGCAAAGCGCGTCTGCTCAGCGAGCTACCGCAGCAGCCGTCGGCGGTGCGCCGCGAGTTAGCGACGGTCTGCTTTCGGCTGGCGCACTGGATCGACGAACCCGCCGGGTACGTCCAGATGCCAGATCCGGGACCGGAGGACTGGGCCACTCCCTGGGCCAGCGTGTAGAGTCGGCCCGCCGATACGGTCACCCCACCCGCCGCTTCGCGACGATCTTCCTTTAGATGTCCGACGGACCAACTTAGAAACGCGGTGACCCAGCGGCAACAACCGAAGATGGTCGACTCGGCCGGCGTACGCGACACCCATCGTGTACGTCCGGCCGATCGCCACCTAATGGCCCTGGCGCGGCCACCCCGCCCGCCCGCCATTAGCGCGCCTGTCGAGCCCGCGTGACCGCGTTCCGCGAAAGACGCAGGTGGGCGTCGAAGATTACTGGCCGGTGCACTCGTCGTGATACAGCAGCGTGAGTCGGCTGGCGAAGGCGGCGGGATCCGTCTGGATCGCGCGAGTGATCGTGTTGAACTCCCGCTCCAGGTCATTCCGCGGCGGGGCCAAGGTTCCATCGTGGAGCTCCAGCCAGGTCTGCGACTGGGTGTGAAACGCGTTCGTTTCGGTTTGCAAACAGCCTGAGGTCGTTTCCAGCTGCTGCCCCAGGGTGATCCAGTCCGAAACGTGCTGGAGCTCGTGCGCGAGCACGGGAACGCGGTCCTCGTCGGGATACGAGCGCAGGTCTAGGCTCAGGATGACTTCGTGGCGGCTGGGGCGGAACAGCCCCAGCACGTCAGTCGGCAGGTTGCCGTAATAGACGCGGTAGCCATCGCGAGCGGCGGCGCG
>JAFAZN010000352.1 GCA_019239775.1 Chloroflexota bacterium
CCGATTCGAGGACCTGGATGACCTGCGCTGTGCGCGAGGTGGGGGCGGCTTCAATGCCGAGCTTGATCATTGGATGATTGGGTTCTTTTTTGGGGTCGTAAGAGTCTAACGCTCGTTGCGCAGCGGCGCCTTGAGTTGGTGCTAACGGCCGTGGGGCGGACCTATGTCAGGATTGACTCCGTCAGGGCAAACCTCCGGTCAGGCACCGACCTCCCGCCTGCTGTGGGTGTGGGCCCCACGAGAGTCGGCTGTGCGGCTCAGCACGTACGCGGGGGGCGCAGCGCACCCGATCCAATTCATCTAACAACGTGCGGCGAGTTGGCAGATATGGTTGACCGTGGCGTCCCAGGTTTCGGTATCTCCCTGGCTTGCCGAACGCACCAGGCGGCGGCCGTCGGCGCGTAGTTCTTCGCTCTCAGGCGTGGAATCCGACCGCGCCAGGATGAAGTTGTTGACTCGCATCGCCAGGTCGCGGCTGACTGGCTGCGCGTGGACCATCTGGAAGGCGGCGTCGGCGGCACCCCGCGCGGTCGGTCGATTGGACTGTCCGGGCGCCAGGATGGCGTCAGAGGAAGCCGCTTTGAGCGGCTCGATCGACACCTGAACCGCCTGAAACACGTACAGACTCAATGCTGCAATCAGCGGCACCGCGATCAAGAGCAGGATCCCGGTCCCGCGGTCGAGTCCAGCGCGCCGCTCCGCGCGCGTCGCCGCGTTCGAGACCACCCGATAGCGCGCTCGGGCGGTGCTCTGGTACGGCGCATAGCGGACCGTGACAGAGTCGGTTGCGGGCGGCGGCGGCGCGGGTGGAGCCGTTGCCGTCGAGCTTCGTAGTGGTTCCGTGTACAGCTTTCGCGGCCCGCGCAACTGATCGTAAATTGCTCGGGTGTCGCGATCGAGCAGCACCGACTTGGCCACGTTCAGTGTGGCCATGCGCTGCGCAGCCTCGCTGGAGCCTGAGTTCAGGTCCGGGTGGAACGCCTTGGCGAGCTTGCGATAGGCGGCCTGGATCTCCTCCACGGACGCGCCCGTACCCACACCGAGGACCCGGTAATAGTCGGTTGAGGGATCGAACGGAACGCGCGGCATGGGACCAGGGAGCCCCCACCAAATGGAGGCGACCCAGTCTCGATTGTAAGGGCGTTATATGTGAGGTGCGGCGAAGGTTTACGCGGCTTGATCGAGGTCCACGCGCCAGCAGCCGCTCAGGCATTCCATGCCGCGTCGGAGTGAGGCCAGGCCGCGTGCCTGGAGCTTCTTCACTGCGTCCTCGTTGCGGCCAACGACGGCCGCCGTTTCGGCCAGGCTCTTGCCTTCGAGAAACCGCAGGATGATGACCTGCCGCTGCTCGGGCGTCAACCGCGCGAGGCCGGCTTTGATTTGATCCATGGCCACGCTCTGCTCGACACCGCCAAAGACGGGGCCGGCGGCCAGTTCGGGTGCTTCGTCCAGGGTGACCTGGGTCTGGCGTGGTCGACGCCGGACGGCATCGATCAGTCGGTTGTGGGCGATGCGGAAGACCCAGGCCGACAGTGGTGCGCCCTGTGGCTGGAAGGCATCGATTTTCTCGTACACACGCGCGAAGACGTCCGCGGTGAGGTCTTCGGCCTCTTCCGCGTCGCCGTTCAAACGCTGGAACAGATAGCCGAACACGCGGGGCGAATAGCGCGCGTACAGCTCCTCAAACGCCAGCGGATCGTTGTTGCGGACGCGCCGCACCAGATCCTCGGCGTACATGACGGTGGAAACGGGGCGATCGGCTGTGCTCATCTTCAATACGTGCGTAGCTTGCCAGCGAGCGGGTTGGCCAACCAATAGTGGAAAGTACCGCGCAGCCGAGCCGTCGGTACTCAACTCTTGAGCATGGACGCGAGATGCCACATCATCGCGTCGCCGTTGAGGGTTGACTGATCAGAGCCATGGAACCGCGCCGTATCGCCAGCTACACCTTGCTTGAAGCCATCGGCCACGGCGGAATGGCAGTGGTCTACCGTGCCCGCCAGGACAGCCTGGAGCGCACCGTCGCCGTCAAGATCCTGTCTGAGAATCTGGCGGCGTCGCCCGAATTCATGGAGCGTTTTCGGCGCGAGGCGCGCACTGCCGCCAACCTGCGTCATCCGAACGTCATCACGGTCTTCGACTTTGGCCAGGACGAACGCGGGGTCCCGTACCTGGTCCTCGAATACATCGAGGGGCCGACCCTGGCCGACTTGATGGACCGCGGCCTGGAAGATGGTCGCGTGCCCGACCTGCTGGATCAGATCGCGGCCGGGCTGGATTACGCCCACGCGCGCGGCGTCATCCACCGCGACATCAAGCCTGGCAACGTGCTGTTGACGGACGACGGCCGCGCGGTGCTGGCGGACTTCGGTCTGGCGTGGCTGCTCGAAGGCGCCCACTTGACGTTGACCGGCGGTGTCATTGGCACGCCCGAGTACATGGCGCCTGAGCAGGCGGGTGGCGAGCCGATCGACCATCGCGCGGACGTCTACTCACTAGGCGTGGTGCTCTACGAGATGCTGGTCGGCGAGCGACCGTTTGTCGCCGAGACGCCGATCGCGGTGCTGCTGCAGCACCTGCAGGATGTGCCGCCGTCGGTATTGGAGGCACGGCCTGACCTGCCGCTGGCTGTTGGCGAAGTTGTGGCGAAAGCGCTAAAGAAAGACCCTGGTCAACGCTACCAGTCCGCGGGTGCGCTGGCGCGGGCGTTCCGCGACGCCTTCGCGACCAAGGAACAACCAATCGCCTCGGTGATCACGGGCATTGACGCGCCTGAACGGGAGGCGCTGCCAACGGTGCGGACAAGTTCCTCAGCGCCGTTGCCGCTGACGCCATCGGTTTGGAATGCCGCGGGGCTTGCGGGTTTGCCGCCTGGCGGCGGCAACGTGACCGCCTCGGGCTCCTGGACCTTTGACGCCAAAACGCCGAGCGGTGAGCAGGATGGCTGGCTGGATTGCCCCGAATGCCGCGCGCCGATGCCGTTTGGTGCTGGCATCTGCCCGATGTGCAAGTACATGATCCCGCTGGATCAGCTGCCCAAGTCGGGCGCCTCGCGCTACAAGATTGAGCGACGCGAAGTGGTGGTGAACCTGCTGCCGCAGTCGATTCGCTGGAGCCCCGACGGCTTGCAGCTGGCGCGCGATTTGGCCGCTGCGGCGCTGCGCGAGGCAACAGTTGATGGCTGGGAGCCCGCCAGCATTGGCGAGCCGTACCGCCTGATCGAAGGCAAAACCATCAGCGGCTCGGTAGTCGAGAGCGCCATCCTGAAGCTCGAACGCGTCGCCTGACCGGAGGCTAGTATCGCTCCAACGTGAGCGAGGGCGGAAGTTCGGCCAAGGTGCGGCTTCGCGGGCTGACGAAGTGTTTCACCGTGCGCGGGCGGCGCGTGGACGCCCTGGCCCGCATCGATCTGGACATTCGCGCCGGCGAATTTCTTTGCATCGTCGGGCCTTCTGGCTGCGGTAAGACGACGCTCTTGAGGATTCTCGCTGGCCTCGAACGGCAAACCGCAGGCACCATCGATATCTTGCGTGAGAACAGCTCGCATGGCCCGCTCAACTCGATGGTGTTCCAGGAGCAGAGCATTTTTCCCTGGCTTAACGTGCGCGACAACGTCGCCTTCGGACTCAAGGCACAGGGCAAGGGCCGCATGGAACGCTATCGAATGGTCGAGCCGTACATTCGCAAGGTCGGTCTCTCAGGGTTCGAGGACGCCCTGCCTCACCAGCTCAGCGGCGGCATGAAGCAGCGCGTGTCGATTGCTCGCGCGTTTGCCACCGACCCGGAGATGCTGCTCATGGACGAGCCCTTCGCCGCGCTCGACGAGCAGACCAAGCTGATCCTGCAGGCCGAGCTGCTGCGCATCTGGGACGAGATGCGCAAGACGGTCGTCTACGTGACGCACTCGATCGACGAAGCGATCGTGCTGGCGGACCGAATCCTGGTGATGTCGGCGCGACCGGGGCGGATCAAGGAGATGCTGGATATCCAGCAGGTTTTTGGCCGCCCGCGGGAGGTGGAGAAGGTCAAGTCCAGCGCGCAGTACGGCGAGCTGTTTGGTCGGGTATGGGGGCAGCTGCGCGACGAGGTCCGCGCCGCCCGCAACGAGGGCTAGGACCGTTCTCCTGAGGAGACCCAGGAGACATCACTCCATGGTGAGAAATCACTCCGTGGTGACATCATTCCCATGGGGACATCACTCCGGTGAGGGGCAGCCCTCCCGTGGGGACATGACTCCCGTGGGGGACATCCGTCCGTGGAGAGGACATCC
>JAFAZN010000036.1 GCA_019239775.1 Chloroflexota bacterium
TACCGGGTTTACTGCGGCTGTAAGTCCGGAGGCGTTCCGGGCTCGCCCCGCGGTTCCTGCAGTGGCAGCGCCAGAGGCGTTTTGGGCTCGGCCCTCCGACACCTTCGGCAGGCCGCACGAGGCCCGCGCGGTTAGCCAGGCAGCACCGGCCGCGCCAGTCAGCGTCAGTCCGCCGCTGACCATTCAGCGCACCACCACCAGCGTCATGTCACCGAGCAGCTACGCCACAGCCGCAGGCACGTCCAGCGCACTCTCCGCGGCGCAGCAGCTGACGCACGCACACACGCAGGGCCTACAGCAGCCACATATGCAGGGGCAGGCGCAGCCACATATGCAGGGGCAGGGGCAGGCGCAGCCACATATGCAGTGGCACGGGCAAGGGCTGCCGGCGGTGCAACGGGTTCAAACCGATTCGGGCTCCGCGAGCGAGCGGGCGTCGGGGAGCGTTGATGCGCATGCTCTTGCGCGGCAGGTGTATCGGATTCTCAAACACCGCTTGCTGCTCGAGCGCGAGCGCAGTGGCGCATGGCGGAGTCGCTAGCGCATGGCTGAACAAACCGGCCGCGGCATCCACTTTGGTTCTGGTAAGCCTGTCAAGGCATCAATCTGGAATGAGGACAAGCAGCCGCCGACCAAAGTCGTGGATTGCCTCTTCAATCCAACCGACTATTCGTTTGCGAAACGCAACGAGTGGGCCAGCGGATCACTTACTGGCGGCGACATTCCACTGGTGAATTTCTCCAGTGGTGGCGCGATGGTGCTGGATGTCCAGGTGCTCTTCGACACCCTCACGCTCTTGAGCGACGGCTCCGATACCACGCCCAAAGATGTCCGCGAATACACCGAAAAGGTGTTGGACTTGATGAAGATCGATAGCTCCACCGCCGACTCCAGCAAGGGCACACCCGGGCGACCACCCCGCGTCAGCTTTCGCTGGGGGCGGTTCTGGAGTTTCAAATCAGTGATCACCAGCGTCAGCCAGAAGTTCACCCTGTTCTGGGATGACGGCCGCCCAATCCGCGCCACACTGACAGCCACCTTCCAACAGGTCGAGTCGGAAGGCACGTATCCACCACAGAACCCCACCTCAGTCGCACGACCAGAGAAAGTGCGCACGGTGCTGCCCGGCGAAACTATCGACGCGATTGCCTTTAGCGCATACGGTGACTCGTCGCGCTGGCGGGCGATCGCCGATTTCAACCACCTGGACAATCCGCTCCGCCTGCGGGTTGGACAGCAGCTCGCGCTACCTCCGCTGGGATAAACATCGCATGGTAATGAGCGTGCCGCACTTCACCCCGACAATTGACCTAACGGTCAACGGATCGGCAATCGCATCAGATCAGTTTGCGCGTATCAGCGAAATTAGCGTCGAGCAGAGTCTGCATTTGCCGAGCATGTGCCTGGTGTGGTTGCAAGACGTCGATTCGGACCCCACAAAAGCGGTGTTCTTTAGCATGCTGGATCAGGACACCTTCGCCATTGGCGCGGAGCTGGAGCTTGGTCTCAGCCGGGACGGTGATCCGCAGACCGTCTTCAGCGGCGAGATTACGGCGATCGAGCTCGAGGCAGCCAACAACGAGACGCCGCGGATACTCGTGCGCGCGTACGACCGATCGCACCGACTTCACCGCGGCTTGCACAGCCGCTCATTTCTCAACATGTCCGACTCGGACATCGCCTCAAAGATCGCGCAGGAGGTTGGCCTCAGCGCGTCAGCCGAATCAACCAGTCCCAGCTACGAGTACGCGTTTCAATACAACCAGACGAACTGGGAATTCCTGCGCCAGCGGGCGCTGCGCAACGGATTCGAGTGCTACGTCGATGGGCGGACGTTGCACTTCGCAAAGCCGCGGAACGGCCAGGAGGTCGGGCCGGAACAGCGTTTGTGGGACAACCTGATCGACGTGCACGTGAAAATGACATCCTCCTTTCAAGCATCGTCGGTCGTGGTGCGGGCGTGGGACGTAAAGAGCAAAGAGGCAATTGTCGGGACCGCGAGCTCCGGCTCGATGGCGCCCAGCATCGGCGAATCGCGCAACGGTCAAGCCATGTCAGCCGATTTCGGCGATGCGACCGTGTATGCGGTCAATCGGCCGCTCGACAGCCAGGCGGAGGCCGACACGTTGGCCTCGGCGCTCTTCGACGACCTCGACGGCACGTTTGTCGAGGCCGACGGTACATGCCTGGGCGATGCATCGCTCAAGGCGGGCATGACCGTCAAATTGCCTACCCTGGGTGACCGCCTATCGGGCGACTACTACCTCACATCAGTTGTGCACTCGGTGCGCACCAACGCCGGGTATACGACTAGTTTCACTATCAGTGGCCGACGCAGTCAATCGCTGTACGAGATGGTCCAACCGGCGGACTCCGCCTCACGTTTGCCTGGAGCCGTGGTGGGGTTGGTGACTAACAACACGGACCCGGAGGGCATGGGCCGAGTGAAGGTCAAGTTTCCGTGGCTGGACGACTCTGAAGAGAGCTGGTGGGCACGTCCGGCTTCACCCATGGCGGGTGCCAGTCGCGGCATGTTGTTTTTGCCGGAGGTCAACGATGAAGTGCTCGTGACTTTCGAGCACGGTGACATCACCCGTCCGTTCATTCTCGGCGCGCTGTGGAACGGCCAGGACTCACCGCCGAAGACCAATAGCGAAGTAGTCGGCAGCAGCAAGGTCAACCTGCGTCTGTTGAAGACCCGCGCTGGACATACGATCTCACTCGATGACACCGAAGGCTCGGAGAAAATCACGATCTCCGACAAGACCGACAACAACAAGATCGAAATCACGTCATCGGACAACGGAATTGCCATTACTGCCGATGGCGACATCAAACTGACCGCAAAAGGGAAGGTCGCGGTGGATGCGACGGGTGATGCGACCGTCGATGCGCAGAATGCAACAATCACTGCGAAACAAGACGCCTCGCTCACGGCTACCGGTCAATTGAAGCTAAAGGGCGCCACGGTTGCGATCGAGGCGGATGCCCAGATGGACATCAAGTCCAGTGGCGTGCTGGTACTGAACGGAAACCTCGTGAAAATCAACTGATGGATCCCCTGATAGCTCGCGACTTTCTTGGTACCGGGTGGTCAGCGCCGCTGGGCGTCGACGGCCGTGGCGGGATCAATCTCGTCTCAGGCGACCGAGCCATCGAACGCTCGATCCTGACCATCCTGGCAACGGCCAAGGGCGAACGCCGCATGCGCCCGATGTTTGGCTGTGGCATCCACGACCTGGTGTTCGCTCCTAATGATCCGACGACTGCGGGCCTGGTCCACTCGCAAGTGCTGGAAGCGCTCGGGTGGTGGGAGCCGCGGATTGTCGTGCGAAGCGTGGACGTGCAATCGTCGAGGGACGAAGATGGTCTGCTGCTGATCGATGTGCGCTACACCATCAAGGCCACGAATGCGGATCGCAACCTGGTGTATCCGTTCTACCTGATACCAGGTGAAGGTTAGGGAAGGTTAGGAGTCGATCCAGCGTGCAAGCCCCGGCGATAGACCCGCGCACATTCCAGGACCTGGTGGACGAAGCCAAGCGGCGGATTCCGCTGTACTGCCCGGAATGGACGGACCACAATGTCAGCGACCCGGGTGTGATGCTCATCGAGCTGTTCGCCTGGATGGTCGACATCCTGCTGTACAGACTCAACGAAGTCCCGGAGCGCGATTTCCTCAAATTCCTGGATCTAATTGGTGCCAGGCCACGCCCCGCCGTACCAGCCACTGCCGAGCTGACCTTCTGGTTCACGGCTCCGTCGACCGGAACTCGGGAAATTCGGCGCGGCATCGAGGTCGCTACACGCCAGACAGAAACACGACCGGCGGTGCTGTTCACAACCGATGCTCCGCTGACTGTCCGCGAGCCGAATTTGCGCTACTTCATTCTGGAACGCCACTTACACTCGACCACTGGTGCGACGCACAGCTATGAGGATCTCTCGGACCGTATGCTGCGCGGCGAGCCACTGCGCGCAGAGGTCTTCCAGCCGGCTCCGCAAGAGGATGACGCGTTCTACCTTGGATTCGCCGACAACATGGAGTCGCATGTCATCCGGCTGAACCTCTATTGCGATACGCTACGCGGCTCGAACATCAACCAGGATGATCCCCCGCTCGTGTGGGAGTACTGGGATGGCCAGAGCTGGATGGACCTCCAGCCGGATCCTGATGTGCTCGCGCTCCTACGCCAGCAAGAGCCTGAATGCGAGGAGCTGGGCCACCGTCTCGACAATACGCGCGGGTTGTTGCGTGATGGCCGCGTGCTGCTGATCCTTCCGCGCACGTGCGCCACGCGCGAGCTGCGCATCGAGGATCGAGCCTTGACGGCCTGTTGGGTGCGTTGCCGAGCGCGTCGACACGGCGAAGCACGCTTCTACGATCGATCCCCAATGATCCAGGCGGTGCGCGCGGAAACGCTGGGTGGAAGTGTGGATGCAAGCCACGCGTTCGAAATCACCGGTGAGGTGCTCGGGCGCAGCGACGGTAACCCGGGCCAGAGCTTCGCGCTCATGTATCCACCAGTGCTGCCAAGTCGAAACGATCCCTCCTGGCCTGAACACGTTCAGCTCATGCAGCCGGACGGCACGCTCGATCAATGGACCGAAGTCGAAACCTTCGCGGCCTCGCGCCCTACAGACTCGCACTATGTGTTGGACAAACTCTCAGGTGAGGTCCGCTTCGGCCCGCGGATTGTCGCGCCGAGTGGCGAAGAGCAGCAGTACGGCCGCGTCCCACCCAAAGGTCAGCTGGTCCGCTTCAGCCGTTATCGCAGCGGCGGAGGCTCTATCGGTAATGTCGGACAGGGCACGCTGGTTGTGCCGAAGTCCGCATCGGACCTCCCGTACGTGAAGTGGGTCGCAAACCTGCGCCCCGCGGCAGGCGGCCGCGATCGCGAAACGCTCGAGTCCTATCGTCTGCGGGGACCGCAGCTCGTGCGCACGCGCGAGGTTGCCGTTACGCGCGCGGACTTTGAGAGCCACGCACGCGAAGCGTCCCCGCGGGTCGGCCGAGTCCGATGCGTGGCGCCGTCTGGCGCAGTCGCTCCGGGCCACGTGCGCGTGCTGCTGGTGCCGGCCGTGTCTCAGGTGGATCGGCCCCTGACACCCGAGGACCTCGACATTCCGGAGCAGGTCCGCCGATCGGTGTACGCGTATTTACGCGAACGCGCGCCGCTCACGACCGAGCTAGTGGTGGCACCACCTGACTATCGCTGGGTGAGCGTGCGCGCACGACTCATGATCAAAGCGAGGCCGGGCCTCGACGACACCGCACGTGAGCGACGTCGTCGGAAGGCAGTCGTCCGGGCTGCCCAACAGCTGTACCAGTTCATCCATCCGGTTTGTGGCGGAGCAGACGGGCAAGGTTGGCCGTTTGGCACATCGCTCACGTTGGGCGACGTGTATCCACTGCTCCAACTGGATCCAGACATCGAATATGTGGATGAGGTGCGCTTCCGAGCCGTATCGCCCGGACCCGAGGGAACGTGGAGCATCGGTCCCGACGAACGTTTGCTCCGCCTCACTGAGACAGAACTCTTCTGCTCGTATACGCACGATATCGAGGTGCACGAAGACGCATGATGCTCGCGGAAGCGCCGGGGCGGACGGAGCGGGCTGACCTCACCGTTGAAGGTGGCGGAACGACAGAGACGACGTTCGAGCTCAGGGCGCCTGATGCCGTCGAGGATCTTGACCTGCGACTTTCGGGCATCCCAGCCAGCTGGTACGACATCTCGATCCGAACTGAACGTGAGCATGCGCGAGGTCTCCTGGTGGTACACCCACCTCGGTTCGAGCATGGCGGCAGGCCTGGTGTCTATGACGTCGAACTCGTGGCCGCGGACGCCGCCCCCTCCCGATGGCGCCTGCACGTGGTTCCGCCGGGCACCGAGGTCGAGCGTGGCGAAGCGGTGTTGCGGAGTCGTCTGCTCGAATTCTTACCCCGCCACTACCGTACGGACGACTTTCTCGCGCGTTTCTTGCTGATCTTTCAAACTGCGCTGGACCCGATCGAACAGGCAATCGACAACACGCACCTGCTCCTGGATCCGGGCCTGACACCGCCGGCGCTGTTGGAGTGGTTGGCGCAGTGGCTGGACCTGGACCTCAGCTCTACGCCCGACGTGGCGACGCGCCGCGTGCTTATCGAGCGCGCGGTGGAGCTGTATCGCTGGAAGGGCACCCGACGTGGGCTGCGTATGGAGCTGGCGCTTCGGTTCGGTTCGCCTGCGCTGATCGTGGAGAACTTTGACGGACTCCGACTGGGGCAGGATGCCGCACTCGGAGTGAATACACAGCTGGGGCGGCGCTGCGACAACTGCGTGGTGATTACGCTCGGCGTACCCGCGGCAGTCGACGCAGACATGCTCGGCCGCGCGGATGACCTTGTCGACGCGGCCCGACCGGCCGGCTGCGGGTACGTGCTTCGGCCTGATCCAACAGCGCCCCGTCACGCGGAGGTGGTCGACCATGGCTAGTCTCGTTACGGCAGATGGCACCAGCTTCGAGCTAGCGGAAGGTGAGACATTGGTGGGCCGTGGTGAACGCCAGGTCGGCGACCCTCCAAAAGTCAACCTTGGACATCTGCCGGGGGGACTTTCGGTGTCACGCCAGCACGTCAGACTGCGCCAGGACCACGATGAGTGGCATCTCACTGTGGAGCGTCAAAGCACCAACGATACGTTCGTCGATGGGTTCGCGCTACCGAAGGGTTTTACCGCGCCAATCAAGGACGGTGCGCGCCTTCAACTGGGCGAAGTTGTCGTGATATTTCGCGGTCAGTTGGAGCCGGGGCAGGATGTCGATGACACGCTGGATCGCGACCCGCTTCCGAGTCCGCCACCGCCCGCGACGTCGCTTTTACTTTCGACCACACCGCCCGTGCTGCCGCAGGCTAGTCCGTGGGTCGCGCGTTTGCAACCCCGCGCGGCGCTGTTCGAAGCGTTGGGTGTTTCCGAGCTAACTCGAGTCAACCCATTCGAGGGGCTCATGGTCGACGCCCAGACATGGGCCGATGAACAGACGTACCACCGCGCGGCCATGCGTTTGCACGTACTCAGCGATCACGGCTGGGGCATTGTCCAGGGCCTGGAGGTGGTCATTTCACCCGGCGCACCCGGCACGCTGCTGGTGCGTGCAGGCGTGGCCGTCGACGCGCTCGGGCGGACCGTGCTGCTACCGGAGGATACGCAGCTGCCGCTGCCCAACGATGGCGGATGCGCGTACGTGAGCCTCCAGTACGCGGATGAGCCGACACAGCCGCAGAGCGCCTGGGATGGTAACGAGCATGCAACACGTCTCATCGAGCAGGCGCGAGTCACCCTCGACTGCCAACGGCCGAAGCCACCCGCGCTCGAGCTGGCGCGCTTTGTTTCCACTGGTGATCTGCGCGATGCAGTAGATCCGACGACTCCACAGGCGGGCGAGATAGACCTCCGCTTCCGCGAACGCCAGTTCGTACGTCAGCCACCGGACCTGACGATCGCCCAACTTTTGGTTGGAGCTGATGAAAGACATCGTTTGGGGCTGCGCTTCCTTGCCCGCGAGATTGCCCAGTCCACACCGTACCGAGTCCGCTGGGCAGGTGGTGTCTCACTCGACCAACCCATCCCGTCTGGCGTCTCCATGCTCTATCTCACGGGGCAGGACGAGTTTCCGCCACTGAGTCCGTCGCAACTGGATTGCCTGAGAACGTATCTGGCCAGTGGTGGCGTGCTCTTTGCGGACGCGTGCCGGGGCGGTGACTGGCACGAATTCGTGAAGTCCGTAACTGGCATCGCCGGTGAATTGGGAGTGGAGCTTCAGGCAGTGGAGCGCTGGCACCCGCTGTTGCTGTCGCGCCACGTGCTCGCCGCACCACCGTTGGCGGGCGCGGGCGATCCTGGGCTCTCCGAAGCCGGCGGAATGATTGTGAGCTCCTCCGACTACGGGTGCGCCTGGGAAGGCGGTCCCGCGGATCAGGCGCTCGGTCGCGAGCGAATTCGCGCAGCGCTCGAGCTTGGAGTCAATGTCGCCGTATTTGGCCAACAACGCCGTCGCCCGCTGGATGTGTTGGACTTCGAGACGTGACGACGACGTCCGACGGCGTCACGAGCAATGCGCGACATCGTCCCGGCGCACGGCATTCCGACGGCGCAACTGCGCCCGCCGAGCTGCGCTGCGCAGGTGTCAGCTTTCCGCTGGTGGCCGATGCGGATCAACAGTTGTCGCTTGGCCGTCGCTCTGAGACGCGTGCCGAGCCGCCGGATATTGACCTGGCCGATCTGCCAAATGGCCGAACTGTTTCGCGGCTGCACGCTTGGCTGCACCAGCGCGATGGGGAGTGGCTCCTCCGCGTAGAAACGGGCGCTCTTAACCCGACCGAGATCGATGGTGACTCCGTTCCACCTGGACTCGATGTTCCGCTCGAACATGGCCAGACCATCAAGGTCGCCGGCGTCAGTCTCGAGTTCTATCAGCCCGAAACGGCCGTGCAAATCGTGGAGGAGGACCAGGTCCTCCTGGAGCTGGCACCCGCCGACTTGCGAGTAGAACCCGGCGCCGCCGTTACTTCGAGTGTGCGCGTCATCAACTTCACCGACCATGTCGATCAATTCGTCGTGGAAGTGCGGGGCTTACCGCCCAGCTGGTACAGCCTGGTGTACCAGGGCGCCTCGGCTCGGCGGGCGGAGATTGGCCTGTTCCAAACACAGTCACGCATCGCTCCCGCGTCCGACGCGCAAGCGCGACTGCAGATAGTGTTCAATCCACCGCGCGAGTGCCATTCGGGCGCGGGGGAGCATGCGTTTACTGTGCGCGTGACCACTCGGTCCTCTCCCAGGCAGCGTCGCGAGATTGCGGGAACGTTGGTCATCCTTCCATTTCAGGGAGTTGAGCTTGGTCAAGGCAGCGCCCGCACTCATGCAACGCGCGGCGACTACACGTGGCAGGTCCACAATACCGGCAACGCTCGCGCGCCCATCGACCTGGTCGCGGCAGCCACCGACATTACCGGGACTGGAATGTTCGCGCGCGTTCCGACTCGGTTTGCTGAACGACTGAACCAGGCATCCGAACCACCGCTGACATTCACGTGGAGCTCAACCCGACTCGCTCTCGATGGCTGCGATACCGAGCCGGCACGTCTGGCGGTCGCGGTGCGACGTCGACATTGGCTGGGTGACCCGCTGCAGTACCACTTCACGGTATCGGCGACCTCCGGGGCCGCCGTCGCAATTGCCGATTCGTACCTGGAGTGTCCACCCCGAATCTCGACCGCACTCCAGGGGGTGGGTCGGTGGATCGCGGACCGACTCCCGTTCCTCGTCGCACTCGTGGTGATCCTTGGCTTAGCGTGGACGTTTTTTCAACCGCCCGAAGTCATTGAATTCACGGCACAACCCACGGATATCGTCGCCGGTGGGCAGGTGACGTTCACCATGAAGGTAAAGCACGCGGTGTTCTTTACCATCTTGAATTCGAATTATGCTGGCAAGAACATCGAATTCCTCAAGCAGCTGGACGAAACCGAAGATCGATGGACGGAGACACCTCAGCAGACAACGCAATATATCCTGCAAGCGAACAATGGAATTGGGCTCACCAAGTCCAACGACCAGGTGGTGCAGGTCCATCCACGGCCGGCGATAGAGGCCTTTACCGCGGCACCCACCACGCTCGCGCGTGAAGGGGACGCGGTACAGATCGACTGGAAGATCGTGGCCGCGCCGGATCGACCGATTACGATCGCGCTCGCGGCCGTTCCTCAATCAGGTGGACAAGCGCGTCAGCTGGCCAGCGGTCCTGTCGCCGACCAGCTGGTGGATCATCCGACCGATCCGGAGACGGTGTACCAGCTTACGCTGACCGACGAGTTGGGTAACGCGGTCGACGCCAAGCAGCGTGTGGTCATCGCTCCGCCGCAGCTCGCGACATTTACGGCTGCGCCCGCCTCCGTTGTCCAGGGTGGTCCGGTCACACTGACGTGGTCCGGAACCGGATATAGCTCGCTCACCTTACGCGCCGCCGCGGACCAGAACGACACGAGCCAGCCTGAACAAACGCTCGATCCAACCACCGGCCAACTCTCGGAACAGCCCCAAGCCAGCACCTGGTACACGCTGACAGCAACCAACGTCGCGGGTAGCGTCTCCAAGCGAGTAGAGGTGCTGGTCACTCCCGCGGCGGTCGCAACGCCAAAGCTGGACTATTTCGTCGCCTCTCCCACAATGGTGAACGAAGGCGGCATGACAACGCTGAGTTTTAGCGCTCAGAACACCGATAGCGTGCTGCTGCGCGATGCGCAGGGGCGGACAGTCCTGCAGCAAGATACCACTGGTGCACCGACTGTCATGCAGAGTATTGACATCGTGCCGGACCGCACCACTGCCTATGCCCTCACGCTGAGCAATGCGGGCGGGCAACTGAACCAGGCGGTCACGGTCCAGGTGGTGCCCGCGACCCCGACGCCGGAGCCAACGCCACAGCCCACGGAAGCGGCACCATAGGCATGTGAAGGTTTCTGACGCGCTTGCGAGCGCTTTCGTGAAAGAGGGCGTCACCACGGTCTTTGGTTTGATGGGCAACGGCAATATGTACTGGTGGCATGCGCTCGACCAGCACCCTGGCGTGTCCGTCTACGAGACGCGTCATGAGGGCACCGCGCTGACGATGGCCGAAGGGTGGGCGCGAGCCACGGGCCAGCCAGGCGTCTGCACGGTGACGCAAGGTCCAGGCTTGAGCCAGCTCGCCACCGCGCTGATCGTGGCCGCTCGCGCTCGAGTGCCCATCGTTGTTTTCGCCGGCGAAACGGCTCTCGACGATCCCCATGGCGTGCAGCAGTTCGACCAGGCCAGATTCGTCGAGGCGACCGAGGCGGGCTTCGTGCCGATCTGGAAGGCGAGCGAAGCCGAGGAGGCAGTTCGGACGGCGTTCTACCGGGCGCGCGTCGAAGCCCGCCCGATCGTGCTGAACGCGCCGATGGACGTCCAGGCCGAGCAGTACGACGGCGACATCGATGAATATCAGCCATCATCCACTTTGCTGCCGGGTCGCCAGCGGGTCCAGCCCGATCCGGACCTGCTCGTCGAGACGGCCAACGTCATCGCGCAGGCCAGGAAACCGGTGATCGTGGTCGGGCAGGGCGCCGCGGCAGCCGGCGCCGGCGAGGCGATCACGCGACTGGGGGATCGGATCGGTGCGCTCCTGGCAACAACCCTACCGATGAAAGGCTGGCTCGGCGAATCTGAGTACCACGTTGGTGTTTCCGGGCTGTACGCCACCAGGACCACGGTCCAGCTTTTCGCGGATGCGGACCTCGTGATCGGAGTGGGGGCGAGCCTGAACCACTACACGACCGAACACGGCTACATCTTTCCGAATGCCCGCTATATCCAGATTGACGTGAAGCCGTCCATTGTTATGGGCACCGGCAAGCGTGCCGATTACTACGTCCAGGGAGACGCGAAGCTCACCGTGGAGCTGTTGGATCAGCGGCTGGCCGAACAAGGTCACGCGAGCACGGGCTTCCGGACCACAGAAACCCGCGCGATGCTCGCGGAGTACGATCCGGACCCGCGCGAGTTCGAGCTGGATCCGGGCACGGTCGATCCGCGCCAGGTGGCTTCGATTCTCGACGAGTCACTCCCACCGGAGGTAGGTGTTGTGCACGGCACCGGCCACTGCTCCGGTATCACGGCCATCTTTATGCGCAAACCCCGCAAGCTCACCTGGACCATCAACACGTTTGGGTGCATCGGCCAGGCGGTGCCAACCGCGATCGGTGCGGCCGTCGCTCTCAACGGTGCGCCACTGGTCGTGGTGGATGGCGATGCGAGCACGCTGATGCACATGCAGGAGCTGGAGACTGCTGCGCGGCTCGGCGTGAAACTGCTGATTGTCGTGTTCAACGACGAAGCGCTGGGAGCCGAGTACCAGAAGCTGGTGTCCAAGAAAATGGACGCGCGGGCGGCGGCAATTACGACGCCGGACCTCGGGGCCGTCGCACGGGCATTTGGCTGCCGCGGCCGCCAGGCCCGTACATTGGATGACGTGAAGGCAGGCATAGACGAGTTCATGGCCGGCGAAGGCCCGATGTTGCTCGACATCCGGGTGTCGCGCAGTGTCATTAGCGTGCCATACAGTCGGCTCTGGTTCGGCGAGGACGTCTAAACCGTCTCGCCAGAGTGGGCTGATAAACTAAGACCCCCTATGCAGCGCAGTGAAAAGCGCATCTTGACGACGCATGTTGGCAGCCTGATCCGACCTCGGGAGCTGCTCGAGCTCACACATGTCCCGGTCGAGGGCGGCCAGGTTTCCAGTGCGTCTCGCGGAGTCGACTACGCCAAGGAGCCGCAAGACCAGACGTACCGAGATGTTCTTCGTAGCGCAGTCAAGGACGTGGTCCGACGCGAGGCGGCCGCGGGCGTTGACGTCGTCAGCGATGGTGAGTTTGGCAAATCGAGCTGGGCGGCGTACATCCTGGAGCGCATCACTGGCTTCGAAAAGCATCCCGAACGGCTCTCGCCGTTGACCTGGCTCGGCAGCGATCGCGAGCGATTCCGCGAGTTCTGGGAGGCCGAAATGCCGGCCGCGCTGACCGGCGTGCCTGCCGATGTTGTCGTCGGACCGATCACCTACAAAGGACATGACGCGATCCAACGCGATATCGACAACTTCAAGGCGGCGTTAGCCGAGGTGCAAGTGACCGAGGGATTTTTGCCAGTCGCCGCGCCAGCCAGTGTCGGCTACAACGCATTCAACGACTACTACAAGACAGACGAAGAGTACGTCTACGCGGTCGCCGAAGCGCTCCGCAACGAGTATCTCGCCATCGTCGATGCCGGCCTGCTGCTACAGATCGACGATGCCGTACTGACCCACATGCACGAGGAGCCCAATTACCGGAAATGGGCCACAACGCGCATCGAGGCAACCAATCATGCGCTGCGCGGCATCCCTCCAGAGAAGGTCCGGTACCACATCTGCTTCGGCAGCTGGCATGTGCCGCACGTGGCAGACGCGCCGTTGAGCAAGATTATCGACCTGGTGCTCAGCGTCAACGCCGGGGCGTACTCGATCGAGGCGGCGAACCCGCGCCACGAGTGGGAGTGGACCATCTGGGAGTCCACCAAGCTGCCTGAGGGCAAGATCCTCATTCCGGGTGTCATTACGCACCATACCAACGTCGTCGAACATCCGGAGCTGATTGCGCAGCGCATTCTGCGTTTTGCAAAGCTTCTTGGACGCGAAAATGTTATCGCCGGCTCAGATTGTGGCTTCGCGCAGGCAGCTGGAGTGCAGCGCGTGCACACCAGCATCATGTGGGCCAAACTCGAATCGTTGGCGGAGGGCGCGCGGATCGCCACCAATACGCTCTGGAGTTCCTAGAAATGGCACGCAAAACAAGAATCGCTGTGATCGGCGGCGGGATCGGGGGTTGCACGGCGGCTCACGCCCTTCTGCAAAAGGGATTCGACGTTCACGTTTACGAGGCACAGCCCGAACTGAAGGAAATCGGCGCCGGGGTCGCCCTTGGACCGAACGCGATG
Organism: Chloroflexota bacterium; assembly: GCA_019239775.1. GTDB lineage: Bacteria > Chloroflexota > UBA6077 > UBA6077 > CF-72 > CF-72. The sequence continues at coordinate 13,533 of JAFAZN010000036.1, forward strand.
AAGGCGATGCGCGCACTTGGCCTGGAGCAGGCCGTGCGCGACGTTGCCTATCAGGGCGACTATCAGTACCTGCTCAGCTGGAAGAGCGGCCGAGTGATCTCGAAAAATGCTCGCGCGGATGCGGAGAGGCGGTATGGAGCCGCCGGCTGCAGCGTGCACCGGGCTGACCTGCTGGACGTGCTGTCGTCCGGTCTTCCCAAAGAGATCCTGTCGCTAGGCGCACGGGGCGCAGAGGTGGACACCCATGGGAACGTCGCCTGGGCGAAGTTCAAAGACGGCACGGAGATCGAGGCCGACGCGGTCATTGGCGCTGACGGTATCCACTCGGCGGTGCGCGCGAGTCTTTTTGGCGCGGACGCGCCGAAATTCACAGGGAAGATCTGCTACCGCAGCGTGATCCCGGTGGATGCAGTCCCGGGCGGACCGCCGGCGCACAACGGAACGTGGCTGGGTCCACACGGAGCCATCGTCATCTACCTCGTTCGCCGTGGCGAGCTGATCAACGTGGTGGCCCACCACGATGACGACACCTACAAGCACGAGTCGTGGATTACCGAGTGCGATCGGCAAGAGCCGATCGAGCGCTACGGCCAATGGCACGAGTCGCTGAAGCGGCTCTTTTCGGCAAGCCAGATCTGGTACAAGTGGGCACTCTACGATCGCGACCCTATTCCGCAATGGACCAAAGGGCGCGTGACAGTGTTGGGCGACGCAGCGCACCCGATGCTGCCGTATCTGGGCCAGGGCGCCTGCCAGGCGATGGAGGATGGCTGCGTGCTGGCCATGGCATTGGAAGCGATGCCGGACGACGTGCCCGGCGCACTCCAACTGTACGAACGGTCGCGGCGGCCACGCGCCAGCCAGGTGGTGCTGGAGGCGCGGGCGCGCGGCGTGGACAATCACCTCGTCTCCCCGCTGGCCGCATTGAAGCGGGACGCAACCATCTGGCTGCGCCAGCGAATCAGCCCCGACCGCGGCGGCCGAGGCTTGACATGGATCCCGTCATACGACCCCGGATCGCGGAGTGTCCTGGTGATTTAGGGGTCCGGCTCGAAGAGTCTCAGGCGGTGGCGATGGCAGCGGCGGACTCCAGGCCTAACTCCGATACTGCCGTTTCGCGCATACGGTATTTCTGGATCTTTCCAGTCACCGTCATTGGGAAACCATCCACGAATTTCCAGTAGCGCGGAATCTTGTACGTCGCAATCTTACCGCGGCAGAACGCGACCAGCGCCTCATCTGAGACCGCGGCGCCCTCACGCAGTTTGACCCAGGCCATCACCTCTTCGCCGTAGCGTTCACTGGGCACACCGATGACCTGTACATCGCTGACATCCGGGTGGGAATACAGGAACTCTTCGATCTCGCGCGGATAGATGTTCTCACCACCGCGAATGATCATGTCCTTGATTCGCCCAACGATGTTGACATAGCCCTCATCGTCCATGGTTGCGAGGTCACCCGTGTGCATCCAGCGGCCTGCATCGATGGCTTCCGCCGTCGCCTCAGCGTTGTTCCAGTAGCCGAGCATCACGCTGTAGCCGCGCGTGCACAGCTCACCGGCCTGACCGCGCGGAACCACCTGTCCGTTCGACGGATCGACGATTTTTATCTCGACGTGCGGATGAATTCTTCCGACTGTTGATACGCGTTTTTCCAACGGATCGTCCGTGCTGCTCTGCGTTGAGACAGGCGAAGTCTCGGTCATGCCATAGGCGATAGTCATTTCCGGCATGTGCATCGACGACTGCACCTTGCGCATCACCTCCACCGGACATGGTGAGCCCGCCATGATCCCCGTGCGCAACGAGGCGTAGTCGAACTCCGCAAAACGCGGATGATCGAGCTCGCCGATGAACATCGTTGGCACGCCGTAGAGCGCGGTGCAGCGTTCGGCCTGGACCGTTTCCATCGCCGCGAGCGCCTCATAGCTCTCGCCCGGCACGACCATGCAGGCACCGTGAGTGGTACAAGCCAGGTTGCCCAGGACCATCCCGAAGCAGTGATAAAACGGTACCGGAATGCACACCCTATCACGTTCGGAGTAGCGTAGCGCTTCGCCGATAAAGTAACCGTTGTTCAGGATGTTGTGGTGCGACAGCGTGGCGCCCTTGGGGAAACCCGTAGTACCCGAGGTGTACTGAATATTGATCGGGTCGTCGAACTGCAGCGAATCCTCCAGCGCTGAGAGCTCGTCGAGCGCGATGCGCTGACCGTCGTCGAGCAGCGCCTGCCAGTCGTCGTCGATGACGATGGATTCGCGCAACTCCGGACAACCCGGCCGGACCTCGGCCAGCATTCCGACATAATCGGATGTGCGGAACGCGCGTGCGAGCAACAACAAACTGATGCCCGATTGCTGGAGCGCGTATGACAGCTCGGCCGTTTTATACGCCGGATTGATGTTGACCAGGATCGCGCCAATGCGCGCGGTTGCATACTGTATCACGACCCATTCGGCGCGATTTGGAGACCAGATTCCGACGCGGTCACCCTTCTTTACGCCGTGCGCAAGCAGCCCACGCGCGGCCTGCGTCGTCTGCTCCCATAATTCGGCGTACGTTGCGCGATACGCCTGGTGACGGACGACGAGCGCTTCGACAGTCGGCACCCGCTCGACGGTGCGCCGCAAGTTCTGGCCGATCGTTTCGCCGAGTAGCGGCACCTGGCTCGCTCCATGAACGTAGGACAGTGATTCCAGGTGCTGCATGAGATCAATCTCCTCTCTTGCTCGTGGCAGCCTCCAGCGTGCGGAGGCTCTCCAGCGTTGGCGTGCTGTACCGGTCCTCAGGATTGTCCCAACCGATAAAGTTCGGCTTGCGCTTTTCCGCAAAGGCGCGACGCGATTCCATCAGGTCGCTCTTGGCACCGTGTTCGCGCAGACGTGCGGCCAGCGTTTGCAGCTCCTCCGGAACGCGCGGTCGCATTGCGCGCATCATCATCAGTGTATTTACGCGTGCTGCCGGCGGCAGGGTCATCAGATGCTCGGCCATTTCGTAGGAGGTCGATAGCAACTGGTCGTCGTCCACGATACGATTCAGGAAGCCGAGCTCGTACATTCGGTCGGCGTCGAACCGGAAGGCAAACGCCATCTCGGTCGCGACGGTATGTGAGAGCCCGCCGATGTAGCCGTGATTGAAGCCGCCGAGCAGCCACCGCTTGGCCTCGGACATCTCGAAAACTGCGTGGTGGACTGCCACCCGCAAGTCAGCTTGCTCGGCGAGCATGAAACCGCCACCCATGGCGAAGCCGTTGATCGCGGCGATGATTGGCTTCTGAATCTCGCCAGTCATGTACGGATTTTCAGGCATCGGTCCGCGAGCGCTCCCGCTGCCGACCGTGCCACGCTCAACGGATTCTTTCATATCTTCGCCGACACAGAACGCGCGTCCAGTGCCGGTGTAAATAGCTACTTCGAGCTCGCGGCTGTCGCGGAATTCACACCACGCCTGGGCCAGCGCAGTTCGCAGTTCGACACCAAGGGCGTTGAGCCGCTCGGGCCGGTTCATGCGGATGAGGAAGATGCCGTCGCGGCGCTCCGTTTCAACCAGGCTCACGTAGCCACCTTCTTTTTCGGGGCGATCACAGCGGTATCCTCCAGTTGCCGAATGTCGTCCTCCGAGTAGCCGTACTCGCGCAGCACCTCCGCGGTGTGCTCGCCGGGCGCAGGCGCCGGTCGGCGGAGTGAAGTCGAAGTGCGTGAAAGCCGCATCGGCGCGCGTACCAGGTCCAGCTCACCGTACCGCGGGCTTTGCACTGTCTGAGCCATTCCGAGGTGCTGCACCTGCGGGTTGGCGAACACCTGATCGATTGTCAGGATGGGGCCGCACGGCACGCCCGCATCGTTCATGGCTTGAATCAGCTGTTCCATGGTGAACCGTCTGGTCTTTTCTTCGACGATGGAGCGCAGCTCAGCGCGATTTACGCCCCGGCCTCGCGCGGTGTTGAAACGATCGTCCTGGTCCAGCTCCTCAGCCTGGATCACCTGCAGAAACGCGCGCCACTGGCGGTCGCCGGTGGCTGCGATGTTGACGACACCGTCCGACGCCGGAAACACGCCGGTTGGAAAGCCAGTTGGATGATCGTTACCCGCCTGCGGTGGGACATCGTGGCCGATCAGCCAGCGCGTGGCCTGGAAGTCGAGCATTGCGATCTGCGCCTCGAGCAGTGACGTGTGAACCCACTGTCCCTGGCCCGAGGATTCGCGCTCGATCAGCGCGGCCATGATGCCGTGCGCCAAGAACATCCCGGAGCACAGGTCCGAGATGGCGATGCCTACACGCCACGGGCCGCCGCCTGGTGGGCCGGTGATGCTCATCAAGCCGCCCATGCCCTGCGCGATCTGGTCGACGCCCGGTCGGTCACCGTACGGTCCGTCCTGGCCGAAGCCCGAGATGCTGCCCATCACGATGCGCGGGTTGATCTGCTTCAAGGTGTCGTAGTCGATTTTGAGCCGATACTTGACGGCTGCCCGAAAATTCTCCACCACGACGTCGGCGTCCTTGACCATACGGTAGAAGAGCTGTCGGCCAGGGTCGGTCTGGAGATCGATGAACATGGAACGCTTGTTGCGGTGAAGGTTCTCTCGGTCGAAATTCGGAAAGCTCGCGTCGAGCGCGCTCTCACCCGGGCGGGTGACCTGAATGACCTGGGCGCCGAGATCAGCCAGAACGCGGACAGCGGTCGGGCCTGCCCGAGCCTGACACAGATCGAGGACTTTGACGTGCGAAAGCGGGCCAGGATTGTCGGCGGGACTCATTGACATCGATGTGAACTGCTCGCCAGCATGCGGTCAATGCTACGCCATTGGGATGTCTGCTCGGCTGGCTAGGGCAAGTGCCAGGTTTGACCGCTGCTCCCGTCGCAGTCCGCGATCTGGAGCTGCGTGCCAGAAGTCGCGTCGCTGCCGGGCACGTCCAGACACCGACCAGATTGCGAGTTACGCAGTCGATTCCACGCTGCGTACGCCCACTGCTGCGCGCCCGTGCCGTTGCAATCCCAGAGCTCGACTGGAGTTCCACTCGCCGATACGCCACCGGTGACGTCCACGCACTTGCCCAGGACGTGAATCGCACCATCTCCCGTGTTCCAGGTCAGGCGTTGGGCGGCCGTGCCATTACAGTCCCAGACCTGAATCGGGGTTCCGTTGAGCGCATCTCCATTGCGTACGTCAAGGCATTTGCCGAGCATTCCGACGATGGGACCGGTCACCGGTCCGCCGTACCGTGCACGCACCACGGACGGAGTATCGACTGGATATCCAGCATCGATCGCCTGAGCGAGTCGTAGATATTGGCCTTCTGCCCACATCAGCGGGGCTGCGCTGCCTGTCGCCGTGCCCTGACGGTAACAACCGAGGTCGGCCCGATCCCAGACCTGTTCGGGTATGAAGTATCCGGCATTCGCCGCATCCGCCATCGACTGCAAGTAAATGCTGGCGGATCTTCCATTTGCCAATTCATACTCGCCGCGTTCGCCGGAGAGCACCGGCCAGAGCCTTCCGAATCGACTCGCTCCACCCGCCGGCCAACCGCTGCAATCCACATTGCTTTCACCGTAATTATCGTGTTCGTAGCGGTGGAAATACACGTCGCCGTTCGGAAGTATCACCTGAACCGCGGAATTGCCGTCAAACGCGCTGGCGGTTGGCCCAATGGAAGCAGCAACGAACTGGTCGTCTGCAGGCCTGACGCCAAGTCGCGCTAGTTCCAAGAATCCGAAGTCCACGACGTCGCGATTGAAGAAGCACCCCTCCTGAAACGAACAGATTTGCGAGTCGTCGTTGGGATCTGAGAGGCGAGTGATCCGCTCGAAGTAGTGATGGTCGCCCCAGTAGCCATTGCTGGTGAGCGTCCAACCGTTCAGGCTGGCTCGCCAGTTGTCGGCGGTGGCCTCCCAACGGGAGGCGCTGTCCTCGTCGCCGTTGAGGCGTGCGACGTCCGCGGCGGCAATCAGCCCCGCAATCTCGGCAGCGATCGATGACGGAGATTTACCGCCCAACTCCTCCCACCGCTCGGTCGTGTCAGGTCCCGAGTTGACAAGATGATTCGCGGTTTGCTTGATCTTGACAAATGTGTCGGAGTCGGTGAGGCCGGTCGTCCATGCGAGCAGAATCGCGAAGGCGTCCTGATCGAATTGCTCGCAGCAGCCGAGGAGTTTCGGCGGCGTCCCGGACACGCCGCTCACCGGACTGTAGCGCGGAAACGATCCCGCCACATACGTCGTGTTGTCACCCGGCGTGACAGTGCTGACGTACTGCGCGTTCCACATGAACTGGGCCATGCGCAGAGGTTGAGTTGCGTCACCTGCCGCGAGCAACCCGGTGGCCTGCTGGTAAAGATCGCGTCCCCAGACGCGGTGGTAGCCGTCGTTCAATGATGTGCCGTCGGCGAAATCGCCCCATGGCGTAGCCAACCCCGCAACACTGGCCCCGGGATACGTTTTGTCTTCAGCTGCGCGAAGCGCCATGAGCGCCACGTTGTAGACCTGGCGCCGGATGGCATCGCTTGCCACGCTGAGAGGCGGCGGCTTGAGCCCATCGAGGTACGCATGCCAGCCGGATTGATACGCCCTTTCCAGAGTCGTAAAACCGGCGGCCAACGAGTTGTCCGCCGCAGCGAGCGCCGTCACGGGATCGGCACCGTAGCCAAGCGCCAGCGTGAATGTCGTGTCCTGGTCCACGCCAACCTCGGCACACTGGACCACGTTGCCTGGAGCTGCAACTCCATCCAGCTGATAGCTGAGCAGCTGGTGTGCGCGCAGGTCCACCAGACAATCACTGGCGGCGCCGGCATACCCGTTGGTGTGGGCAATAAACGGACTGGAGGATTTCAGTGCCGATGCGACAGGAATTGGAGATGCTTGATTAAACAGCGCTTGCGTATTTGTCGAGATCAGCGCCTGGCCGGATGGATCCCAGTAAGCATCGTTCATGCCGCCGTCACCGGCGGTCGAGGGATTTTCCAGGATGAAGAGCTGATAGGCTCCGCCGTCGAGCGACTCGAAGCGCGTGCGGATTACCAACGTGTTGTTGTTGGAATCGGTTACGTACGTATTGGTCAAACGGTACCGCCGACTCTTGGCGGTATTCGTAATCGTGTATTCCAGAGCCTTCGGATCGGCGAGCGCGACCTGGTGATCAGTCGCATCGCGCTCGAGGTCGACGAACGTTCGACCATCCGTGACGACGTACTGCATGTCCTGCATATTCGGCATGTCGGCACGTGGATAGAAGACCTCGGTGGTGACGCCGTTGGCGACAGTGAACCAGACCGTGCTGTGAGGGTCCGCCGACGTGCCCAGCGCCTGCTTGTTACCAGTCGTCCAGGCCGCGCGATCACCGCAGCAGTCGCCGGCGAGTCCAGCAGCCCGCGCCGGCACACCACCCGACGGCGCGATTGCCGCGGCGGCGATAATGACGCACACGAGAAGTACCCTCATCCAGCCCTCTCCCACCACTGGATGGCATGCTACATGGAACAATCAGCCAGCTAGAAGGAACAAGCCAACGATGCCTGTACGGTTTACCTGGTTCAACCTTATGCCCTGGCCTTTTTTGCCAGAGGACTTTCGGCAGACGTATCGATCGGTCTGGGTGGATCTACCGAACAGGCTGTATGACCCTGTGAAGGGACATGCGCTGTATCACGAGTACATGGACCAGCTCGAATACGCTGAGTCGCTCGGGTTCGATGGCATTGGCGTAAACGAGCACCACCAGAACGGCTATGGGCTGATGCCGTCGCCGAACATCATCGCCGCGACATTGAGCCGTCGGACATCCAACGCAGCCATCTGCGTCATTGGCAACTCGATTGCGCTGTACAACCCACCGATTCGCGTCGCGGAAGAATTCGCCATGCTGGATGTCATCTCGGGTGGTCGTCTCGTAGCTGGCTTTCCGGTCGGCACGCCGATGGATACCAACTTCTGCTACGGACAAATCCCTGCCCTGACCAGGGATAAGTACGCGGAGGCGCATGAGTTAATCATGCGCGCATGGGCCGCCGACGAGCCGTTCGCCTTCGACGGCAAGTACAACCAGCTCCGCTGGGTCAACTGTTGGCCGAAGCCAATTCAGAAGCCACATCCACCCATCTACATTCCAGGTGGCGGCTCAATTGAGACGTACGACTTCTGCATCGATCGCGATTACAATTACTCGTACCTGTCATTCAACGGCTATCTATCCGCGCGCAATCTCATGGATGCGTACTGGGAGCGCGTCGCCGCCCGCGGCAAGGACGATTCGCCGAACCGGGCTGCGTTTGCGCAAGTTATCGCCGTCGCGGATACCGATGCCGAGGCAGAAAAGCTCTACAAGGAGCACGTCCTGTATTTCTACAACCGGTGCTTGCACGTTGCGCCGGGCTTCTTGAATCCACCCGGCTACCGGACGCTGGATACGATCAAGGCGACGTCCGTGGCCCGCCTGCGTCGCCAAGCCCAGGCGGAACTGCCAGAAGCAACCTGGCAACAACTCGTGGACGGCGGAATGGTGATCGCCGGCAGTCCGGAGACGGTGCGTCAGCGGATGGAAGAGCTCATTCGCTCGCTACGCGTCGGTCACGTGTTCTGTCTGCTGCATACTGGCAATCAACCGGATGAGAAGACCCGCCACAACACGCGCCTGTTTGCAGAAGAAGTGATGCCGAAACTGCGCCACCTGTGGCCGGAGTGGGAACACGATGACAGGTGGTGGATTCATCCACTATGAGCTCAATGAACTCTCGCATGGTGCGAACCGGCCGTGACGTGGAGGTCAATGTCCTGGAAGCCGGAGTGACTTCGACGCCAGCAATGTTCTTTCTGCACGGGGTGCTGGGTCTCCTCCGCGATACTACCCTGCTGGACCTGCTGGCGCAGCACTTCCACGTGTTTGCACCCGAACTCCCAGGGTATGGTGTCTCGAAGGGCGAGGAGCGGCTCGAGGACATGCTGGACTTCACCCTTCACGGCCTGGACGTCCTGCACGCCCTGGAGCTCCAGAACCCGATTGTGGTGGGTCATTCGCTCGGAGGGATGATCGCCGCGGAAATGGCGTGCCTGACACCAGATGCGATCGACAAGTTGGTTCTCATCGACCCGTTTGGCATCTGGATCGACGACTGTCCAATTCCGGACCTCTTCTCGCTGCTGCCCTTCGAGTTCGGCGAGCTGTTCTTTCACGATTCCGATCGTGCCGCGCAGCTGCTGCCAGGCGCTAGCGACCTCGCTGACCCTGAAAGCTTGCGCCAATTCGTGATCGACTCCACCCGCCAGCTCGGCACCGCCGGCAAGCTGTTGTTTCCGATTCCCAACCGCCGGCTGTCGAAGCGCCTGTATAGGTTGCGCACGCCAACACTGCTGGCCTGGGGCGAGAACGACCGGCTGATGCCCGCTGAACCGTACTCAGCGCGGTGGCATGCACTGCTGCCACACGCGAATGCGCTCACGCTGCCTCAGGCCGGCCACATGCTGCCCTACGAGCAGCCGGATCGGTTGGCCGAAGAGATAATCAAGTTCTGTGTGACGCCGTCAGGGTAGATTTCAGGCATGGCGCTACAAGGTGAATATGCTCCGAGTCCCGCTCAGTGGGTGCGCGACCAGGTCGCCGAATACGAGAGCTCGGGCGGACAAGCCGCGAACACGTTCCTCGATACGGGTTTGGCGATCGTGGTCGTCACGATGCGCGGCAACAAGAGCAGCAAAGTACGCAAGATCGCGCTGATGCGCGTTGAGCACAACGGCGAATACGCTCTCGTCGCATCGAAGGGCGGGGCGCCGACGCATCCTGTCTGGTACTACAACCTGGTCTCGAACCCGGACGAAGTCATGCTCCAGGATGGTGCCGAGCCCTTCGCGGTCAGCGTACGCCAGCTATCGGGCGACGAAAAGCGCACCTGGTGGGACATCGCAGTGAAGGCATATCCACCGTACGCGGAGTACCAGAAGCGCACTTCCCGCGAAATTCCCGTGTTCCTCGCCACACGAAAGACTTAACCCTCCCGCTAGTTCTGCGTATGTCCACTCCTTCTGAAAAGAATGTTTCTCTTCCACAGGGTCGCTGCGTTCTGGCCTAACGGGAAGGAGCGCTCCTGCGCAGAAACAAGCAACCAGGAGGCCTGGACTTCGGATGATCTGAAGTTTGCTAACGCTTCAGGCGCGCGGAAGCGAGGCGCTGGGGGCGACCCGCTCGAAACGCCTCCACGAGCGCCGAGCGACTCGCCTCAACGGCCGCCTGATACGGCATGTCCAACCACTCCTGGTGCAGCCGTTTCTGGGCGGCAATTACCTCCGGATCATGTCGCGTCATGTGGCCCAGAACGTCAAGCGCGACGCCGATCAGGTCCGCGGCAGGAGCGAGACGGTTGGCGAGCCCCCACGCGTAGGCGGTCTCCCCCGAGATACTGTCGCCCGTCAACAGCAGCTCACGTGCGCGCCCAACGCCAATGAGATGCCCAAGCATCACCGCGTCGATGACCGACGGAATGCCAAGAAAGACTTCGGGCATGCCGAGCTGCGCATCGAGCGTGCATACGCGCACGTCGCAACACGCCGCCAGCTCGAGCGCTCCGCCGAGACAATGCCCCTGAATCGCCGCCGCGATGGGCTTGGGATGGCGTCGCACGGTCGCGCACAGCTCCGCCAGCGCCGCAATGAGTCGGCCGCCAGATTCGGGTGTGCCGTCGGCGAACTCGTGGAGGTCCACACCAGCGCAGAAGCTCGGCCCAGCCCCGGCCAGGACGATGCCGCGCACGGACGCGTTCTCAGCCAGCTCCCGCAGCGACGCGGTGAGCTGCTCGATCAGCGGCCGGGTCAGCGCGTTGCGCTTCTCCGGCCGCTCTAACTGAACGAGCACGACACACTCGTCCAGTGGTGAAACGGAGATCACGCTTCGACGGCGATGCGCTCCAGGTTCGCTCTTGCGGCCCCAATGTCGAACGGCAACCGATAGAGATTGACCACGTTCTCCACCGTCACCGCAAATCGGTCGGCTTCCTCGCCGGCCGAAAACAGGCTGTCGAGAATCGGCTGCGACTCCGGAAAGATCGAGTCGCCGTGCGGATAGTCGCTGCCCCACATCAGGTTCTTCGTCCCGATGAAATCGCGCGTGCGGATGCCAATCGGATCGTCCTCAAACGTGGCGGTGAACTGGCGGTGCCAGTAATAGCTGGGTGGCTTCGGCAGCGTGGCGCCGGCAATTTTTCCGCCGTGACGTGTCCAGGTGTGGTCGGTCCGTCGCAGGAAGTTCCCAATCCAGCCAGTCTCGAATTCGGTGGGCACGAATTGGAGGTCCGGAAAACGCTCGCAGACGCCGCCAACCATCAATTGCATCAGCGTGACTTCCATGCCGATGTACGCCAGTGGTGAGTTGGCGCCGGGCACGTTCGGCACGCCATGGTTGGGCGAGCCCTGGGCGAAGATGTGCATGGCCAGCGGCAGCTGCGCCTCTTCAGCGGCGGCCCAGAAGCGATCGTAATACGGATCCGAAAACGGCTTATCCGGCGGAGCCGTGCACGGGATCGCCAGTCCGACGAAGCCCATCTGTTGGACGCGGCGCATTTCGTCGATGGCGCGGTCGATGTCGCGCAACTGGATGGCGCCGAGGCCGAAGAGACGGCCGGGCGCAGGTTTGATGTACTCGAGCAGCCAGTCGTTGTAGGCCGCGAAGGTCTCGCAAACGACCTCTACGTCCTCGACCTGATACACGTCGAAGAGCACGCTGGGATACAGCAATTCTGCGGCGACTCCATCGGTGTCCTGGTCCTTCAGGCGTGCGCCGATGTCGTAGACGCCCGGGCGAGCGATGGCGTACCCCCGCCTGGTTTGCGCACGCGTCTCGTCGGAGGCCAGGTCCATTCCGACGATGAGAAAACCGCCGATCGGCAGGCCAAGGGTGCCGTTGCCGCGGTCCAGCTGGTCACCCATCTCGGTTTTGACGACCTTCGGGGCGCGGCTGCCGAGCTTCTTCTGCAGCGGCGCAAACATCTCGGGCGGCTCGACGACGTGGGAATCAGAGGAGATGCACAGTCTGGCAGCTGCTGGCATTTGCGTGTTCACCTCACTGCTGCTGATTTTGGCACCGGCGTTTCGCGCAGACGACGGAATGGATTCGGCATGGCCGGCACGGGCACATCGATGAGCACAGGCTCGGCGTTGGGTCCGAGCGTTTCGCGCAGCAGGCCTTCGAGCTCGGCGGGCGTGGTTGCGCGTGCGCCGCGTACGCCAAAACTTTCGGCCAGCCCGACGAAGTCGGGATTCAGCAGGTCGGTCCCCAGCAGGCGACCCTCGAACTGCTCGACCTGCGAGCGCTTGACGTTGCCGTAGGCCTGGTCGTTGAAAATCACCGTCACCAGGCCAATGTCGAACTTACGCGCGGTGGCCAGCTCGGAAAGTGCCCAGCCGATGCCACCGTCGCCGCTGATGCTGAGGACCGGGGTGTTCGGATTGGCCGTTCGCGCGCCCAGCGCGGTGGGGAAACCGTAGCCGAGAGTGCCCTGATACCCCGGCGAAATGTACGTGCGCGGCGCGTACACGGGGAACGCGGCCTGGGACAGATAGCCCACCTGCGTGAACTCGTTGACGAAGATGCCGTCTTCGGGAAGCGCAGTGCGGAGTGACCGCACCCAGCCGAACTGCGGCTCCACCTGCACCAGGATGTCATCGGCCCACTGGCGCAGGTGCATTACGTCAATCCAGCTCGAGGTAGCAGCCGTTTCAGAAAGTTCATCACGCAACGCCTCCAACCCCAGGGCTGAGTCGCCATGGATGGCGACGACGGGTTCGCGCGGTTCGCCGAGATCCTGCGCCTCCGCGTTCAGCAGCACGTATTGCGCACCAGGCGCGAGCTGCAGCGGGCGTTCGCCCCCAAGAAAGCGCGTTCCCACGCCGAAGATGACATCTGCTTCGGCAAGCACGCCGCGACCGGCAACCCAGGTCAGTGCCAGAGGGTGACGGTCATCCAGCGCGCCGCGGCCATTCGGACTCATCACCACTGGCCATTGCAGGTGTTCGGCGAGCTGGCGCAGCGCCTGGCTCGCGTTGCCCGCAACAACGCCGCCACCAGCGTAGATCGCCGGACGTTCAGCCTTACGCAACACTTCGGCAGCCCGTTGGATCGCATGCGAATCGGGACGGACCGGGTTTTCTTGGGTAACCCCTGCTAGCAGCGCGATCTCGCCGTCTGCCTGAAGGACATCCGGAGGAAGCTCCAGGCCCACGGGACGCGGTCGGCCACTGCGCAGCTGCTGAAAGGCCTCATGCACCAGGCCCGGAACGTCCGCGGGTGCCCGGGCGATGGCGGACCACTTGGTGAGCGCGCCGAGAATCTCGGACTGTCGCGGAATCTCATGCAGCAGGCCGAGGCCACGGCCGATCGCGTGCGATGGGATCTGGCCGGAGATGCACAGCACGCGCGAATTGCAGGCAAAGGCCGTTGCCACGCCGGACAGTGCATTCAGCAAGCCCGGGCCGGGGACCACCATGCACACGCCGATCGCGTTGCTCGAGCGGGCGTAGCCATCGGCCATATACGAGGTAGCCTGCTCGTGGCGCGTATTCACGTAAGTGATCTGATCGGACACGTGCGCGAGGCCGTCCACCGCGTAATCCAGCTGTACGCCCGGAACGCCAAACACGTGGCGCACGCCCTCCCGCGCCAGCTGCGCCGCCAGCGCTTGTCCGCCCGTCATTCGCATTGGAGGCCATGATAGAGGCCGCCACCTGTCCGAGCGCGGGCCGACCTGCTGGTGCTGCTGTTGTGGTGGGGGCTCTCGCGGGCAGTGAATTTACGTGGCTGGGCGGGGCACCCCGTCAGCCGCCGAGCCTCAGCTCTCAGCAAACCTGGCGTAAGCTCATCGAGGTGCAGACCACCTCCCTCGTCGAGCTTCTCTCCACTGCCCAGTTGCGCGCTCGCTCGGGCCGCAAGTGGCATGCGTACGCGGAGGATGTCCTCCCCGCATGGATTGCCGAGATGGATTTCCCGGTCGCCGAGCCGATTCGCACCGCGCTCAGAGGTCTGGCAGATGAGGCGGCCTACGGATATGAAGGTGGCTCGGCCTACGCATTACTGACGACCGCCTTCCTGGAGTACATGGAACGCCGCTTCGGCTGGCGTCCGAAGAGCGACCTGGTCCTGCCAGTGGCCGACCTCGTCCAGGCGTTGTTCACCGCCGTCACGACATATACCCAGCCGGGCCAGGGTGTGGTGCTGCAGACGCCAATCTATCCGCCGTTTCAAAACTCGGTACGCGATACGGGACGGCGGATCGTGGAGAATCCGCTCCGCGACGATGGCTCTTCGTTTGCGATGGACGGGTCTGGGCTGCCTGAGGTCTTTACAGCTGACGCGCCGCTCATGCTGTTGTGCAATCCGCACAACCCCACCGGACGTGCCTTTTCGCGATCCGAGCTCGAGGCACTGGCCGCCGTCGTCGTGGAACGCAACCTGGTGGTTGTGGCCGACGAAGTCCACGCCGATCTGACTTATACGGGTGCTGTGCATGT
>JAFAZN010000309.1 GCA_019239775.1 Chloroflexota bacterium
GGTCGCAGTTCGTTCGACGGTTTCAACAACCTGGTCGACGCGAGCCGTGGCGTGAGTGTCAACGCCCTTCGCGAGCATGAGTAGCTCATCGACCGACCACTGGTCGTAGGCATGGGCACCGTATTTCACCGCGCAGATCCTCCCGGACGGTGCGATCAGGAAGTCGGCCGGCAGACCCAGCGGGCCCCCGGCAAGCCGCAAGCCGAAATGGCCGTGCACTATCCCGCGCAAGGCGGCCCCCAAGGCTTTGGGTCTCGCGAAACCGAGTGACGCTTCCACCCCGAACTGCTTGTAGAAAAATTTCTTCGGATCGCCGACCATTAAGAACGGGACGTCCCTCTGGTACGACCGGATCGATTTCGGCGAGGAATGGAACACGATTACTTCCTTGATACCGGCCGTTTCGCTCTCTCGTGCGCGTTTCCTGAATTCGGCGATATGCGTGTTGCAAATCGGACAATCAACAAAGCGCCGGAATTGCAGATGGACCAGGCGCGTTGGATCGGGCAGGTTGATCTCCTCGCCGGTCACGGCGACCATCACCGTCCTCGGAAACATGTCTCCTGACTTGTATTTCATCGGTTTACCCCCTCGAGCGCCCTCAGCAGCTCGGTAGGTTCCAGCCGGTGCGTCCAATCCGCGTCGACGAACGCATGCTTGATCGTGCCGTCCTGGGCGATGACGAACGTTGCCGGAACGGGTAGCTCCCAGGATTCGTCCCCGTTTGCGGCCGAGACGCCGGGATGTCGAGCCGCTTCGGGAGTCACGAACACCAGCCCATACCCGCGAGCCACCACATTGCTCACGTCACTCAGGACGGAGAACGTCAGCTCCTTTTTCTCTACCGTCGTAAGTGTGTTGTCCGGCGTTTGGGGAGAGATAGCAATCAAGGACGCGCCGAGCGCCGTTATGTGGGGCAATATCCGCTGATAGGCGCGGAGGGTCAGATCGCAGTATGGGCACCATTCGCCCCGATAGAAGACGACCGCGGCCGGCCCGCGCTGCAGTACAGAGCTCAGCGTGACAGTCTCGCCGAACTGGTCCGGGAGCGAAAAATCCGGGGCCTTCTGCCCGACCTTCACCGCGTTCGCGGCGATGCCACCGTTCACCAGGGTCTCAATCGCGCCCTGGAAGCCTTGCATGATCTCAGCCGGCAACTGATGCGCCAGATTGGTGTGTAGTTCTGCGATTTGATCCGCCAGCTCATGCTGCTGCACTTGATGGATTGCCATAAGAGGCTGCTCCTGGTCTGTTCAATCGACGCGGGGTCCGTGTCGACTGTCGCGGTCTTAGACACGCGTCGGCGCGCAGACTGGGCGGTCGCGTCTACACCGGCCGGCGCGGCAGTGTGCGCGGCAAGCCGAACGATGAGAACGCACTCGTATCGAAGTGGGTGATTGCCGAAATGCGATCGCCCGCCAGCGTGAGCACGAGCAGTCCAACCGCGTGCAGAATCGGTGCATGTGGATCCGGCACGTACAACC
The DNA here is from genome assembly GCA_019239775.1 of Chloroflexota bacterium. Taxonomy (GTDB): domain Bacteria; phylum Chloroflexota; class UBA6077; order UBA6077; family CF-72; genus CF-72. The sequence goes on from JAFAZN010000309.1 coordinate 1,485, forward strand.
CGAACGCGGGTTGGCCGTTCGCGCGGGTTGCGACCAGCTGTCGGCCGGGCTCCAACGTGCGCAGGACCTCTCGTGCGCGCTCGTGACCCTGCCACTCGAATGGCATCGGCGGCATGCTGATCCGCACTTCCTCGGTCAATAATGCGACCAGGGCCTCAATGTCATCGGACTGGAACGCCCGCGTGAAGCGCTCGACCAACGCCCGCTCCTCGGGCGAGCTCTGAGGTGGTGCTCCATTTCCGGTGCCCGACGCAGGTAGGCGCTCGCGTACTGTAGCTCGGGCGCGTTTGAGGGCGCTGTTGACAGATTCTTCGGTCGATTCGAGCATCTGCGCGACTTCCTTCGCGTGGAAGCCAAGCACATCGCGCAGAATATGAACGGCCCGCTGGCGGGGCGGCAACAGTTGCAACGCGGTGACAAACGCGAGCGAGACCGCCTCGGTTGACTGATAGCGCACCTCCGGCCCTGGCGTTCGATCGGCGACCCGATCGATGAGCGCATCCGGATAGGGTTCGATCCACAACACCTCGCCGAGGCGAGTTGGCTGTGGCAGTTCGGTCGACTGCATCAGCGCTTCCTCTCCGGCATGGGCCCGAGCGGAGCGCAGCATGTTCAAACAGCGGCTGGTGGCCACCCGATAGAGCCATGTGCGGATCGATGACCGCCCCTCGAACGAGCTCAGTCCACGCCACGCCGCGATCAGCGTCTCTTGCAGGGCATCCTCGGCATCATGAAACGAGCCGAGCATGCGATAGCAATGCAGGTGCAGCTCGTGGCGATGCGCATCGATGAGCTCCTGAAAGGCCGCCTCATCTCCCGACTGGGCGCGCTCGACGAGGTCCGCTTGCAAGTCCATATCGGTTAGACACTCTGCTGGGCCGAAACTGGGCGCACACCAAGACGACCGTCATGGCCGCGGCGGCAATGGAGTTTCGGCGACTCGGGCTGGCCAAGAAGGTCATGATCGTGGTGCCGAACGACATCGTTCAGCAATTCGCGGAGGAGTTCCAGCACTTCTACCCACTCGCGCAGCTGCTGGTGCCTGGTAAAGAGGACTTCGCGACTTCGCGACGCAATGAGTTCATGGCCCGCGTAGCTACCGGCGACTGGGATGTCATCATCGTCGCGCAGTCGCAATTCACCCTGCTGCCGGTGGATCCGTCGACGGAGGCCCGGGTTCGCCGTTACGACCGAGACCGGCTACGCGCTGGAGTGGACCATGATCGGCACGTATGACCGCTCAGGTCCAACGCCTGCGACGAACAAGCCGTTTGAGGTGCGCGGGGTCTCGATCGGCGAGTTGCAGCAAGGCAAGATTCGACGCAACACCGATTACTGGAATATGGCGGAGTTCCCTGGAGCCATCGGCATGCTGCCGGCACCCCTCGCCGCCGCGAGCTCATAGTCGATAGTCAGGGTAGTGCTCGAGCGCTCGCTGGGCGCAGCTCCCTTGGAGGTTGGGGTCCTCACAGGCTTCGGTCAGGCGCGGCGCTGAAGCTGTCCAGATACAGCCGCTTGACCAGCGCGCGTCGACTTCGCACGTCTACCTTATCGAAGATGTGCGACAGGTGGTCCTGCACCGTGTACTCGGAGATCACCAGGCTAGCGGCTATGTCGCGCGTTGACGCGCCGCTGACAACGAGCTGGACGACCTGACGCTCGCGCTCGGTCAGCCCGAACGAGTTGGTGCGCAGCCAACTCACTTCTACCATGCTGAGCGCTGACAGCACGATGATGATCTCACCTGCTCGTTCAGCGGTGCCCTCGCCGAGCGCAGCCTGGAGCTGAGCCCAGCGACCGCTGCGCGTGCGCACGCAGATTCGTGGGACGCATTCGGGACCAGTCTCGGCGCCTGCGCTCAGCACCTGCCGCAGTGCGCCGACCACCAGCCACACGGCATCCGGCAGACCACGACCGTCTCTCCAGTCTGCGCCAAGTTCGCCGATGTCGCGCAGCCAACGCTCGGCCGACGGCGTGTGCTGCATGACCTGTCCGTGACGATCGAGCGTCAGCACGGCTGGTGCATCATCGGTGACGGACGGCATGTCAACACGCGCAGCGAGGCCAGCCGCGCGGAAGCCGGCCCCAAGGTGCGGACTCAAACGGCTGAGCAGGGCCACCTGGTGCTCGCTGAAGTCTGCCCGGCCGCGTTCCCGCCACAGCGTCAGCCCCGCCCAATGCTGTCGGCCAGCGCTGTACACAGCGCGCAAGTCGAACGCGAACCCGCGGGGTGCGATCGACTCACGGTAGCGCAGCGACCTGTCGAGCTGCCCGTCGGTGGCCTGCGACAGCAGCGCGACACGTCGCCGCGTGCGGGCCATCCATGCGAAGTCATTGATCTGATCCTGGAA
>JAFAZN010000318.1 GCA_019239775.1 Chloroflexota bacterium
GTCACCGCCTGAAGGCACGTCGGTTGCAAGCGGCGCGGACTGTGGAGTCGGCACGAGCACCAGGCCGAGGGTGGCCAGCAACTCGGTCACATCATCCGATGGAGTCTGCGGACCGGTTTGCGCCGGCTGCGAACCGTCATCAGGCGCGGAAGCTGCCGGAGCAGCGGTGGAGTCAGACGTCGGAGCCGGTGTGACGGGCAGGCCCTTAACGACTGCTGCCAGGCCTTTGAGGCCCTTCAACGCAGCAGTCAGCTGGCCCATGAAGTCAGATGCCGAGGTTGCGCCGTTGGCGGCCGGTGGAGCGGGCGCAACACCTGCCACAGGCCCAGGAACGGCCGGCATCGGCGCGGCTACGGCTGGAGTGATCTCGGGCACGCTTTATCTCTCAACCTCCGCGGGTTTATCCACCTGTTACTGGCCCTTGATGACGCTGCGCAGAATGCCGAGTCGCGTCGACATCACCTGGGTGAGGGCGCTGTAGTTCAAATTGGCTTCGCTCAGCATTTCCATCTGCTGGTCGATGTCGACGTTGTTGCCATCGGAACGTGAGCTGGTGCTATCCACCAATGACGTCGTTCGAGCCGCGGCGTCCAATGCGGATTGGTTGACGGGGCCGCCAGGCTTTGAGGTGCTGACCGCCTTGTTGAGCACGTCCTCGAAGTTCACCTGCGAGGCCTTGAAGCCCGGGGTATCGACGTTGGCAACGTTGTTGGCGATCGTCTTCTGGCGCGCTGCCAGACCCGACATAGCGGCCTGCAGATAGCTGTCGGTGCCGCTGAAATTGATGCTATTCAGGTCGCTCATGCAGTGGCGATTATTCGGCGGAACTGGGCCGCATACCCCAGTACCTTCGGTACATATCGCTGTGTCTCCTGGTATGGCGGAATGCCGCCATACTTCTGTACCGCGCCGGGACCAGCGTTGTACGCGGCCAACGCCAGACTCTGATCGCCATGAAACTGCTTGAGCAGACCACCCAAAAACTTGGCGCCGCCATCCAGGCTTTGCTGCACGTCGAACGAGTTGGAGACGCCCAGGCCTTTGGCGGTGGCATCCATCAATTGGGTGAGGCCCTTGGCTCCGACACCGGATTGCGCTTTGGGGTTGAAGTTGGACTCCGCTTTCACCAAGCCGGCCAGGAGCGCGGGATCAACGCCGTATTTGTCGGCGGCAGTCGTGATCTCGGTCAGGTATGGAATGGAGCCAGTGGAGTCGGTGGGGGTCATGGCCATGACCTCGGACGTACTCGGAGTTCGACCAGTAGTACCCGGGCTGGTGGGACGGGACTGGACCTTCGCGAGGGTCGCGGCGAACGACGTCGTTGTCGACGTACTGGTTTGGCGCACCGGCACAAGTGCCAAGGCCTGCTGGAGCGCGGCGGAGCGCAAGATCGGTGAGCCGGTCATCGTGTGCCTACCTTCTGAGCATGGACGCGCGCGGCGGTTTCGTCCGCCTCGCGGATTTCGATGCGGCGCTGCTTTTCGGCGCGTTCGGCGGCGCGCGCTTCGAGCACTAGCTCCAGCGCGCGTACGCCTTGATGCGCGTTCGCAACGGCGCCGCGCGCCTCGTCGGCCTCACTGCGCAGCGCCTCCAGGTGTGCGCGCTGCGCGACGACCTGCGCTTCGCACCATCGCAGCAGCTGCTCCAGTTCGCCGAGTAACGCCACTGGCAGCGCGATTCCGGGGGCTGGCTGCTGCGCGAACTCGATCTGCGAGAGCACCATGCGCACGCGCGACCCGGCGGCCGCCAGCACCGCGGCCTGTTGTTGCACGGCGATCTCTCGCTCGGCGAGCACCTGGCGTTCGAGGTCGAGCTTGCGGCGGCGCTGGTCCAGCGCGGTCTCGAGGCCCGCGTCAGGAGACATGGTGCCTCCGGCGATCAAAGGGGGACTGCGTCCCCCTTTGAAATCCCTCTGCTTCAGTCCTGCTCACTAGCAATGGACCAGACCTGTTGAATGGAGTCCGAGAACTCGGTGGGTGAATCCGGCGTCTGGCGAAGGAAGCGCTGGATGTGCGGCTGGAGGCGCAGCGCGCGGTCGATGCCTGCATTCGAGCCCGACACGTACGCGCCGATATTGATCAGGTCGCGCGCCTGCTGGTAGGCGAACATGGCGTCGCGAATCACGCCGCTGGCAAGCAAGTGCTCAGGCGAAGACAGTGTGCTGAACAGCCGGCTCACGCTCTGCAGGACGTCAATTGCGGGATAGTGGTTCTCCTGCGCCAGCGTGCGCGAAAGCACGATGTGACCATCCAGGATGCTGCGCACCGTGTCGGCGATCGGATCCTGCATGTCGTCACCTTCGGCCAGCACCGTGTACAGACCGGTGATGCTGCCCTTTTCGGATGTACCCGCCCGCTCTAGCAAGCGCGGCAGCATGGCGAACACCGAGGGCGGGTAGCCGCGCGCAACCGGTGGCTCGCCCACGGTCAGGCCAATCTCGCGCTGCGCCATGGCAAAGCGCGTGACCGAGTCCATCATCAAGGTGACCTGCGAGCCGCGCGCGCGGAACCACTCGGCAATTGCCGTGGCGACCCAGGCGCCCTTCAGTCGTTGCAGGGCCGGCTGATCCGAGGTCGAGACCACCACGACCGAACGCGCCAGGCCCTCGCGACCGAGGTCGTGTTCGATGAATTCCTGCACTTCGCGACCTCGCTCGCCAATGAGCGCGATCACGTTGATGTCAGCCTCGCAGTTGCGGGCGATCATCCCGAGCAGCGTGCTCTTGCCGACGCCGGAGCCAGCGAAGATGCCCATGCGCTGGCCTTTGCCGGTGGTGAGCAGGCCATCGATGGCTCTTACTCCCGTGGCCAGCGGCGTCCGGATGGGCTGCCGACCAAGTGGGCTTGGCGGCGCATCAGTAATTCGGGCTGTACGTGAGGTGTTCAGCGGACCCTTGCCGTCAATCGGCCGTGCCAGGCCATCGATCACGCGTCCAAGGAGCTCTTCGCCCACCGGAACCGCGAAACCGCGGCCGCTGGGGAACACCGCGGTGCCAGGGCGCACGCCGTGCGTCTCGGCGAACGGCATCAGGATCAGCCGTTCGTCGCGGAAACCGACGACCTCGGCAGTAATGCGCGAGGCACCGGCTGTGGCCCGCTCGGGGTACAGGTGACAGATCTCGCCGAGTGGCAGGCGCAACCCTTCGACTTCGATGCTCAGGCCAACCACTTGCACCACGCGGCCTTGGAACCGAAGTCCAGACGATCGAGCGATCAACTGCCGATGCGCCGAGAGGTCAAGCATGCTGCGCTCCTGAGGGAGTCCGTTCCACGGAAGTGAGGTAGTCCAACCTCAGGACGTGAATACCCCGGAGGTGGTCAGGCGTCGGCATCTTGCGACTCCGTGGCATCGGCCTCCATTACGAAGGTCCACAGCGCGTTGCCCAGTTGCTCCAGCTTGGTGGATAGCTGTGCATCCACCTGGCCATGGGTGGTCTCGATGATCCCGCCTCCAGATTGCACCCGCTCATCTGGTTGCAGCTCGATGCGCTCGGCGCTTACGCCTGATGGGACCACTGAGGCCCAGCGGCGCTGCAGCAGCTCTACATCATCAGGGTTGACCCGCACGCGAATGGCAGTTCGCGCATCCATCTCCTCGAGCGCGGCGCGAACAACGTTGACGGCCAGGTCAGGCATGTTTTCGACCTCACGCTCGACGACCTTCTGGGCAATCTGCAGGGAGAGGTCCACCACCTGCCGCTCCGCGGCACGATAGAAGGCGGTGTGATTCTCGTGGATGCCGTTGAGCAATCCGCGCAGGCGCTCTAGCAACGGAGCCATGGCGGCCTCAGCAGCGGCCATTCCCGCGGCATGACCTTCGTCGAACCCGATCTGGTACCCCTGCATGCGGGCGGCTTCTTCGACGGCCGCGAAGTCCGTGGAGGGCGATAGGTCCTCCTCGGAGTCGATCACGTCTTCCTGCGGGAGTGCCTCGGGTAGGTTGAACGCAGGTACGGAAAGCGGGATGGGCCGTTCCATACCAACGTTGTCGCCGCGCAGCACCCGTGCGCCGAAGATCCGAGGAGAGCCAATGCTGGTGCCAAAGTGGCGAGAGTCGATCACCGCCACAGCCTCGCTGCGTAGCAGGCTAGACAAGGACATCCTCGCCGCCACGCTGCACCACGATTTCCTCGGCGTCTTCCAGTCGACGGACGATGTTCACGATGCGCTGCTGCGCCTCTTCGACCTGTCGCAGTCGCACTGGCCCACCAATCTCCATCTCTTCCTTGAGAGCCTGCGCGGCGCGTGTCGACTGATTGCGGAAGATGCGCTCCTGCAGCTCCTCGCTCGTGCCGCGCATCGCCAGCGACAGGTCCTTGCTGTCGACCTCGCGCAGCACGCGCTGCAACGAGCGGTCGTCCAGCCGCACGAGGTCGTCGAAGACGAACATCAACTTGCGAACCTCGGCCGCCAGCTCGGAGTTGGCGCCATCGAGGTATTCCAGGATCTGCTTCTCCGTGCCACGGTCAACGCTGGTCAGCACGCTCACCAGGTATTGGGTGCCGCCCACAGAGGTGAAGTCGCGGCTGATGACCGAGCTGAGCTTGCGCTTGAGCACTTCCTCGACCTGCTCGACCACTTCTGGCGGAGTGCGGTCCATGGTGGCGATCCGCAAGGCGACCTCGCTACGCACGTCAGGCGCCAGGTGGGCCATGGTCTGGGCGGCCTGAGCCGCCTGCAAATGCGCCAGGATCAGCGCAATCGTCTGCGGATGCTCGCTACCGATGAACTGTGCGAGCTGGGACGGATCCGAATCGCGGGCGAAACTGAAGCGCTGTGGGCGGCGGGAGGCTGCCATGCGCTCGATGACCTCTTGCGCCTTTTCCTTGCCCAGTGCTTTGACCAGCATCTCGCGGGCGTAATCGGCACCACCTGAGGTGATGAAATCGCGCGCGACGGCCATGTGATAGCACTCTTCGAGAACCTGGCCCTTGGTCTCCTCGGTCACCTTCTCGAGCTGGAAGATCTCGAAGGTCAGCGTTTCAATTTCGGATTCCTTGAAGTGCTTGAGCACTTCGGCCGAGACGTCTGGACCGAGCGCGATGAGCAGTGCCGCCGCCTTCTGGCGACCTTTCAAACCTTTGGATCCGATCAGTTGGGCCATGGTGTCCTTGTGCCGAAGTCTGCGGCGGGAGTCAGCGATTCTGAAGGGGCAGAAAGTCTGGGATTGGCTGGCTAGTCGGACCTAGTTCCGACGGTCCTCGTCCATCCAGGTCTGAATGAGCTGCGCGACCGTGGCTGGATTCGACTTGCCAAGCGACTGAATCTGTTCGCGGATGTAGACCTTCTGCGGGTCCTCCGTGATCGGCTGCGCCATGGGCTTGCTCGATCGTGGCGCGGGGGTGGGCACCACCGGCTGGGCGTCGCCGGAATCGACCAGCGGTGGCAACGTCACCGACTCGCCGTCTGGCAACTTGGCAACAACCTCGATCACCTGCTTCTTGCGGCCCTTCTTGAAGATGAAGAAAAGCAGGCCAAGCATCAGCAGTGGACCGAGCGCAAGCGCGGCAAGGTGCACGTAGCTCATGAGCTGTTCCTTCTGCGTCGCATCGGTCAGCGCCTGCTGCTCGGTGAGGAAGTCCTGGCGGTTGAACGGCAGGGCGGTCACGGTGAGCACATCGCCACGCGTGGGATCGATGCCCGCGGCCGCGTTCATCGCATCGGTGACGCTTTGCTGCAGGGCGGTGTTCGGATTGTTTGGATCGTCATCCAGCATGACCGAGACGCTCAGGTGAGTTACCGCGCCCGGCGCACGAACCGTCTTCTGGGTGCTCTTGTTCAGCTGGTACGTGGTTTCCGTGTCACTTTTGCTGGTCGCGCCAGTTCCCGAAGTGGTGCCCTGGTACGTGGGGACCGTCGAACCGGTGTTGCTCGCGGCGCCAGGTACACCGCCTACCTGCGAGCCACTGGCATCGTTCTCGGTAATTGTGTGGTTGGTCAGAACGGGCGTCTGTGTTGGATCGTTCGGCGTGTACGTTTCGTCGGTCTGTTCGACCTGGTCCCAGTTCATCACCGCGGAAACGCGCACTGTGGCCTTGCCGGCGCCCAGCACGCTGTCCAGCATCGCCTGCAGGTTGTGCTCCATGGTCGATTCGTAGCTGCGTTCTGTCTGCAGCTGCTTGCTGGTGAGGCCGGCCGTCCCGTCGGCGCCGCCGTCATCTGGCGTCAGGGTGTTGCCATTGACGTCGACGATGGTGACGCCCTGGGCCTTCAATCCCTGGACGCTCCCAACCACCAGGTTGCTGATCGAGCGCGCCTGGGCACTGTCGAGGTGCTTGCCCGGCTTGAGCTTGAGCATGATCGACGCGGTGGTCGGCTGCTGCTGGCTGGTGAACAGGGTCTGATCGGGAATGACCAGGTGAACGCGCGAGGTGTCCACCGCGGACATCTGGTTGATGCTGCGCTCGAGCTCAGTTTCGAGCGCGCGCTGGTAGTTGACTTTCTGGGTGAACTCGGTCTGACCAAAGGCGGGCTGGTTGAACAGCTCGAATCCGCTGCCTGTGGCCGGCTGGCCGTTCAGGCCCATGCCAGAGGTGGCTAGCTGGGCATCGTGGACCTGGCCGGCGGGCACTCGGATCGTGCCGCCGTCTTCGAGCGTGTACGGGATCTTGGAGTCTTTGAGCTTCTGAACGATGGCGGCTTCGTCATCATTGCTGAGGCCGGAGAACGCGATCGCCGAGTCGGGGCCGTGCCCGAACGTGCTGACGAACACGAGCACCCCGAGCAGCGCCGCACCGACGACGCCGAGACCGATTTGCTGGGTACGGCTGAGGCCGCTCCATACGCGCTGAAGAGGTTGAAGGACCGGATTCAAAGCTTCCATGTGGGCTCTACACGCTCATCCGCATGATTTCGGAGTAGGCGTCCACAAGCTTGTTGCGCACCTGCACGGCCATCGAGAAACCGAGGCTGGCCTGCTCGTTCGCAATCATCACTTCGTGGATGTCGATGGGATCGCCCTTCGCCAGCGAGAGCGAGGCTGAGTCCGCCTGACCGCCCAACTGCTGAAGACTGGAAACCGCCTGCTTGAGGGCGTTGCCGAAGTCGGCGCCCGCGGGCTTTGTCCCGCTCGCGCCGCTCGATGGCAGCGATGGCGTGAGCGGCGACATGCCGCCAGTGATCGACGAGATGGGCATCTAGAACAACTCCCGGCGGGTTATGCGCGACCCAGGTCGATCGACCGTTGGGCCATTTGTTTGATCGAGTCGAGCACCGTCACGTTGGCCTCGTAGGCGCGTGTGGCCGAGAGCATGTCGGTCATTTCGGTCGTCGTATCGACGTTGGGGTAGGCGACCATGCCCGTGTTCGGATCGGCGTCGGGGTTGGCCGGGTCGTACACCTGCTTGCCAGCCGACTGATCCTTGACGATTTGCGTTACCTGCAGGCCCTGGCCAGCCGAGCCGGCGCCCTGCATCATCGGCGCGAACACAACCTGTTGGCGTTGGTAGGGTTGGCGCTGGCCGTTGACGCGGGTCGTATCCGCGTTGGCGATGTTGCCCGAGATGACATCCATCCGCAGGCGCTGGGCCGTAAGCGCCGAACCCGAAATGCGCATGCTGCTGAAAAGACCCATAGTGCGCGTGCCTGCCTCCTGCTTCGTTGCTGCGGAGTGTGCGACAGGCAGGCGCCGTTTCCTTAGGGCGGCGAGTCCCTAAGCAGCCGCACGTAAGTACTTATTCCGGTACCCCGACCGCGAGGAGGAGGCCGTCCTTCTTGATCGCGGGACTGGTCACCGTGAACAGGATCACTCCCGCCGCGGGCGCGGTCACGGTCATCAGGTGGTTGCCCAACAGGTCTACGAGTTCTCCGAGACTCTCTCCTGCGGAAACGTTGTCTCCAGGTTTCACCCGACAGAGGAAGATGCCTTCATGTGGCGAGCGCAGCCATTCGTTGCGCGCTATCACAGTCGGTGTGCGACTCGGTTGAGGTGGTGAGTCCGTGAGGAGGCCGAGCGTGCGCCAGATGTTCAGCACACCGTCCACGTGACGTTGGACGTCTTCTTCGATCGGCAGCCCGCGGCCGCCGGACTCGGCCAGAATCGCGGGCACGCCGTTCTGCGCGGCGGCGCCGTAGAGCATCCCAGCGCGCTCGCCGCCAGGGATGACGTGCGTCACCCAGCGGGCGCCGGCGTATGCCGCGATCATCTCGCGCGACCGATCGTCCACCTCAGGGTTGCCGGTCATCAAGTAGCCGAGGAACGGCTCCAGGTCCTCGACCATGTCGCCGGCGTGCAGGTCCATTGCCCTCTGTACGTTGAGGACCACATCATGCAAGAGGTGGTAGGCGAAACGTTCGCTCCATGTCCCGTTGGCATCACCTGGGAAGGCACGATTCAAGTTCTGACCGTCTTCTGGGTTCGTGTACACGGATCGTTCGTAGAACCCCGGTCGATTCAGCAGCGGGATGATGACGATCGTTCCAGTGACATGGTGTGGGTCCAGGAGTTTGGCGAGACGTAGTGCGGCGAGGGTACCGGTGTACTCGGCGGCATGAATGCCTGCCGTCAACAGGAACGTCAGCCCTGGTTCACGGCCGACCACTGCGAAGTACGGCCACTGGTACTTCGCCAGCAGCTCGTCCTCGAACGTGAAGTAGCCACTGTGCGCGGCGCCTGGCGCAGGCAGCGGGATCGGTCCGATGTTCGTCATCGGGGCTCAGGATAGCGATAGCCTGATTGTTGGCTAATTGCCTGATGGACATCGCCGGAGTCGGCAAACGAGTTCGCCTTCAGCAGCCCGAGGGACAATGACGTAATGCGCGTGCTGGCCATGGTGCTCGCTGGTGGTGAAGGCAAACGCCTGTTTCCGCTCACCGCGGATCGGGCCAAACCCGCCGTGCCGTTCGGTGGCACCTACCGACTCATCGACTTCACCTTGTCCAACCTGGTCAACGCCGGCATGTTCAAGATCGTGGTGCTGACCCAGTACAAGAGCCACAGCCTCGACCGCCACATCGCGCAAACCTGGCGGCTGAGCACGATGTTCAACAACTACATCGCCTCGGTACCCGCGCAGATGCGACGCGGCCCGTACTGGTTCGCCGGCTCCGCCGACGCGGTCTTCCAGAACCTGAACCTCGTCTACGACGAGCAGCCGGACTACATCCTGGTATTCGGCGCCGACAACATCTATCGGATGGACCCGCATCAGATGCTTGCGGAGCACATCGACAGCCGCGCCGGCCTGACGGTCGCTGCCTTACGCGTGCCCCGCTCGCAGGCCAACGCGTTCGGGGTGATCGAGTGTGGCAGCGACAACCGCATCGCGGCGTTCCGTGAGAAGCCGTCCGATGCCCCCGGTCTGCCCGACGCTCCTGACCAGGTCCTGGCATCAATGGGCAACTACGCGTTCACCACTCGCACACTGCTCGATGCGGTCACCGAAGACGCCCAGGACGAATCGAGCAAGCACGATCTCGGTGGCAGCATCGTGCCCCGCCTGGTCGAACGCGGCGAGGCCAACGTCTACGACTTCACCACCAACACCGTGCCCGGCGCCACGGACGCCGACCGAGGCTACTGGCGTGACGTTGGCGAACTTGACGCCTACTACGCCGCGCACATGGACCTGGTTTCACCCGTGCCCGCGTTCAATCTGTACAACCGCGAGTGGCCGATCTATTCCTGGCATCCACCCCTTCCACCAGCCAAGCTGGTCGTCGATTCGCAACCTGGCCAGGCGCTGGATTCGATGCTCGGCGCAGGCGTGATCGTGGCCGGAGGGACGGTTCGGCGTTCGGTGCTCTCGCCCGAAGTGCGCGTGGAACGCGACGCCCTGGTGGAGGGCTCAGTCCTGCTGGATGGAGTTCACGTCGGCGGCGGCGCGACAATCCGCAACGCCATCATCGACAAGAACGTGGTCGTCGCCCCCGGCGCCTGCATTGGCGTTGACTTGGAGCGCGATCGGGCCCGATTCAAGGTCTCCGCCAACGGCATCGTCGCCATCGGCAAAGGCCAGATCGTGATGGACTGACAGGCTAGTCGCCGAAACCGTCGTTGATGATGAAGTCTTCGGTTTCACCGGGCATGCGCGCATCGTCGGGCGACGTCTGGACGCCCGCCACCTCGACCTGCTGCTGATCCCTGGCCGCTGGGCAGTTTGACGGATCGTCACACGTCGGTTGCTGGGTGGGTTCCGCCGTCGTCTGCGCCGCGGCCGCCAACGGCATGCTCAGCGCAACCAAGGCGCTCACCACCAGCGCCAAACACGTCCTCTTCATGCGAGCGCCCACGCCCGCAAGCCGCGTGCCTGTTGGCGACAGCGAGCATCAGTCAAGGGGTGACGCCAGGGGTGAGGGCGTCTGTTCTTTAGACGAGGCGGGCGGTTACTACCAGGCGGTGGGAGTAGATGCCGTCGGGCACGCAGGTGATGAGCGTGGCCGTGGGATCGGGAGTCTGGTCCAGGACCGACACGTCGTCGGGAGTGACCGTTTTGATGTCCGTAACCCGATACAGGTACTGCCGCTCGTCGGTGGCGACGATCACGCCTTCGCCGACTTTGAGGTCTGGCAGGTGATGGAACACCGCGCCTTCGCTCGGCGACGAGATGTGTCCCGAGAGAACCATGTTGCCATTCTGGCCAGGGCCAGCCAGGCCTTTGTGCTGGCCGACGGCGAACGGCGCCGTTTCCCAGGCGATCTGGCCGAACTTGTCGAGCTTCGTCGCGAGCTGGATCACCTTGCTGTCCAGGCCAATCGTGGGAATGATCACCCTGCGCGCAGGCAGGGCCGCGGCGATCGGCGGCTTGCCCGTCGGCACTGGCACCACGTGCATCTCGTTGTAGGTCGAGCCCACGCCGGGCGTGGGCAACGCATCTGCCGCCACGATCGGCTCCAGGGTCGGCGCGGGCACCTCGGTGGGCGCGACTGTCGGCTGCGCGGTTGGTGAGGCAGCTTCGCTGCGCTCGGGCGTAGCGGCAGGACTGTCCGAGGCGGCGTCGCGCGGGTAATACACCGTGCCTGCGCCTCGGGGTTTGGCGGCTTCAGATGAGCTGCATGCGGCAGCACCAACCAGCGCAACCGCGGAGAGCAGCATGAATCGACGTCGAGAGAGTTTGCCCAAGCTCATGGCTCAACTCGGCTCTTTGCCGTTGCGCTGCGCAGCATGTCGGCGAGCAAGCATCTCGCCGTACTGCTTCAGATAAACAGCCATGTGCTCAACTGCGCTCGATGGATACTCATCGATGACGTGGTGCGTCTGGGCGTCGAGTACGCGTATGACCACGTCATGGGTATCGGGGTTGATGACGAGCTGGGCGTATTGTCCAGGCAGGTTGCCGCCAGTGATCGCAGCGACGTCATGCTTGCCCGCGGCAACTTGAGGATCACGCGGAGCAACCGGCGGCCTTTCAGGTCGAACAGGGTCCACCGCGGGCGTTCCGCCAACTGGCGGCACCGGTCCAACAGGTGGCGTGCGCGCGTCAGACATTGCTGTTCAGTCATGATGATCGGCATTGCGGTGAAAAGACTTGAGTAGCCCGTTTGGGGGAAAAACCTCAGCGTCCGGCCCCCACAAGGGTGCCCGCGGGGGCCGTTGACATTTGCCGCACGGCGGCTTCCCAGGCCGGCAGCAGCTCGCGCAGCAGGCCCTGGACTTCGCGGGCAGGCACCCCGTCCTTCTTGACATTGGCCTCGATGAGGCGTCGCAGCATGTACCCGTAGAGGGATTCCAGGTTCTTGGCGACCTCTCCGCCGCGCTCGACATCCAGCGTTTCGATCAAGTACGAGATGATGTCCTGCGTCTTGAGCAGCTTGTTGTGCGCTTCCGAGATGTTCCTGGCCTCGATGGCTTCGATCGCGGCGCCGACAAAGCGCAGCGCACCACGATAGAGCATCAGCACCAGCTCGCCAGGGGCGGCGGTCTGCGTTTGCGTCTGGCGGTACATCTGGTATGCGTTCACAGGCTGAGTATCGGCCGACCCAATTGGCTTCCAAAGGGAGCCAAAAGTCCCGAACAGGAGTGGGGCTAACATTGCTCCGTGCTCACTGGACGGGTCGCCGCCTTCTATGGACCAGGCAAGCCCATGCGGATCAATGAATATCCGGTGTGCGAGCCCGATCCTGGTGGCGTCGTCGTCAAGATGACCGTCGCCAACGTCTGCGGCTCGGATCTCCACCAGTGGCGCGGTGAGTTTGACGTCGAGAAGTTCGGCCGACCCTACCCGCAGATCCTCGGCCACGAGATGACCGGCACCGTGCACCAGCTGGGAGAAGGCATCTCTCGCGATACGGCCGGGCAGCCGCTTGCGGAAGGCGATCGCGTCATCTGGCGCTACTTTTATCCGTGCGGCACCTGCCGCGCCTGCCTCAAGAAGGTCACGCGCGCCTGCCCCAACGCGCGCACCTACTTGACCAGCTCGTGCGACGTCGCGCCGCACTTCTACGGCGCCTTCGGCGATTACTACTACGTGCGGCCTGGCGCCGCCATCTTCAAGGTCCCCGACGAGCTCAGCGACACGATGGTCGCGGGCGTCAATTGCGCACTCTCACAAGTTGTTGGGGGTCTGCAGCTGGCCGGCCTGAAGATGGGCGACAACGTCGTGATCCAGGGCGCAGGCGGCCTTGGCGTCTACGCCACGGCGATTGCGCGCGAGCTGGGAGCGGGCCAGGTCATCGTGATCGACAGCATCCCTTCACGCCTGGAGCTGGCCCGCGGATTCGGGGCTGATGCTGTTGTGGACATTGAAGAGTTCCCGGATTCAGACATGCGCGTTCGCCGCGTGCAGGAGCTCACGGATGGCTGGGGCGCTGATATCGTGGCCGAACTAGTTGGCCATCCACGCGTCTGCAACGAGGGGCTGCGGATGCTCGGGCGGACAGGCCGCTACCTGGAGATTGGCAACATCAACCCTGGGCTCACGTACGAGCTCGACCCGTCGTACCTGGTCTTTGGCAACCGGTCGATTCTTGGAATGGTGTACTACGAGGCCGAACACCTCGCGCAGGCACTCGACCTCATGCGGCGCACGCGCGACAAATACCCGTGGCACAAGGTGGTTAGCGACACGTTTCCGCTCGAGCACATTAATGAGGCCTTCGCCGCGGCAGACCAGGGCAAGGTCACACGCGCGGCGATCGTCCCCTAGTTTTTTGCTAGCTACTTCTTGCCGTTCTTACTAGCGGCCTTGCCGCCGCCTTTGGGCTTTTTGGCGCCGCCTTTGCTGCCAGGTCCCTTGTCAGGCATGGGAGTCTTCCACTTGCTCCTTCCTACGCGAGCTAGCGTTGGATGGTAGCGTCCAACGCCGCCGAGGCAAAGGCGCGGATGCGTTGCTCCGCCAGTTCAGGACTGAGGTCTGACCGACCGAGGTGCGGATACACCGTGGCCCATTCGCGGATCTCCCGCACCGCCCACGTCGCCACCAGCAGGTTCCAGAAGTCGAGATGCGACACCTGGCCGCCCGCGGCCAGATATGCCTCCTGAAAGGCGTCGGCCGCACCAAGTCCAAACAGGATGCTCAAGTCACCGCGACAGGTGGCCACGTCTCGGGTGGGATCGCCGATGCGCGCCTGCTCCCAGTCGACGATGCCCACGAGGGTGCCGCGTCGGAACAACACATTGCCTGGCCAGTAATCACCATGCAGCAGCGTGCGCCGAGGGCTCGTCACCGAAGGCCAGAGCCCTTGCGCTTGAAGGAAGATCGCCTCCTGGAGCGGGTCACCGTTCGGGGCACGTTCCGGGTTCAGCGCGCGCTCGATGTCGGCGCGCTGGTCGGGAAGGAAGGTGAACTCCTCCAGCGGGAGATGATGCAGGTTGACGAGAGCCAGGGCGAGCTGGCGCACGTAGTCGGCAATATCGCGCGGCGCCAGTAGCGGGCGACCGGCAATCCGCGTCATGACAACTGTCGGCGCGTCGAAAACGCTGTTCAGCGGCTCACGCAGCAACGGACGCGGCACCGGTTGATATAGCCGTGCCAGCACCGAGAGCAGGCGATATTCGCGATCGCTCGCGAGCGGATCGTGCTCCTGTACATACGCGCCATGCCGACGGACCACCACCGCCTCGCGTTCTCCGGTAGAGGTCGCGAGATGCACGAGATGAACACTGGACGAGATGCCGCCACGCAGCGGTCGCACCCGCACAACGCGCGCATTTGGCGCGACCGCCTCTTGTACGCGTAGCAGCGCCGCCGCGCTCAGGCCGCGGCGCACGTGGCTACACCGGTACCGGGTGCCCGGTGATCGATTCGAGCAGCCGCTTGCACGTCACCTGGATGTCGTCGACGGCTGACTCGAACGCTTCGGCGTTGCGCGAGGACGGCTGACGGAATCCACTGACTTTGCGAACGAACTGGAGGGCGGCGGCGCGGATCTCTTCGTCGGTGGCTGGCACATCACGCGTCCGCAGGGTCTTGATGCTTCTACACATGTTTTTTCCTTCTGGAGCGGCTGGATGCAGAGTCGCGCATACCGATGAGGCACGTGGCGCGCTCGCTAGCGCGACAAAGGGTAGGCCATATCGATCAGCTGGCGCGCAATTGGCGCGGCCACTGTCCCGCCGTGCTGACCGCCTTCCACCATCACGAGCACCAGCAACGTCGGCTTGGACGGCGGCAGAAAGCCAACAAACCACGCGTGTGCATCCGGGTTCTCGTTCTCGGCTGAGCCAGTTTTTGCGGCGATCGGCAGTTTTTCGTCCTTGAACGCGTAGTACGCCGTTCCCGCGGATGTACTGGTGACCCGCTGCATGCCGTCGAGGATGGCGGATTGCGTTGGTCGGCTCAGATCGAGCGAGCCAAGCTCCTTGGCTTGTAGGTCCGCCACCAGCATGGGTGAGAGCAGCGCGCCGCCGCGCGCGAGGGCGGCGTAGGCGTTAGCCATCTGGAGCGGCGTGGCGAGCAAATAGCCCTGCCCGATGGCCAGATTGACCGCGTCGCCGCTGGTCCACGGTTCGCCGATTTGCTGTTGTTTCCAGGTCGGGTCGGGCACGGTGCCAGAAACGTCCTGGATTCCGGCAATTCCGGTCGGACTGCCAAGGCCAAACTTGCGCGCATAGCTCGGCAGGATCGTGGAGTCGAGCTGGTCCAGCTTCAAGCCGATCTCGTAAAAGGCCGGGTTGCAGGATTCAGTCAACGCTTCGCTCAGGCGCAGCATGCCCTCGGGCTGCCAGTTGTGCAGCGTGACACCCGGCAGGCCATTCCAGTCCAGTCCACAGTCGTAGACGTCCGAGGTTTTGGCGACGCCTTTTTCCATGCCCGCCGCCATGGTGATGACTTTGAAGATGGAGCCAGTCGGATACGCGGAGCTGGTCGCGCGCAACACCAGCGGTTGATCGGCTCCGTTCATCTGCTGCCACTGGTCATCTGTCACGCCAATAACGAACTGGTTGGGGTCGAAGCTCGGCTGTGAAGCCAGCGCCAAGACGGCGTTGTCGCGTGGATCGAGCACGACGACGCTGCCGATCTTGTCGCCAAGGCCGCTGGCCGCCGCGTTTTGAATCGCCCCGTCGAGAGTCAGTTGGACGTCTTGTCCCGGACTCGCAGCCTTGCGCGCGATCTCACGGACCGCTTTGCCAGCGGAATCGACGATCTGGATCGTGCCCCCGCGCGCGCCTGCGAGCTGCGTCTCGAAGGCGGCCTCGGCGCCGGCGCGACCGATCCAGTCCGATTCGTCGTAGCCCTGAGCCGCGAGCTGCTTCAAATCGTCCGCGGTCGGGTGGCTGACGTAGCCCACGACGTGCGCCGCGGCACTGCCAAGCGGATAGACTCGCGCGGGCTTGTCCTGGAGTGAAATACCGGGGATCGAGCCGATCTTCGTTTGCAAGTCGCCACGGTCCATGTCCGACCGATCGGTAATTGGCATGAACCAATCAGGCTGACCGCCCTGGTACCGCTTTTTGATCGTGTCCTGCGGAATACCCAGGGCATCCGACATCGCCTGCAGCATCGCCGACTCGTCCTGGATCTGGCCGGGCACGACTCCGACCGACAGAATTGTGCCGTTGTCGGCCAGCGGCTTGCCCGACCGATCCAGGATCCGACCGCGCTTGGGCACATCGGGCGTCACTCGCACCGAATTGTTGGCAGTGAGCTGGTTAAAGATCAGCGACGGCTGCCAGGCAACTCTCCAGTTGCCGGATTGATCCTGCACCGTCGGGAGGGAATTGGTCTCGGAGAGCTGGCCAAAAACCGCCACGTTGCGCATCACCGTGAACGGAACGTGTGACTGTGCGTCGGCGGGCCCGTCGGCGGTGACGGTGAGCTGCAACTCGCCGATCCCATCGTGGATGTTCGTGTAACGGCGCACGAATGCGTCGCGCGCGATCGAGGCCTGGGCATCGGCGCTGAGAAGGTCGTACATCGCTGCGTACTGGCCCTGCTGCCAGGCACTGAAGTAGGCATTGGCCACGTCTTCGGGCCGCTTGGGCACCGGCGTGGCGGTTGGTGGCGGCTCGGTCGGGACGGTTGGGGCTGGCTCGGGGGCGCTACACGCGGCCAACACAAATGCCAGGAGGATCGCCGCGTAGCGCACCTGTTACCCGCTCCAGTCAGACAGCCTACGCACGGATGGGGTAGCGTGGCCAGGTCCGAAAGTTCGGCTTGCCCGAACTTTCTTCAAGCAGACCCTGCGCATGAGGGCGGCAATCACAAGGTACTCCTCCAACCACGCAGCGTATGGCGCCGCCCTCGTGCGCTTCTCTTGGTGGCTGGCTGTGGCCGTTTTGTGTCTTGCGCCAGCCCGGGTGTCGGCTCAAGAAGCCGCGAATTACGTCGCCGCCTCGCCAGTGACGGTGCGGTTATGGGCCACGCGCGAAGGACTCATCGGGAAGACGACCGCCAGCGGACATGTCGTCACGCCGGGCGACCATTTCGCGGCTTTACCGTCGAGGAAGGCGCTGAACCGATCGGTCATCGTCAGCTACCACGGCAAAAGCGTGACCACGACCGTCCTGGACATCGGCCCCTGGAACAAGGACGAGGCGTGGTGGGAGGCCGGTAGCGCGCGCGGCCAATTTGCGGACCTGCCGCGCTTCGTGCCTGAGGTCTGGGCGGCCTACGCCCAGGGCTACAACGATGGCCGCGATGCCAATGGTCGCTACGTGACCTTTCCCGCGATGATCGATCTTGGCGACGGGGTCTATAGCGACCTGGGGATGCAGGCAGCCGATTGGGTGGATGCCACCTTGACCTGGGTTGATGGACCGTCGCCCCCGCCGCTGGCGCCGGCCGATCTCAAGATCGTCAAAAAGGTCGATCCGAACGCACCGAAGCCGCCGCCGCTGCAGCACGACGAGCGCTACTTCTCCGAGACCGGCTACCGCATCGACGACGACGCAATCTGGAGCTACTTCAACGCCCGTGGCCGCGTTGCCGTGTTCGGCTTTCCTGTGTCTCGGCCGTTCGTGCTGCTTGGCTGTCGCGTGCAGATCTTCCAGCGGCAGGTCGCTCAGGTGTGCGCCGGACACGACGTCTCGCTGATGAACCTGTTGGATCCCGACGTGTTTCCGTATGAGCACGTAAACGGCAGCGTGCTGCCACCGGCGGATCCCGCGGTCAAGGCTGAAACACCGGCGGTTGGGTCACCGGGCTATGGCGCGGCCATTGTGGACTTCGTGCGATCCAACGCACCGGACACGTTCGACTCGCTCGCAGTGAAGTTCGGGGAGATGTTCTTCGGCGGTGACGGCTTAAATCCGCTCATTGCGCTGGAGGTGTGGGGCGCACCCATCTCGCGGCCGCGCCGTGATCCAGGCAACTCGAACTTTGTCTACCAGCGCTTCCAGCGCGGGGTGATGCACTTCGATGCCACCACTGGTCGCACGCAGGCGCTCCTGCTCGCTGACTACCTCAAGGCAATCTTGCGCGCAAAGGACCTACCAGCCGATCTCGCAACCGCAGCGCGCACGAGCAAGTACTTTGCACAATATTGTCCGGACAAAGACCATTCGGTTTGTAGACCTGTCGAATTGCCGGCAACCGATCTCACATTCGCGTTCGAGCCCGGTTGACGTCACACTTACGGAGGTAAGGGAGCGCACGACACCTTCGCCGCTGCCGAATAGGCCCATCACGCGGGGGGTCGCCGCGGGAAGGAGCGGTTCGCGTAGCGAACGAGCGACTGGCGGCGGGGGGCTGCAAGCTCCCCCGACCCAAACCGTATCGGGCTGGCATCGGGTTTGCTACACCTTGGTAACGGAGGTAGCGAACGACATGCGAGAGCCCGAATCGTCGTCGCGCGGTCACGAATCGACCCCAGGCCGAACCGTCTACCTCGCCGAACTGCAGTGTTTTTTGTGCGGATCTCTGGCAGGCACCATCGAAAGCGATCGCAAGCCGCTGCCTCCGTACGGTATCTGGCGACCTGCTGACGGACACGGTCCTGCTCAGCGGGTGGCGGACTGGCGCTCGATACGGTGCCAGCGCTGCGGCGGGGCGCTGTACACCGAAACCCTCGAGGCGGTGATCCGCCACGACGACAATGAAGAGTTGCGCAAAGAGGCGCCACGGCGCGGCAGACCACCCAAGTGGCTGGTCGAAGAACGCCGCCGGCAGCGCGAAGCGGCCGAATCCCGAATCTAGACGACGCCCCGTTGGCGCAGTGCGACAACCTCTTCAGGTGTCAGGCCGAGTTCGCCCAGCACCTCGGAGGTATGCGCACCGAGCTCTGGTGCGTGCGTACGCACGGTGGCGGGTGTCTCCGAGAAGGCAAACGGCGGAGCGATCTGGCCGTCGGCGAACAGGCCCAATGCTTCGGCCTGGGGATCGTGCATGGCTTCGTCCAGCGTGTTGACGGGCGCGAAGCACGTGTCCACGCCATCGAGGCATTCCACCCACTCGTACAGCGTGCGCGAAGCGAAAAGCGAGCTCAGCTCAGAACGAAGCGCGGCGCGGTCGCGCAGCGAACCCAACTCCAGTCGGTCAATGCGACTGAGAAAGTTCGCGAAGAACTTTGGCTCGAGCGCACCAAGCGTGACATAGCGCCCATCGGCGGTCGCGTAGACGTCGTACTGCGGGAGACCGCCAGCGAGTGTGGGTTCACCTGGCGCGAGCGCGTTGCCGCCCGCAAGGAGTGGTGCAATCAACGTCGGTAACCAACTCGCGGCGGACGCGAACAGGCTGACATCCACCGACTGCCCACGTCCGGTCTGCTGGCGCGAGACCACCGCCGCCAGAATCGCAATCGCGGCAAAGCTGCCAGCGCCGAGGTCCGCCACCTGGACGGCCATCGGCACGGGATGTCCGTCGCGGCCGATGTTGTAGCCAACGGCCCCGGCCAGG
The DNA here is from genome assembly GCA_019239775.1 of Chloroflexota bacterium. GTDB lineage: Bacteria > Chloroflexota > UBA6077 > UBA6077 > CF-72 > CF-72. Next base: position 19,211 of record JAFAZN010000318.1, read on the forward strand.
GCGAGATAGTTCAGATCGTGACCAGGCCGGTCGCGGTACGGACCAGACTGTCCGAAGCCGCTCAAGCTGGCGTAGATCAGTCTTGCATTGTGCTGCGCGAGTACGTCGTAGCCAAGGCCGAGGCGGTCCATCACGCCTGGACGGAAACCCTCAACGACCACATCCGCGGTTCGCAGCATTCGGAGAAAAATTGCGTGACCATCACCTGACTTCAGGTCCAATGTGATGCTGCGCTTGTTGCGATTGACCTGCGCGAACAGCGGCGAGGTACGGGCGGGGTCGCCGCCGCCGGGTTCCTCGATCTTGATGACGTCAGCCCCGAGATCACCGAGCAGCTGAGTGCAGAACGGCCCCGGCAGCAGCCGCGTGAGGTCGAGGACGCGCAGGCCTTGGAGCGCTCCGCTCACCGCCGCAGCAGGTCGAACGGACCCTCTGGATCGGTGGCCCGAATCGGCTCGGCCAGCTTCGGAAACCGCTCGCGCAAAGCCATATACATACCCCAGGCCACGCGCCGATACGAGAAGTGACCCTGCGGCTGTGTGCGCTGCTCGATGATGTAGGCCGCTTCTGCCCAATCCATCTTGAACAGACAGCGCGTCCTGTACGCGAGCGGCAACAGGTATTCCGCGGCGTGTGGCGCGCGGCTGTTCGTGCGAACCGTCTCGGCGGCGTGCTCCGCCTTCAGCAGTGAGTCGACGTACATCTCGCCGAGGTTGCTCTCGAGGGCCGAGAGCGCCGCGTGCGGTCCGAGACCGTTGGAAAAGACGTCTTCAGGCCGATCGAACGCGTGGAGCCAGCCGAGCGGCTGCTGGACCTGCACGCAACGGCGGTGGCGGTGCAGGTCGCGAAAGGAGCCCAGGTCGACCAGGACGTCGAACGCCAGGGCATAGCCGGCGCGGTGCTCGCGCAACAGCTCATCGTGCCGTGTGCGCCCCCGCAATGAGAGATCAAAGACCTCCTCCACTTGCGCCTGCGGCAGGCCACCGACGAGGTCTTGTATCTGGCGAAAACTGTGGCCGTTGGCGTCGTGGCGATACAGGAGCGTCGCCGCGATCTCACGAAGTGGGTCCGTCAATGGCGTGGCGAGTTCCACCTGGCGGGAGCGGTCCGGCTCGCCGAGGTCCCGCAAGAGCGTGGCCGTGGCCTCCGACAGCGCCTGGCGCGTTTGATCCTCGAATGGGGAGGCCTCGGCGTACCTCACCAGGGTGGGCGCTGCGGCCGGCTGTTCGCCTTCAGAAAGCGGCGCGGCGGGCGGCTCCTGGCAGGCTGATTTGAGATCGGCGCCGATGGCGCGGACCTCGGCGTACTCCGAGCCCAACAGCCGACCGATCTGGCGCTCGAGCACCCGTGCACTCACGATCTGTCCCACACTGGTATGCGTCGCCAGCGGCAGCAGCGACCGGGCAACGTCGAAGGCGCGCGCGCGAAGCGTTCTGCGGTAGTTGCTCTCCACCATGTCCTGGGGGCGCGGCACCGCGTCGACAAGGTGCTCGAGCAGCGCATCCGCCAGACGTTTGTAGCCGTCGAAGAGCGCTTCGGCGGTCCGGGCAAAGGTTGACTCGGCCGAGGTGCCGGCGACTTCAGTCGGTAGGTGCCAGCCAGTTTTGCGGAACGGCTGGTAGCGCGTGCTGCGCTCTTGGCCGTCCCAGACGGGTTCGTCCACCACCGCCATCGCTGCCAGGATCGAGATTTGCTCCAGGCCAAAGACCAGGTGCGCCAGGTCCGCGATCGACCTGTGCCCGTACTGGAAGTAGAAGGTGTTCAGGAACTGTTCGGCGCGCTGGGCGCTCAGCTCCTGGATCGACTCCAGCATGCCCTGGTTCGAGCGCGAGTACTTGGCCAGGGCATACGCCTGAATCTCCGGCGGCACGCCCACCACCGAGTACACGCGGCGCGGTGGGTACCCGAAGGGGCTGGCGCCCGACTGCGCGTCAGCGACGATGGTCATGGGCTGCATGCGCCCACGAGCGTACCGCGAAGCCGGGCTTTTAGCACAGAGGTTCGAGTGACACCGGCCATCCCGGTGCCACTCAGAAAACGGCTAGGCGGCGCGGCGGAGGTCGCTACGCGCGGGCAGCTCGGCGACGGTGACGCCGTCGAGCTTGAAGCGCACCACCATGGAGCGCAGGCGCGCGGCGGCGGAGGCCAGGTCCTGTGCCTGCCCACGCAGGTGCGCTACCTGCGCACCCATCTCCTCGGCGCTGGCCGAAACCTCTTCGGTCGCGGCGGTCTGCTCCTCGCTGACGGCGGCAATGGCTCCAATGGCACTCGCAACCGATCCCGCTTGAAGCGCCATCCCCTCCGTCGACGCGGTGTTCTCCTCGACCACCGCGCTGATGGACTCCATCGCCTCCACAACACTGCGGCTGGCCGCGGCCATCTGCTGAGCCGACGCGGCAATCTCGTTCACCTGGTGTACGGTGCCTTCCACCGACCGTAGGATCTCATCCAGCGCCGTGCCGGCCTGTGTGGCGCGGCTGGTGCCCTGCTCCACGCTAGCAGATCCGCGCCGCATCGCCGACACCGCTTCGCTGGTGCCCACCTGGACCGCGTTGATGAGCTCGGTGATCTGACGCGTCTCGCGACTGGCGCGCTCGGCCAGCTTGCGCACCTCATCGGCGACCACCGCAAAGCCGCGACCATGCTCGCCAGCGCGCGCCGCCTCGATGGCCGCATTCAAGGCCAGCAGGTTCGTCTGCTCCGCGATGTCGTCGATTGTCTCGACAACCGCACCAATCCGATCGCCCAAGGCACCCAATTCCTGCACGCGCCCGGCCGCCTCGGTGACCACAGCTTTGATCTCGACCATGCCGGCTACGGTCTCGTGGACCGCCTCCGCGCCGTGCTGCGCCGAAGCGCGCGTTTGCTGGCTGGCCGCCGCCACACTGTTGGCGTTGCTCGCGACCTGCTCGACACCTTCGGCCATCTGCAGCGCCGTCGCACTCGCCGCTTGAACCTGTGCGGCCTGGTCGCCAGCGCCGCGGGCAATGCCGTCGATCGACTGGCTCAGGTCGCGTACCGCGGCGTTTGTTTCCTGCGCGGAGCGGCTTGTGTCTTGCGCACCAACCGCGACCGACTGCACCGTCTGCGTTACCTGGTCCACCGCGCTGCCCGTCTGGGCCGCGGCGGCCTCGACCGACGCCGACGCCTCGGCCACTTGAGCGGCCGTCGTCTGCAATTGGCCAACCAGGTCGCGCAGGCCGCCCTGCATGCGCTCGAACGCCTGACCGAGTCGATCCTGCTCGGAGAGCACTCGCACGTCGCGGCTCAAGTCGCCTTCGGCGATGGCGTTGGCCACCTCGACCGTTGCGCGGATGTAGTCGCTTACCTCGCGGAACCCGGCGGCGACCTGCCCCAGCTCGTCCTGCCGATTGAGCTGGATTGGGCTGTCGATGTCGCCGCGCGCAAGACGCCGGGCTGCCTCGGTGAGCTGCCGCAGGCCCGTCGCCACGGGACGCATCAGCAGCCCGATGATCGCGATCGCCAGCAGCAAGCCAGCGACGATGGCCAGCGCCGAGGTTTTCAGCAAGTCCAGTGTGGTGGCCTCGAACGTCGCCACAGGCAGTGCCGAAACGTACGTCCAGTGCACCCGCGACAGGGGCATGGCCACCGCGTGGTAGCTCGCGCCATTGGAGTTCCAGCTGAAGACCGTCCGGCTCGTGATCCCGATGGCCTTGGCCAGGTTGGTGTCGTTCAGCGGATCCGGCACCGGCGAGGTGCCCCAGCGCTTGTCGTTGATGTTCGCCTGCAGCACGTCATCCTTCAGCGGCATCACTGGCCGGAGTGCCCAGGCCTGATCAACCGTGTTGGCGATGATCAGTCCCTGGTCATCGATCAGCAGGCCTTGAGCTTCGCCGCCGCTGCGCTTCTGCTGCGCGGTGACGAGGTCCTGAATCCACTTTGGGTCGCCGCTGGCGTTCACCACGCCGATGATGTGACCGCCCGCATCCTTGACCGGCACCGAGATAAAGATTGCCGGTGAATTGTCGCTCGACTTGCGCGAGACGCCTGAGATGAACTCGATACCCTTGATCGCGTTCTGCCAGTAATCGCGGTGCGTGAAGCTCTGGCCGATCACCGACGCGGTCTGGCTGTAGCGCATGGTGCCCTGGGCGTCGTACATCGACACGGTTGTGTCGGCGATGTTGTTGGCCATGCTGTCGGAGATGTCCTTCGCCGCCGCCAGCTGCTCGGGGGTGGCGGCGTCTCCCGCGGCCAGGAACTCCCGCACAGCGGCCGTGCCGGCCACTGCTCGGGCGATGTCCATGTGAGAACCAGTCCACTGGTCGATCCCGCTGGTGATGATGACCGCGTCGGATTCAAGGCGGGCATCACCCTGCTCGGTCAAACCCGCAGAGGCCTTCACGTACCCAATAGCCGTCGTCGCGGCAGCGAAAACCAACGCAACGGTGACGCACGCGAACACCACCCGCGTGACCAGAGACCAACGATCGAAACGCAACACAGAGTGCAGCCAAGGCATAGTGATGCAGTTATCGGCACCCGTGTTCGGGCGCTTAACACCGTTTGCAGCCCGAAGCGCGGATCCTTAGCCAGCCCTCAGACGCCCCGCCCGCCGCCGCGCTGTTGCACACGGGCGACGTCCCTCACGGGTGATGTCCCACGGACGTGATGCCAGCCACGGACGTGCGTCCCACGCAGTCGTGTCTCCCATGGGGTGATGTGTCCCACGGAGGTGATGTCCCACGGACGTGCTGCCACCCACGGACGTGCGTCCCACGCAGTCATGTCTCCCACGGGGTGATGTCCCCCATGGAGGTATGTCCACGGAGGTGATGTCTCTCACGGACGTGGCCCCTCGGACGGAGGGGGTGCTGCTCTGCGGCAGGGTGCGCTCGGGACGCGGAAGTGGGCTGCTGCGCTACGTCGCGGCGACTGTGTCTTCTACCAGCTCGACGCTGTCGCCTGGGCGCACCGTGCCGCCGTGGAGCACACGGGCCATCTTGCCCGTCCGCCCCACCATCGCTTTGAGCGCGTCACGGTGAACGCCCAGCAGCTCGCGACAGGCTGGCCTGTCACCTGTGATCTCCAGCTCCACGTCTTCACCGATGCGCAACCGCGCACCATCGGCGAGCTGCATCACGGCCACGCCCTCGACCGTGATGTTCTCTCCAAGCACCCCCGGAGCTACTGGCATTCCCTGGTCCGCGAGCTCCGCCACCGTTTCGGCGTTCAGGATGCTCACCTGGCGCAGCTCGCGGCCAGCATGCCGATCACCCTCCAGGCCGAAATCTGTAATCAGGTGCCCCTCCGGCCGTGGCAGCTTGCGAAATTCTTTGCTGGCGTTGGAGTTGACCGAGACGAGCCGCGCCATATGAATGACCCGGATTGTACCAATGCGGCTGGGCCAATGTAAGCGATTTTCGCCATCTTCGCAGAGCCATGTACGCTTGGTGCGCACTAAAGGCGGCGGGGAGTACGCAGCGCATGCATCGGCTGGCGGCATCGGTACTGGCGGCGGTTCTGGCGATTGCAACGATGGCCATGCCTGGGTCGGCCCAGTCAGACGCGTTTTCCACGTGGACGGCGGGCCCGGGCGCGATCCTGGATAACACCTACACCGGCTTCATCGACCTGCCCTCAGCCAACGCCACCGTGCCGACCGGCGGCTTCAACGTTGCCGGCTGGTTCGTCGACACCACCGCCCAGGGCTGGGCCGGCGCCGACGACGTTCAGGTCTGGCTCGGCACCATGGACGGCGGTGGCCACCTGCTGTTCAAACCCAACTTCGCACAGAACCGACCTGATGTGGCCACCGCACTTGGCAACCCGTTCGCGGCGGCTTCCGGCTTTTTCGGGTCAATGCCGTTGGGCGCGCTCAGCGCCGGACCGCAAACGCTGCTGGTGTACGTGCACACCCCAGGCAAAGGCTGGTGGTTCAAGCAGGTGTCGGTGAACGTCGCATCAGGCGCGCCGGCCAACCCGGTGCCTGCTGCGCCTGGACCGTCGGTGAGCGGCGGTGCCCCGCCGATTATCGTCATCGACCGGCCGAAGGACTCGGAGACGGTCCTCACCAAGAGTGACTTCGACATCACCGGATACGCCCTTGACCGCAATGCTGGCAGCTTCCAGGGGACGGCCGGCTCGGGTATCGACCGCGTCTCCGTCTACCTTGGCGACAGAGACAATGGCGGATCCTTCCTCGGTGACGCCGACCTCGGTTTCAGCGACACCATCCCTGAGGGCCTCTACGGCTCGCAGTTCGCCTCCGCCGGGTGGCGGCTCACCTTCCACCCGACGAAGTTCAAGGCCAATACCTACGTCATCTATGCCTATGCCCACAGCGTGGTCACAGGCAAGGAAGACGTCGCGACGCGGTATTTCGCGATTCGCGAGAACCAACCGTAGGACGCGCAACCTTCGCCGCCACGCGGAGTTGCTGCCCCTCACGGAGTGCTGTCGCTGGGGGATTGCGGCCCCACGGGAGTGCAACCCACCTGAGTGCACCTTGACCGAGTGATGTCCCCACGGAGACATGTCCCACATGTGATGGAGTTACTCACAGGCGTGGTCTCTTACG
>JAFAZN010000271.1 GCA_019239775.1 Chloroflexota bacterium
GCGGAAGAACGCGCTGCGGTCCACCCGCAGGCCGCTGGTGCTTTCGCGCTGCAGGTTCTGGGGTGTGCTCAGGTAGGCCACATACTGCTCGAAGGTCATGCCCTGGGCGAAACGTTCGGGGGTCACCTTAGGGGGAATTGGAGTCTCTCCTTCGCGGTACTAGAATAGCTCTGCCTGATGCGGTATGTACGGCCTGTCGACTTCGCGGCCTTCCCGGCGAGTGCTTTTCATAGCCAGCGGCTTGCGGATGCCGGGAGTGGGCTGGAGAGTTGCATTTGCATCTGCACGCGCGTGCCGCCGGGCACTGGCACCACCTCGGGCATGCACACGCACCCGAGCGACCAGCTGTACTACATCCTGCGCGGCACCATGCACGCGCAAGTGGGTGATCGCACCTACATTATAAATCCAGGAAACCTGGTAATTATTCCGGCCGGTGTCCCGCACTGGAACTGGAACGAGGGCACCGAAGAAGAGCTGCATTTCGAGCTGATCGTGCCACCACCACCGGCGGGTGAGCCGCTGGTAACGCCGGTGTCCCCAGAAGCAAACGCAGCGGCCGCCGTTCCCATTGAGGTAGTGCGCCCCCTTGACGAATCGCGCTTTGACAACGAGCGCTTCTCACAAGTCGTGCTGGCGGACCGCGCCAGTGGATTGAATACGCTCAGCCTCGGCGTCTTCCGGGTCCCACCCGGCGGGACCGGACCTGGCATGCATGTGCATCGTTTCGACCAGATCTACTACATGATCAGTGGCTCGATGGAGCTGGACATTGGTCTGGAGCATTACACGGTCGGCCCGCACACGCTGGTGGTGCTGCCGGCGGGCATGCCGCATCGTAACTGGAATGGGTCATCGGAGGTGGAGTATCACCTGAACCTGCGGGTGCCGGAGCCACCTGCCGACGACCCGGAATGGGACATTCCTGTCACCTTCGGGCAGTAAGTTCTCTCGCCTCCATCGCGACCGAGCGACCTTCGGCGTCTGACCGTTCGATCGCGTCAATCAGCGCGTGGCGCCTCACGGCATGCTGGAAATCGGGCGCATACGGTTGCGACTGATTGAACGCGGCCGCTAGCCGCACGTAGGCCTGCGCGACGTTGAATGCCGCACCAGAGGGAATGCTGTCCGGCACGAGCTTGAAGCGGCGCGGCGGATCCATCGGCTCCAGGGGTTCCTTGCCCCGCGAACCCTGCACTTTGCTGGGTCCCTGATTGAGTGAGCCAGTCGTCAGGACGAGGGTTCCACCGGTCCCGAAGATCTCCAAGCGAGAGCCGCTCGGATTTGCTGGAACCGTCGCCGTCAAAAACGAGGCTTGCGCACCGCCAGCCAGCCGTCCGGAGACGCTGATCCAGTCTGGAGAATCGACTTTGAATTTCTCGTTGGTTTCCGGATTGTGCCACTCGGTGATGTTGGTGGCGAGCCGCGCGGAGACCTCTTCGAATTCGCCGAGCATGAAGCACACCGCATCGATCGAGTGGCCGGCGGCAATGGTGAGCGTATTGGCGCCGTTGCGGCGGTCGCCCTGCCAGATTCGGCCTGGACCACGCTCCGTTACTGCCTGGCTCGTGGAGGTGAAATTCACCGCCTGGACCTGGCCGACGTAGCCGTCCTTGATCAGCTCGCGAACGTACATCAGCGCTGGATCGCTTTGCGCTTGCAGGCCGACGGAGGTGCGCAGCGACCGGCTGCTCGCGAGACTGGCCATCTCCTCGGCTTCGGCGAGCGTGCGGCCCAGCGGCCACTCGCAAAAGACGTGTTTGCCGGCTTCGAGCGCTTTCATCACGAGGGCGTGATGGCCCGGAACTCTGACGCACACCACCACCAGGTCGACGTCCGGATGGGCCACCATCTGGTCGTAGTTCTCGAAGGCGAGCTCGGCGCCGAAGGCTTCAGCTGAGGTTTTCGCGGTGTCCGCGTGCGCGGTGCATACGGCCTTGAGCTCGAACTCGGGAAGAGCACGGAGGGCTGGAATGTGAGCGTTGGCACCCCAGCCGCTGCCGCCCTTGGTGACGGTGGCGCCGACGGTGCCTACGCGTATTTTCGCTGCCATAGGTTTCCAGGGTAGCGCGAAGGTGTACGTGCTGGGCGGCGACTCAAACGCCCGACGGATGAAGAACTTCTCTGAAGAGAAGCAGACTTCGTTCGTCAGGCGCTGGCGGCTTGGGCGGCGGCGGCGGCTTCTCGCGGGCTGTGCGCGGGGCGAAGCGCGGATGCGAGCGCGGCGATCAGCGTGATCCCGAAGGAAACCAGGAACGCCTGATGCAGACCTGCTTCAAACGTGCGCTGCACCTCGGGCATGTCGGCCATACCGCCGCCGAAGAGGAACACGCGGAACATCACGTCCTCCGGAATCCGCGACAACACCAGCGGAAAGGCAATCGCGATGCTGAGCATCTGGCCCGTGTTGCCAACCATGGTGTTGATGCCCGAGGCCGTCCCGCGCTGGCGCGGCGGCACCGTACTCATCAGCGCGTTCACGTTAGGTGAGGTGAACAGGCCGGACCCGCCGCCCATCAAGCTCATATAAACCGCGAGCACCCAGTATTGCGTCGCCGTGACGACGGTGCTGAGTCCGAAAAGGCCGACAGCCGAAACCAGCAAGCCGGCGGTTGCCAGCGTGCGTGACCCGTACCGATCGGACAGGTACCCGCTGAGCGGACCAACGAGCAGGAATGCCGCACCAAAGGGCGTCATCATCAGACCAGCCATCAGCGGATCCTGGCCGTACGGGCCCTGCAAGAAAAAGATCAGCACAAACAGCACGGCACCACGCGCCAGGCCGTTGAGGCCGCCGGCAAGCGTGGCGAAGCCGAAGAGTCGGTCGCTGAACAGGCGCAGATCGAGCATCGGCTCGGGCGCCTTAATCTCGGTGACGACGAAAGCGGCGAGGCCGACGACGGCGATCGCGAACATGGCATAGACAATTGGCATCGGCAGCATGGGGAACGCCATCAGCGACAACGCCATCAGCAGGCTGCCGAGACCGACCACGAAAGTGAGGCTGCCGAGCCAGTCGAAGCGTTGGTGGGCGGGCAGCCGCACGGGCTCGCGCAAGCGCCAGATGCCCCACAGGGTGCCGAAGATCCCCAGTGGCACGTTGATCAGGAACACCCAGCGCCAGGACAGCGCGGTGAGCAACCCACCGACGACCGGACCGAGCAAGAAGCCGGCAGCGCCCGCGACCTGGTTGATGCCCAGGCCGAGGCCGACGCGGCCGTGACGGAACGCGTCGGCGACGATGGCCGTGCTGTTTGTGATGAGGAGCGCGCCGCCGACACCCTGGACGACGCGGTACGCCACCAGGTCCCAGCCGTGGAACTGCGGCTGCGAGACGCCGGCCAGCAGGGAGCCCAGCGTGAACACGGCGAAGCCTGCGACGTAGAGGCGCTTGCGACCGAACATGTCCGCCAGTCTGCCGACCACCGGCACCAGCGCAGTGGTGATCAGCAGGTATCCGAGCAGCACCCACATGATGGTCAGGAAGCCGGCATTCAGGCCGGTCAGGACGTCGGGCAAGGCGATGATCAGTGACGAGCCCTGCAGCGCCGCCAGCAACGCGCCGACCGTCGTGACGGACAGGGCTACCCATTCGTAGCCAGGCTCGGGCGGCGCCTCGACGTGCAGGCCTTCTTTTAGAACCTCGCGGGATTCGGTCTTCTCTGCAACGCTCACGCGCTCTCGGCCGCTTCCCGACTCTGTGTCTCGTGGTGCTCGGAAGTCACGGTTCGATAGTTCTCCCAAGATTGACGTGCTGTAGGTCATGCACGCGCTGCAGGCGAGTTCGCTCTTCCTCCAGCAGGGCCTGCACGGCAGTCAGCTTGCGTTCGAGCAGGTCCACGCGGCGCCGCAACACTGGTTCGACACGATCGACCAGCTGAGCTCGGCGCACCGGATCGGTGGTGGCCTCGTACTGGCGTCTGAGGTCGCGCCGCGCTGTTTCGGTCTCCAGGAACTCCTGGATCTCGGCGAGGCTCAGGCCAACCACGTCTCGGAGCTGCTTGATCAGCGTGAGACGTTCGATATCGTCATCGTCGTAGCGGCGGTTTGCACCGGTTGCGTGTGCAGCGGGCTCGAGCAGCCCAAGCTCTTCGTAATACCGAATGGCCCGCGCGGTGAGCCCAGTGACCTCAGCCACTTCGCCAATTCGCCGCAAGCGGGTAGCCAGCTCGAGCACCGCAAGGTATAGCACGTTTCTTCACGTGCACGGAAGAAACGTCTGCGGCTAGGTCGCGCGCAACGCGGGGAGGACTTCCTGGCCGAAGAGTTGGATGCAGCGGAGGGTGTCTTCGTGGCTCATGTAGCCATCCTGGGCCCAGAGGCACATGTGGCCGATGCCCAGCTCGTCGCGGATGTAGCGCAGCTTTTCGACAACGGTTGAGGGAGTGCCGAGGACCACCTGGTAGTTGTCCTGTGCCTCCTGGTACGCCTGACTGTCAAAGGGTTTGCTTACCGCGCGCAACCTGCGGATGCCGGCGAAGTCGATGGACGCGTAGCCTGGCGGAGCCATCCACTCTCTGGGTTGTTTGTTCAACGCGCCGTTTTGCCAGAAGAAATTATGGCCTTCTTCCTGGGCCTTTTCCTCCGAATCGGCGACGAAACAGCGAATGAGATATCCAATGTGTTCTGGGCCCATTTCGTAACCGCAGTCGGAGGCGGTGTCACGATAGAGGCTGATCAGTTCTTTGGTTTGTTCCATCGAGGAACCGAGCACAACATACGGATATCGATGTTGTGCCGCCCACACCACCGTCTCCGGGCTGGCGGTACCCGGCACCATGATCGCCGGGTGCGGTTTCTGCAGCGGCAGCACCCACGGATTCACCACACGGAACTCGTAGTGCTTGCCATTCCAGCGAAACGGACCCTGGCGCGTCCAGGCGGCGATGATCAGGTCGTGCGCCTCCTCGAACCGCTCGCGGTTGTAGGCCGGATTCACGTTATTTGCGAGGCTCTCCACGCCGCCACCCCGCACCACGCCGGAGATAAGACGACCGCGCGAGATGCAGTCGATCATGGCCAGCTCTTCGGCCAGGCGAAGTGGATTGTCGACAACTGGTAACGGTGCGCCGAGCATCAAGATTTTGACGTTCCGCGTGATCTTGGCGAGGACCGCACCAGTAACGGTGATGGATGCCTGCATGCAAAACGGCGCGGTGTGGTGCTCGTTGATCATGATGCCGTCGAAGCCACACTCGTCGGCAGCCTGGTACTCGTCGTGGTAACGGTTGTAGAGGTCGCTTGCGACTTGAGGATCGAAGTTGCAGTTCGGCAGTGTCAGACGCAGCGCTGGATACTCGTCCTGCACCCCACGGTCATAGGCCGTGTATGGCTGCTCGCTGAAGTAGTAGTACTGCGTATTCACCGTAGGACTCCCGTCACGTCGAAAGGAACTCGCGCAGCGCTTCCGCGAAGCGTTGCGGTTGATCGAGATGAGCGAAGTGGCCGCAGTCAGGCAGAACGTGCAGGCGCGCGCCCGGGATGGAATTCGCAAACGCGTGACCACATTCCAGAGGAACCATTTGGTCGGCGTCACCCCACACCACCAGAGTGGGTGTACGGATCTTGCTCAACATTCCTGGAAGTGAGGGATCGTGCATGTACGGTTTGAAGCACATGCGCATCGTCATCATCCTGCCGGCTTCACGAATTCCGCCGAATTCCTGGATTGGCGCGTTCGTGTAGATCCGCTGGTACTCCGGCGATTCTTGCCCAGTAAGAAAGCCCCGTTCGATCACCTGTCGCCAGGGGACCAGGAAGACATCGAGCATGTCGGATTGTTGCGGGCGGATGCCGGCCGCGTCGACGAGGACCAGGCGGCGCAGTCGGCTGGAGTCCATCACCGCCATTTCGGCAGCGATCCACCCACCCAGGCCGGTGCCCACCAGATCCACCTGGTCGAGACCGGCTTGCTGAAGGAACCAGTGATAGAAGATGGCCTGGTGCTGCACTGAGGTCAGCCAGTCAGGCGCGGGGGTGTGGCCGTAACCCGGATGGGAGGGCGCCCAGACCGTGTGTCTGCCTGCCAGTATTTCGTGGAACGTGAGCCAGCCTTCGTGGCCTTCGATGCCGTGGAGCACCAGACATGGCCGGCCGCTACCACCCTTGAGCAGATACAGTTGGGTCTGTCCGACGGTGACGCGTTCTTCGGATGGCACGGTGGCCAGGCTCACGCGACCGCCGCCTTCGCGCGCACTTCGCGAAAATGGGGCATGACCTCTTCGGCGAACAGTCGCATAGAGCGGCGGACCTTGTCCGGTGGCAAACCACCAAAGTTCATCCAGCATGCTAATTCACCAACACCCGCCTGCTGGAGCTCCGCAACCCGGGTGGCGATCGTTTCTGGAGAACCGATCAGCAGCGCGGACTCGAGCAGATCCTCCCACGTTTGCGAGCGGAGCCGATTGATCATGGCCGCGGCGCCGTCATACACCGACGGATGGAGTCCGGCAAGTCCGTCGGCCGAAAGGGACCGAATGAACGCGTCGCGGTACCACATCTCTGGACCGTGCGCTTCCGCCCGTGCTTCTGCATCCGTGGGTGCGACATACACGTGCTTGGTAACGACCCACCTCGCCAGAAGATTCTCGATCTCGGATTCGGGGTAGTTGCTTTCGCGAAGTCCAAGTAGATAGGCATCGCGGTTCTTCAGTGTTTGGGCTAACGGAGTCCCCAGTCCGGAGCTCAGCATGCCAAAGCCGTGCTTCGCTGTCCAGGCGATCGTTTCCGGACTGGTGACTGCAAACGCCAGCGGGGGATGCGGTTTCTGGATTGGTTTCGGATAGACCGGAACATTCTGGATATTCCAGTGCTTCCCTTGAAAATTGACTCGCTCCTCAGTCCAGGCCTGGAGCAGGACTTCGACACCTTCCTCCATGCGCTCGCGGCTCTGCTCTTGCGGTACGCCGTGACCGTAGAACTCCATCGGCCGATTGCCGCGACCGAGGCCAACCGTGAGTCGCCCGCCGCTGAGGATATCGATGCTGGCAGTCTCTTCGGCCAGTCGCAGCGGATGATGGAACGGGATCACATACACCGCGATTGCCAGGCGGATGCGCTGTGTGCGCGCGGCCACTGTGGCGAGCAGCACGCCTGGCGCGGACGACAAACCGTAATCAGCGTAGTGATGTTCGGTGAGCCATATCGAGTCGAAGCCGAGGTGCTCGGCCAGGACCATCTGGTCAACCTCTTCGCGAATGATGTCCGCGTCGGCGCGGCCAGGTGGCGCCTGGAGGAAGTAGTAGGTGGCGAACCGCAACGCTTCTGATGGTACCTCAGGTACAACAGGAGCAATCGTGCTCTCAGTCGGTCTCGCCCTTACCGCCGCTCTGTCGTGGGGTATCAGCGACTTTGTTGGCGGAGTCACAAGCAAACGTCTGGCATTGGTCTGGGTGCTGCTCTGCACGCAGAGTGTTGGGTTAGCGGTTGTATTGCCAGTTGCGCTAGCGCGCGGCGCACCCAACTTCGGGACCTCCACGGTCCTGTTTGCGATCGGCGGCGCCGTATTTGGGCTGATTGGCGTCGCGTCGTTGTACCGGGCCATTGCGCTGGGCGTCGCGAGCATCGCGGCGCCAGTCTCTGGGACGGGGGCGGTCCTGCCCGTAGCCTTCGGGCTGGCGCGAGGTGAGCCCACCACGATCGCGCAGGAGATTGGCATCGCCAGCGCTCTACTGGGAGTAGTGCTTGCTTCGCGAAGCAACGAGGAACAGAAGAGTCTTGGGCGTGACGCGCGCGTTGGGATCGCATATTCGGTGGTCGCTGCGCTCGGATTCGGTGGCTTCTTCATCCTGCTGCATCAGGCAAGTACGCAAGACGTGTGGTGGGCGGTGTCCATCCAGCGTGCAACTGGCGTCTGCATCGTTGCACTGATCGTGCTGATCCGTCGACCGACGTTCGAGCTGCGGTGGATGTATGCACCGCGGCTGGTGCTCGTTGGCAGCCTGGACGTGGGCGCGAATGTGCTGTACGCCCTTGCAAGCACGCTTGGGCTGGTGAGCCTTTCGTCGGTATTGGTGTCGCTCTATCCGATGGTGACGGTGCTGCTCGCGCGCGTTCTTCTCAACGAGCGAATGTCCGGCATTCAGAAAGCCGGCGTAGCAATGGCGCTGGCAGGCGCTGCATTGGTGGCGTCGTGACACCTGGCGTGAGCACGTTCGGCGTTGGGTAGACTCGGCTAGTGGGCGTGATTGATTGGCTGCTGGACTCCGACCCTGCCATTCGCTGGCAAGTGCTGCGGGACCTGGTCGATGCGCCGGAGGAGATGGTGGCCGTGGAGCGGACTCGGGTCGCGAACGAGGGTTGGGGCGCGCGGATCCTGGCGCTGCAGGGCGAGGACGGCCAGTGGGAAGGCGGGGCGCTTTTTCCCGCGCAAGGATGGGATCGCAAAACAGGCCAGCCATGGACCGCCACCGCCTACTGCCTCGTGCACCTCTACGACTTCGGCGTTGATCCGCATGCTGAGGTGGTGCGCCGGGCGGTCGAGCAGGTCCGACAGCATTGCCGCTGGGAACACGCCGGCCAGCCCTTCTTCAGCGGCGAAGTGGAGCCGTGCATCAACGGTATGACTGTGGTGCTCGGTGCGTATTACGGTCAGAACGTCGACACGATCGTTGCACGATTGGTCGATGAGCAGCTGGAGGACGGGGGCTGGAACTGCGAAGCCGAGAACGGATCGGTTCGGTCTTCTTTTCACACCACGATCAGGGTCCTCGAAGGGCTGCTGGAATATGAGCGCGCAGCTGGTGGCTCGGCGGATTCCAGCGCCGCCCGGCGGCGCGCACAGGAGTACTTACTGGAACGACGGCTCATGCGGCGCAAGAGCACCGGCGAAATCGTCGATCCAGCATGGCTGCAATTTTCGTTTCCGACGCGCTGGTACTACGATGTGCTGCGCGGCCTCGAGTATTTCCGCGCGGTTGGTGTTCCGCCGGATCCACGCATGGATGAGGCTCTTTCGCTTGTCAGATCAAAGCGGCAGCCGGATGGCACCTGGCTCCTGGAGAATACGCATCCTGGAGTGGTTCACTTTGCGCTCGAGGACGGGGATGGCCGGCCCAGCCGGTGGAACACGCTGCGCGCGATGCGTGTCCTCCGCTGGGCTGGCCAGTGACGAGTAGCGTCGCGGATTTTCCTTAGCCCCAGGGGCCGAGGTACGGTTCGCCGCCAAAGGTGTCCTGGCGGGCTTCCACCGTTGCTGGCCACGCGTCCAGACGGGTGGAGTCGGCCACGGTGACGGAGCCGCTGAAGGGCACCTGCTGCATGTAGTAGTACAGCTGAATGGCATGCCCCTCTGGGTCCAGCGCTAGGAAGCTGTAGTCGATGCCCGGCGACAGCTCCGGCGGAAGCGTACGCACTTCAACTCCGCGGTCACGTAAGAATCCAACTGCGTCGCGCAACTGGCGATAGTTGGCAACCTGCACACCAAACGACATCAACGTGGTGTGCTCACTCAGGCCGAGTTCCTTCCGCAACGCAACCGGGTAGAGTGCGAGCGAGTGGTGCTCTGTGTTCACGCGCATGAACACACATTCGTGTCCGCGATATTGCACCGTGGAGGTTTCGGTGAGACCCATCACGGATGTGTAGAACGCGCATGCCGCCGCAACGTCCTGCACAAACAGCCGCACGGGTCCGATGCGTACGATCTTGAACGGTCGCGCCAGCAAAATGCCGTCGACATCGAAGGTCCGCGGATTCGCTTCGACGTGGCGATAGCCGGACTCCAGGTCGATCCGCTCGGCAATCGCCGCCTGGACCTCGTCAAATTCCGACATCTGCGGCAGTGGCGGACGCTCTCGGAAACCGCGGTTGTACATCGCGCGTGGCTTGCTGTAGCCGTTCCAGCCGACCTGCTCGATGCCGTAATACAGCTCGTTGGTATGTCCGTCCGGATCGAATGGATAGGTATGCCAGTTGGACCCCGGAGTATCGCGCCCGGACCGACTCACCGAAATGCCGCGTTCCTCGAAAAAGCGGCTCCCTTCCACCACCTCTGACAGACTGCCGACCTGCCAGGTGATCTGGTTGATGGTGATCTGCGATGGCTCTTCTCCGCGCATGACCTGGAACGCGGTCCGAGGAAAGACCACAAACGCGTGATGATCCGTGCCATGTCGGGTGAAGTACCCGGCCGTCGGCAAAGAGCCTATCTGGCTGCGCTGCTCCGGCGTCAGGCGGCCGCCGACATCCAGTTGATCGGAGATTTCGAAACCGAGCAGGTCACTGTAGAAGTGCATGGCCTCCTCCATGCGATCCACGTTGACGCCGAAGTGACCAAGGCGTCGGATCTTGAACGGGCGCTCCAGGAGAACGCCACCGACGTCATAGCGGGGCTGGGTGCTCGACTCGGGAGGCCGCGCGGTTTGTACAACCATGGGTTTGTGAGAACCTCCAGGTTCAGACTCTAACCGTTCAAGATAGCGTTGCCCGCGCTGAACGCAGGCCGCGGTCAACCAGGAGTCGGCCGTCTCGGAAAACTGCCTGGATACACTCCGGCCGCTGAAGGATGCGGATGTCGGCCAGGGGATCTCCATCCACCACCAGGATGTCAGCCCATCGCCCGGCCGCCAGTACACCCGTCCTTTCGCCGAGGCCCAGCGCGGTGGCGGCATCGCGCGTGGCGATTTGCAGAGCGCGCATCGGCTCCACGCCGAGCAGGGTGCTCAACAGCTCCAGCTCCCACGCATGACGACCGAACGGCAGAATAGAGCTCGTATCTGTGCCCATGAAGATCCGCACACCAGCCGCCACCGCGGCGCGGTGCGCCTCGGTCCGCGAAGCCCGCACCAGCGCATTCTTGTGCAGCGCCGCGGGTGGCAACCCGCGTTCGGCGCCACTCAAGTGGATCTGCTCGCTGACCGACAACGTTGGGCATAGCCAGGTGCCCTGGTCGATCATGCGGCGGATGAGATCCGCATCGAGCGACGAGCCGTGTTCGATGGAGTCGACGCCACCATCCAACGCCTGACGAACCCCGTCCAGCGTATGCGCGTGCGCAGCCACACGTTTGCCCAACGCATGGGCTTCGTCCACGATGGTGCGGACCTCGTCGAGCGTGTAGTTGCGCCAGTCACTTTCATCTCCAATGGAGAGGACGCCACCGCTCGTACAGATCTTGATCCAGTCGACTCCATCGCGCGCATACGAGCGCACGAGTTTGCGGCATTCGTCCGGTCCGTCGGCGGTCTGATAAGGACGCCGATCGACGGCCGGCGGCGTGAAGAGATCGCCGTGCCCACCGGTCATTCCGACGAATCCGCACACCACCACGCGGGCTCCATCCAGCAGCTGCTGGTCGGTGGCGTGCTTGATTGCAACTTCCAGCCGCGCGCCGGCGGCGTCTCTGACCGTGGTGACGCCGGCTTCCAGCGCACGACGTGCATTGCGCGCGGCGTGGAGGATCTGCTCCTCATAGAACGTGGCCTGACTCCACAGGTAAAAGTCGGAGCGGTCCGCGCCAGCGTAGGCGCGCAGGTGAACGTGACCGTCGATCAGGCCCGGCAGGACCGTTCTGCCGGAGACGTCATAGGTGATGGCGCCATCGGGAATCGCGGTGGTCGCCCGCGGTCCGACCGTCAGAATCTCACGGCCGCGCACCAGGAGGCACGCATCATCCAGCGGTGGTCCACCGTTGCCATCGATAACGCGGCCACCCAGGAGGGCGATATCCATCGGCTCTTACCGAAACACCACTGAGCTAGCGTACGCTCGACAGCAGATCCGCCACAATGAAAAACGCATTGATCTCCCATCCCGAAAAAGTCCTGTTCCCGGAAGACGGCATCACCAAAGCCGAGCTGGCCGAGTACTACGCCAGCGTGGCCGAGGCTATGCTGCCGCATTTGCGTCGGCGGCCCGTCACGATGGAGCGGTACCCAAGCGGCATCGGCAGCGGCGGGTTCCTTCAGAAGGATGTCTCAAAAGGCTTCCCGGATTGGCTCGAACGCGTTGAGGCGCCGAAACGGGGAGGGGTGGTCCACTACCCCCTCGTCAACGACGCACGCTCGCTCGAATGGATCGCCAACCAGAACTGCGTCACGCCACATGTCTGGACATCTCGCTCGCCGAAGCTCTATCAGCCCGACGTATGCGTCTTCGACCTGGATCCCTCAGCCGAGGATGAACCCGAGGCGCTGCTTGCGGCAACCCTCGAGGTGCGCGACGTGCTCACGGAGCTGGACCTTCCCTGCTGGGTGAAGACGTCGGGTTCGAAGGGCTTTCATATCGTCGTGCCGCTGGATGCGGACCTGGGCTTCGATGAGGTGGCTGCGTTTGCCGCGGCGGTGGGCAAGGTGCTGGCCCAACGCGACCCCGACCGCCTGACGCAAGAGTTCAGCAAGGTGGACCGCGGCGGGCGCATCTACGTGGACACGGGGCGGAACGGGTATAGCGCGACCTTCGCGGCAGCCTATGCGGTACGCGCCAAGCCGGGTGCACCAGTATCGGCGCCGTGCACGTGGGAAGAGATCGAAGGCGGAAAAGTCGGACCGCGCACGTTTGGCCTGCGCACCATGGCCAAGCGGCTAGCCGAGGTCGGCGATCTCTGGAAGGACCTGCCGCGCCGCGGCCGGTCGCTGCGCCGAGCCATCTCGCGGCTTGAAGAACCTCGCGGCTGATGGGGATACTCGGAAAGAATGGCAACTGCGTACTACTTCTCACCGAATCAGCGGGTCGAGTCGGTCCAGGAGTTCCTGGCCGCCTGTGGGACGAACAAGGAAGTTGCTCGGAACCATCTGGCCGCGGGCTATTTCGAGCCGTGGCTGCGCGATCAAGGGCGTGACGATCTGGCCGCTCGCGCGGCGCGGGTACGGCACGAGGCTGACGGGCTGGAACAATTTCTGAAGACCGCCCGCCCCTCACCCCGCAAGAAGGCCGCGTGATTGATCGATTGATTGATTGACTTGTGCAAAGTGCCAGCGCAGTAGCTCGCTGAATTTGGGCGTGTTGCCCGACGACCTCCGCAGCGCGACGCGGTAGCTTGGGTCGGTGGCGCCTCGTCCGTGGACAGCGATCGGGGCGATTGTGCTGCGGCCCGCGGCCGCAAGCCTCGAGCTGCTGATGGATGCCATGCGGCGCCGGGTGGACCTCGCCGCCTCCGTGCGTATCGGCGTGGACGACGTGCGTGCGTGGCTACCCTACTCGACCGTCGATCGCTGGAATGCGACCGTGGCCGAGTGGCACATCGCGCTATCACAGGAAGTCGGCAAGCTGACCATCGGTCACGCGTTGTGCCGGCGCGGCGCAGACGCAGGTGGGGTTGAGCACGCGCTCGTGCAGGC
>JAFAZN010000272.1 GCA_019239775.1 Chloroflexota bacterium
ATGCTTGATGAACGTCCAAACCGATGTACCGGTGCTGCATCATTGGCATTGGGCCGACCTCCACGCATGTGGCTCTACGCGAGTTGAGTACTCATCCACCCGCGCAACCCACGGTACTGCGTGCGCCGGCCCTTCCATATTGACTAAACGTGTCAGCCCGAACCGTGGTGCGCGGCGGCGCGGCGCAGGGCGAGCCACAGGGGCGGGTGACCACGTCCGCTGCCGCGAAGCGAAGCCGCTGCAGGCGAAGCCTCCGCGCACTAAACGTGCGAGCACGGGCCGTGGTGCGCGGGGTGGTGCAACCGTGGGCGCGCGGGGCGCGTCTAATGGGACGGAATGAGCCGCCCTTATGGTCCGGACCCGTACCGCCGCGGGTCGGCGCTGTCGCGCAGCTTTGTGCCGCTGGCGCTGATCACGCTGGGGGTCGTGGTACTGCTCAGCAACTTCGCGAGCAGCGTGATCTCGGACCGCGGCCGCGGCGGTTTGATCGTCTTCGGCCTGGGCGCAGCATTCGCAGTCGGCCGACTCACCACCGGCCGTTACGGTTACGCAGTTCCGGCCGGCCTGCTGATCTCACTCGGCGCCTTCATCGTGGCCCAATCCCTGGACATCACGCAGGGAACGAGCAGCGGCGGCCTGTTCTTCGTGCTGTTCGGCCTCGGCTTCGCGCTCGTCTACCTCATTGGTCTGAAGCCAACTGCCGTCTGGCCGCTGGTGCCGGCAGCGATTCTGGTCGCGATCGGCGGCGTCCACCTCGGCCTTGCCTCACTCGGTCCACTCGCGTCCTGGAGCTGGATCGCCAATTACTGGCCGGTCGCGCTGGTGCTCCTCGGCGCATGGCTGCTTTTTCGCGACTCACTGCCAGCCGCCGTGCGGAGCCCAATCGCGTCGCTCGGCGGCATCGCGCTGCTGGCTTATGGCGTGATCGCCGCGGCCGCCACCCTGGCTGCCGCTGGCAATTTCCCGACTGGCAGCGGCGGTGATTCATCGCCGTTCGCGGACACCCTCACTCTGGATGCGCCAATCTCCAGCGGCCAGACCTTTACCGTAAGCAACACGAGCGGCACTACCACGATCCGCTCCAGCAACGAGCAAACAGTCCACGTCGTGGCGACCCGCCACTTTGCATTCGGCGGGCAGGCGCCTGAGGTACAGCTCACGCCAAACGCCAGCGGAGTGACCCTCGGTTCATCAGCGAGCGCGCGCAATCGGTTCCCGCTTGGCGGAGACTCCGGCTCGGTAGACTACACCATCGACGTGCCTGCCTCCGCGAGCGTCGTCGCCCAGTCCACAAGCGGCAAGATGGTCATTGACGGGATCGCCGGCACCGTGAGCGCTAACACCACCTCAGGCGGGATGGACCTCTCAAACCTGACTGGCGCGATCCAAGCACAGGCAACATCGGGCTCCATAACGCTGCAGAACATTTCTGGAAGCGTGATCGCGTCGGCAACGAGTGGCTCCATCCGCGGCACCGAGTTGCAGCACGTGCGTCAGGTGCAAACCACCAACGGTTCCATTTCGCTGGACGGCGTCTTTACGGATGCGGCAAATATCAATGCCTCGAGCGGGTCCGTGAAGCTGAGGCTCGAGCCGGGCAGCGCTGTCACGCTGGATGCGCATTCATCCAGCGGCAGCATCGAGCCGCAGGGGCTCACCAACTTGACGGGTGGCGCAACGCGGCGGGACTCGCTGACTGGCACGGTCGGCACGCCGGCGGCGGAAGCCACCTTACACGTTCAGACTTCCAGCGGCTCAATCACCATCAGCCAGTAGACGAATCTCCTCTGGAGCGGGATCCTGGCGGGACAGTGACGTGCCGCAGTACCGGTACGGTAGTCACGACAAAGGTACGCGGACTGAGTGGTCACAAACCTACCACGGGCACGTTCGCGTTCTGGATTGACTGGTTCAGGAACGCCACCTCCGTGGCGAGGACTTCAGAGAGCTGGTCCAGCTGCGTCTGAACGCGACCTGAAAGGTCGTCGAATACCGAGCGAGCGCCCGCCGTTGGAGCGGAATCCGCACTGGCAATCGTGCCTTTGAGCGCAGCCAATTTTCCATTCAAGCGAACCGGGAAGTTCAACGTGTCGCCACGCGTGCGCGCATTCACCTGAATGAGCTCCGCTTCAATGGGCTTCACGCGGTCGACGACCGCCTGCGCTGCTTTATTGACGGCGTCCAGGTCAGACTTGCCACGGGATCGCGTTAACCAATCCTCCGCCTGGCGGCGCACCGCGCGCAAGCGGTTGATGGCGGAATGTGTCTCGGACAACTTCTGGTGGACCTGCATCATGAGGTCGAACTGCGCGCGCAGGTCGGCGTCGGTTGCTTCGATGCGCGGATCCCGCTGGACTTCGAATGACTGCTCGTATGTTTGGTCACCCACTGCAAGTCGAACCGTGTAAGTCCCAGGTGGAACGCGAGGACCGCTGAGGCTGTCTTCGATGAGCTCGTTGGCGATGTCATCGTTTTCGAGCTTGGTGGCGTCGGCATAGCGCAGGTTCCACACCCACCGATTGAGGCCCTCTTCTTTCGGAATCCGCGGTTGCTTGTTCTTGCGCACCTCCGCCTTCTCTTCATCGGTGGTCGCCGCGGCTTCCACGTCTTTACTGGAGAACGAACGAATCTCGCGACCGTCCGCCTCCAGGAACGTAAGGGTGATGTCCTCCGACGGCTTGGATGAAAGGAAATAATCGATAATCGCACCGTCCGGTGGATTGCGCGCGGAGTCCACGTAGACGTCGATCTTGTCGCCGGTGCGCGGGTCCTCCTTCTGGGTGTAGGTCACCATGACCGCGCCCGGCATGCGGTAGTTGTTGCCGCGCACCGCGCGATGCCCGAAACCGCCGTTGGCCAGGTAGCGAACGGCCGGTCGCGGCTGGACAAGCACGGTCGCGGCATCGTCGTGTAGGGCGCGGACTGGCCCCAGGCCGTCCAGCACCCAGAACGAGCGACCATGCGTCGCCAGGACCAGGTCACCCTCCGGTTCTTTCACGACCAGGTCGTGGATCGGCACCACCGGCAGGTTGCCTTTCAATGGCTGCCAGGCGCCGCCGTCGTCAACTGAGAAGTACACGCCGGTCTCGGTCCCAGCGTAGAGCAGGCCACGCCGCGTGGGATCTTCGCGAATGGTGCGACAAAAGACGTCATCCGGGAGACCGGAGGTAATACGCGTCCAGGTGGAACCAAAGTCCGATGTCTTGAACAGGTACGGCGCAAAATCGTCCAACTTGTACCGGTTGGCTGCGACGTACGCGGTTGCCGCGTCATGCGGCGAAGCTTCGATGATGCTGATCAACGCCCACTCTGGCAAGCCAGGCGGAGTGACGTTCTGCCACGACGCCCCGTTGTCGCGTGACACGTGGATCAATCCGTCATCCGAGCCGGCCCAGAATACGCCGCGCTGGAGTGGCGACTCCGCAAACGCGAAGATCGTGCCGTAATACTCCGCACCGGTATTGTCCTTGGTGATCGGTCCGCCCGATGCGTCGAATTTGCTTGGATCGTTGCGCGTGAGGTCCGGACTGATCGGCTGCCATGTGGTGCCTTCGTCGGTGGACCTGAAAGCAACATTACCGGTCGCGTACAGGACGTTCGGATCGTGCGGTGACAGGAGAATTGGAAAGGTCCACTGGAAGCGATACTTCGCATCTTTTGCGCCGGAGCCAATCAGCTCCTCCGGCCAGACCTCGACATTGCGCGCCTGGCCCGTTTCATGGTCGTACCGCGTAAGGAACCCCAGATAGCTGCCTGCGAAGATGATGTTGGGTTTGTCGGGTCGTACCGCCACGTACCCGCTCTCGCCACCCCCGATGTCCCAGTACTCATTGTTGGTGATCGCGATAAGCGGAGAACGACTCGGGACCGAAATCGTGGTGTTGTCTTGCTGCGCGCCGTGCAATCGATACGGCACGCGCGTATCGGTCGTGACGTGATAGAGCTCCGCCGTGGGCTGGTTGTAAATCGACGACCAGCTCGCCCCGCCGTTGAACGTGATCAGGGCGCCGCCATCATTGCCCTGAATCATGCGTTGTGGATTATTCGGATCAATCCACAAGTCGTGGTTGTCACCGTGGGGTGTAGCGAACCCGCTGAACGTCTGCCCACCATCAACGGAACGCCACGTCTCGATGTTCATCACCCAGACGGTGTTCGGATCGCGCGGGTCGGCGATGATGTGGTGGTAATACCAGGCACGCTGGCGGAGCTCCTGTTGGGTGGAGACCTTGTCCCACGTTTCGCCGGCGTCATCGGAGCGGAAGACCGCGCCATCTTCTGCCTCGAAAATGGCGTACACACGATCGCGTTGCGCGCCCGAGACGCACACACCAATCTTGCCCAGAACACCTTTGGGAAGGCCTTTGTTGCGCGAAATCTCCGTCCAGGTGTCACCCGCATCGGTGGAGCGGAAGAGTCCGCTGCCTGGACCGCCGCTGTTCAGATAATTCGGACCACGTCTGGTCTCCCAGAACGAAGCGAACAACACGCGCGGATTGTGCGGGTCCATGCTGAGGTCGCTGGCGCCGGCGTCCTGGCTGCGGAAGAGCACGTGTTCCCAATTCGTGCCACCGTCCCTGGAGCGGAACACGCCGCGCTGCTGGTTCGGTCCATGAGCGTGGCCCAGGGCCGCGACGTACAGGGTGTTGGGATCGGTCGGGTGGACCCGGACTTTCGCGATGTGGCGCGTGTCTTCCAGGCCCAGATGCATCCAGGTTTTGCCCGCGTCGGTACTTTTGTAGACACCGTCGCCGTGAGAAACATTGCCGCGAATGCAGCTTTCGCCCATGCCGACGTAGATCACATTCGGATCGGCCGTCGCGACGGCAATCGCGCCGACGGAGGCGCGCTGGAAGAACCCATCCGAGATGTTGCGCCAGTAGATTCCGCCGTCGGACGTCTTCCACACGCCACCACCGGTCGAGCCGAAGTAGAACACCTGCGATTCGAACGGGTCGCCGGCAACGGCGCCAACGCGCCCGCCGCGGAACGGACCAACCAGGCGGTACTCGAGGTTCTTCAGCAACTCTGCTGGTGAGGTCATCGAGGACTCAGGTTAGCCGAGCCGCTGGCTCCCACCACGGGCGCAGACGTCAACTACCGCTGACGGTCTGGACCCCGAGCGCAAGCGTAGCCAGGGTAACGACGGCCAGAGTCAGCCACCCCAGTGCAGCCTGCCAGGTGGTGTTGGCGAGCCCGCCCATCAGACGGTGGTCCGCCGCCAGCACCAGGATGAAGCCGAGAACTACCGGCAGCAGCAGTCCATTCAGCACCTGAATGCCGACAAGTAAGGAGATGATTGGTGCGGCGGGCAGCAACGCCACCAGTGCACCGAAGGCGACCATCGCCGTGAACAGCATGTAGAACGCGGGTGCTCGGCGATAGTCGAGACCAATGCCTTTGCGAAAGCCAAAGGCTTCGGCGACCGAATACGAGGTCGCCAGCGGGACGACGGCGCCCGCCAGCAACGACGCGCCCAGCAAGCCGAAGGCAAAGACCACCTGGGCGGCAGGACCCGCCACCGGTTCCAGCGCGCGCGCCGCATCCGTTGCCGAGCTGATGTCCACTATCCCAAGCGGTCGCAAGGCAGCCGCACTGGCGCAAATCACGAAGAGCCAGATGAGGTTGCCCATCACGGCACCGACGACGGCGTCGAGTCGCTCAGACGGGTACTGGCGCGGACCAACCCCTTTTTCGACGACCGCACTTTGCTGAAAGAGCTGCTGGTAGGGCGTAATCGTTGTGCCGATCAGGGCCACGACTAACGCGAGTTGACCCTGGTCGAAGCGCAAAGACGGCACAACCGCGCCGTGTACGACGGCGGTCCAATCTGGGTGGGCCAGAATCGCGGCGACGGGGTACGCCAGAAATACCAGCGTCATGATGAGAAAAATGCGTTCGACGGAGAAGTAGTTGCCGTACAGCATCAGCGCCCAGAGACCCAGCGCAGCGAACGGGACCGCGATCCAGCGGCTGAGTCCGAAGATTTCGGAGGCCGCGGCGATGCCCAGAAACTCGGTTGCGGTGACGCCCGCGTTCGCGACCAGTATCACCGTCACCGCCAGAAGCGCCCAGCCGATTCCGAAGCGCTGGCGAATCAGGTCCAGCAGACCCGAGCCGGTCGCCACCCCGAGCCGAGCGGCCATCTCCTGGACGACCGCCAGGGCAACGGTGAGCAGGATCAGTAGCCATAGCAGCTCGTAGCCAACGCGCGCGCCAATCAAGCTGGTCGTGGCGATTCCGCCGGCGTCGTCGCCCGCGACCGAGGCGATCAGGCCAGGTCCAAGAATTGCCAGCCAACGCCAGATGCCAGCCGGCGGCTGGCGCAGGCGACGCAGCTTGAGACTGCGGCCGCGCACGGTGAGGCGGATACCAGGACGAATGGCTCGGGGGCGCCGCGGCAGGCTCGTCGCACTGCTGGTGACCATCGCGACGGTCTCGGGCGCGTTGGTAGGAGTGGTCACGAGAAGATGCGGATCGTCTGATCGCGCCAGGCTGCTGGCGCAATGTGCGCAAGCGCGGTATCGACGGTGACCGCCCCGAGCAAGCGGCGATCGCGGCCGACCACCGGCAAGGCTGCCAGGTGCAGCTCGCACACCTGGCGTGCCGCCTGTACCGCCGGCTCCAGCGGATCAACTGCCAGCACGTCGTGCTGCATGATCTCCGCCAGCAAGCGCGATTCGTCGTTGACCAGCAGGTCGCGCAAGCTGAACACGCCTTCCAGACGCCGCGTCTCCAGGTCGGCAACAGCGTAGACGTAGTAGACGAAGTCGGGTGCGCGCAGGTGCTCGCGCAGGCCGCTGCGCGCCTCGCCGATCGTTATCCCGGCGGGCACCACCGGGACGTCGTTGGTCATGATGCCGCCGGCGGTGTCCTCGGGATAGCGCAGCAGTTCGATCACGCGTTGCGCGGAGTCGGGCGGCAGCCGTTCGAGGAACCAGCGGGCTTCATCGGGCGGCAGTCGCCCAACCAGGTCCGTAGCCGTATCGGGTGCCATCAGCGCTAGCAGGCGCAGCGACTGGCCTTCGTCGAGCGTTTCGAACACCTGGCGTTGCCGTTCGGCGGTCATCGCTTCGAGGGTGTCGGCAGCCACCGGATCCGGCAGCAGCGTTAGAAGCTCGGCGGCGTGCCTGTACGGCACCGCCGTGGCCAGCTGCGCGATCGTGACAGGCGGGAGGCGAGTGATACGGCGGTGGTAGTCGCCGCCCGAGCGGGCAGCTTGCGGGTCGCCGCGCAGGAATTCGAGGTTCTTCCAGTCGACCAGACGGCGTTCGGCGCCGTTGCCCAACAGGCCCCGGGCGAGGCGCCGCAGCACGGCCCACGGGCTGGCGTCGGCAGCACAGAGCTTGAGCTCGCCCTGCTCCTCGCGCAGCCAGAGATCATTGGCGCGCATCGCCTGCGCGGCAGCCACGTCCAGGATGAGGGCATCGAGGACATCCCGGCCCAGCAGGACGGTACGCCTCAGGGACGCAGCGGGGGCGGCTCTGCCTGCGTCGAGGTCTTTCACCTGGATGCGCTGCTTGCGCCAGTTTGTGTTGACCACGTCGGCCCACGGGATGGCCATGGTGCCGTGGCCTTTGTGGCGGTACAGGACGCGGGTGACCAGCGGATAGTCGCCCACGGAGAGGTCGACGGCGACGTCGGTAACGCGAGCAGAGTGGCCGCGGCTGTCGACCAGGCGGTGGCGCCGCAGCGCCGAGAGCATCACCATCGCGCGGCTGCCGACAACGCACGGCGCGTGCCGACAGCAGTTAGCCAATATTGACAGCCGTGCGTGTTTAGCTCATACTCGCAGACACACGTACTTAGATGAGCATCTAATGCAAGCAGACGTCGATCAGCAACTATCCGTCGCGGTGGACTGGGCGCCAGCTTACGAGCTGGTGCTGTCGGTCGGCTGCTTCGTGACGTTCGCCAAGCACCGCCTGCTCGAGCTCGGCGAGGCATGGGTCAACCACGTTCGCGAGCGACTCCCGGCGGGCATGGCCGCGCGCCTCTCGCGCCAGAGCGCGGCGCTCTCGCTGAAGCAAAAGGAAGATCAGCTGTTGCTGCTGTTGGTACGCGCCTGTCCGGTCAGTCGCGAGGTCAATCCGTTCCTCGACTGGCTTGCCAGCCTCAGCGCGGGCGACGCCTACGAGGTGCTTGCACCGTACCTGCCCGATGCCGGACCGCGACTACCGCGGGATTTTCTGAGTTGGCGAGACCGCGTCGTAAACGTCCTGCACGTGTGGGATGACACGTACTTCAGCACCGTGGATCCAGCAATCCTCAAAGGACTCGCCGAGAACGCGGACCAGCTGCGGCAGCACCTGGATGCTTCACCTCAGGCGCTGATCGAGGAGATGACCAACGGCATCCTGGTCGAGCCGGGCGAGGACCTACTGAACGTCACGCTCATCCCGCAGTATCACGAGCGGCCGTACAACACCGACGTCCCCGAGCAGGGCGGGGTGATCATCCTGTACCCGGCCGACATCTGTCTGCCGACGGACGACCAGCCGCCCTCGCGTCTGTTACGTCTCACGCACGCGCTGAGCGACGAGAGCCGGCTGCGCATCCTGCGATTCGTGGCCGATGGTCCGCGCACGCTGACCGAGGTGGCGCGCTTCATCGGCCTGTCACAACCAACCGTTCATCATCACCTGGTCCAGCTGCGGGCGGCGGGCCTGGTCCGGGTTCACTTCGTAGCCAATGCCCCAAGCCGCTACAGCCTGCGGCCGCATGCGCTGGACCAGCTCAGTGATCAATTGGGCCGGTACCTGCAGCCGCCCGTAGTCACCGAGGAGAGGTCGCAAAACCCATGATGTCACCACAAGCGTTCGAGCAACTCGTCCGCGGTCGGCAAGAAGAGTTATGGCAGGAGGCTGCCCACGCGCGCCGCGTCGCCGAGGCCCAACTGCAAACGCCGGGTGTGCGGCGACGGCTGGCTGGATCGCTGTACCGATTGGCCGCGTGGCTGAGTGCTGGCGTCGCAGAGGCGCGTGGCGGAGCGGATGGCATCCGCACCGTCGCCGACTGCTGCGGCGTGGAGTACTGGCGCCCCACCGCCGTGCCACTGCGCCGCTGAAAACCGGAACTTCGGCCGACAGCGTGTCGGGTGATTGACAGCATGTCGGCCGAACTTCGTGATCGTTTCCACCTTGGACGCGGACAAGTCAGACCCGAAGGTTCGATGCGCTTGCCGCGGGTGTTTTAGGCGACGTCCAGGGCGCGCCAGTCTTCCGCTTCAGTGGCAACATCGAGCTCGAGTGGTTCGAGGGCTGGCGCCATCCGCGCGCGGAACAGCACCAGCGATAACAGCAGCCCAATTGCGATGCAGGCCGCCGCGAGGACGTACGCGACCTGGTAGCCGGCCACGGCTGCCTGCCCGAGCGGTAGGCCGGCGGTCAGCATCGCCTCGGTACGCGACGCCGCGGCGCTGCCCAGAATGGCCAGTCCGAAAGCCGCCGCGATCTGCATCGAGACGTTCACGATGCCCGATGCCAGGCCGGCGTCCTCGGCCGGCACGTGCTCGAGCGCCAGGCTGAGCAGCGGCATGAACGTGTTGCCAGCGCCGAGGCCAAGTAGCACGAAGGCGACGAACAGGCGGGGAAAGTACCCGGTCTGTTCCGAGGTGGTGGCGAGCAACCCGAGCGCAAGCAACGTCGAGCCGAGTCCGAGGCACAACACGCGTGTAGCGCCAAAGCGTTGCATCAGCCGGGCGGTCAGTCCGAGCGACAGTAGACCGACCGAAACTGTTTGCGGCAGGAACGCGATGCCCGTCTCGAATGGACCGAAGCTCAAGGTGCGCTGCAGGTACAAGGCGCTGAAGAAAAACGACGCGTAGAGGCCGGTCGCTCCCAACCCGCGCACCAGGCTCGAGCTTGCCAAACCGCGTAGCCGTAGAACGCGAAGTGGCATGACGGGATTTGCGGTCGTCGCCTGCCTGATTGCGAAGGCAGCCAGCAGCACCAGCGAGACGACGCCGACGCCGAGCGTGTTCACCGAGGTCCAGCCCGAGGTTGGCAGCTCCACGATGGCAAAAATGCCGAGCATCAAGGCGATGGTCACCAGCGCCGAACCGATGGAATCGACACCGTGCGACAGTCCGAGACCCACGTTGTCACGGATCAGGGCGCGCCCGAGCAACACGGCGATGATGCCGATCGGCAAATTGATGAAGAAGATCCAGTGCCAGTCGATCGACTGCACCAGCGCGCCACCCAGCAACAAGCCAAGCGAGCCGCCGCTGATGGTCACGAACACGTAGGTGCTCATCGCCCGCGCACGCGCCAGCGGATCGATCTCAACCGGAAACTCGGTGACGATCAAGGCGACGATGACCGACGAGGACACCGCGCCACCGATGCCCTGAATGAAGCGTGCGGCGACCAGGACCGTTGAGTCATGCGCCAGGCCGCACGCCGCCGAGGCGAGCGTGAACAGCACCACGCCGGCCAGAAATACGCGTTTGCGGCCCACCAGGTCACCCAGCCGACCAGCCAACAGCAGGCAGCTGCCGTACGTGATCAGGTAGGCGTTGATGACCCAGGTGAGACCGGCCTGGGTGAAGTGCAGGTCGGCCTGAATGGTGGGCAAGGCGACGTTGACGATAGTGGTGTCCAGAGCATTCATGAGCTGCGCCAGACACACCACCACGAGGGCGAACCAGCGGCGGCGATCGGGGCTGGACGCAGCGAATTCAAAATGGGACATGGACGGTCACTCTAGCACATATCATCAATAAATCAATGACGATATATGGAGCGATGATGCTCAATGAAACCAGTACACTCACCCAGGACTGCTACGATCGACACAAGCATGCCTCCCGCCGTCGCGCCCGGAGCGATGGTTTTGCTAACGCGGCTCAGCCGAGAGATCTACCGCCGCGCGACTGAGGATGTGCTCGGCATGAACCTCAAGGCCTACCTGGCCCTCAACAACCTGCGCGAGCAGGATGCCGTCAGCCAGCAGGCGCTGGGCGACGCGCTGCACCTGGATCCGAACAATTGCGTGCTACTGCTGAACGTGCTCGAAGCCGGGCGGCTGGCGGTGCGACGCCGCGATCCCAATGACCGTCGGCGACACATGGTTGAACTTACTGAGGAAGGCCGGCGGGCCGTCGAGCGGGCCGATCGGGCGCTCGAGAGCGTGGAAAACGAGGTGCTTGCGGCACTCACGGTTGAGGAGCGCAAAGAGCTTCAACGGCTGCTAGCTCGGGCGATGGCGAGCGAGCCCGCGGCCAGGCCTGCCTGAACCCGCACGCGTGGGGACTGCCGCTGCGCTAACGGACGGTGTGTACCTGCACTGCGACGTTGACAAGATGTACTTCAGTGTGGAGGCGCTGGAGGCGCCCGAACTTGCGCGTGACCCGCGCGTCGTCATCGTCGGCCTCGATCCACGCGAGTATCCCCGGGCAGTCGTTACGACCTCGAACTCCGTGGCCCGAGACATCGGCATCACCAGCGGGATGAGCACCGCGATCGCGGCCCGCACGGCTCGGGAGCACGGCCTCGAGGTGGTCTACGTCCGCCCGCGGCACGCGGTCTACGGACAGTATTCGCGTCGCCTGATGGAGCTCTTGCGGCAGCACACCCCGCTGTTGGAGCAGCGCTCGATTGACGAAGCCGCCATGGACTGGACCGCCGCCGGGTTCGAGCGCGAGCCCGTCGTGAAGCTGCGAACGCGCATCCTGGAGCAGATTGGCCTCTCGGTGTCATTTGGCCTGGCGCCAACGCCGCTGGTAGCCAAGATGGCATCGGAGGTCGCCAAAACGCTGGCTGACCACGTGTGCATCGTTGCTCCGGGCGAATCAGCGGCCTTTCTCGCGCCGCTGTCCGTGCGTGCGTTAGTGGGCGTCGGGCCCAAGTCCGAGGTGCGCCTGCGCGCTATGGGCATTTCCACGATCGGCGACCTTGCGCAGCAACCGCTGACGCTGCTGGTCGAGCAGTTCGGCTCGGCATACGGGCGTTACTTGCATGCGGCCGCCAGCGGCCAGGACGACTCAACGCTCGTCGGCGAGCACGCATACAAGAGCATCTCCGCCGAGCACACCTTCGCGCGCGACACCGCCGATGCGCGCGAGATCTGGTCGCGCATTCGCGCTCAAGCGCGCGATGTCTCGGAACGGCTGCGTGCGGAAGGGCTGGTCTGTAGTGAGGTCGCGATCAAGCTGCGCTATGGCGTCACATGGATCACTATTACGCGGCAACTACGCCTGGGTGCTCCGACGGATGACGCCGAGGTTCTGGCCGCCGGTGCAGCAGCCCTCATGCGCAAGGCGTGGACGCGCCAACCAATCCGCCTCATCGGCGTGCGCGCCGGCAAGCTGGAGCCCGCTCGCGCAGCGGTGCAGTTGGCGTTTCCCAGTTAGGCGGTGCGCTCCATGATGTACAGGCCGCCGGTGAAGCGGTCGGTGGCGTACACCAGTCCGTCCTTGGACACCAAGACATCGTTGAACTGGATGCTCGAACGACCTGGCGGCGCTTCGGGCACGTAGTAGGCAATCTCCTTCGGGTGCGCGGCGTCCGAGATGTCCACCACGCGCAGGCCAGCGTTGAACCAGGTGACGTAGACCACGTTGGCGTCGGACATCGTGCCGGGCCGCATTTCGTGCACGTTGTGCGGTCCGAAACGTCCGCCGCGCGAGCAGAAGTCGCCCTCTGGCACGGGGAATTCCG